>DATDEZ010000101.1:0-25774 GCA_036522875.1 Gemmatimonadales bacterium | reverse complement strand
GACGACCCGGGCGCGCCGTACGCGTCCACCTGCACGACTGATGTCAGCGCCTTGCTCACCGTGCCCACCGTCAGCGTCGGCTCGGCGATCGGGTTGCCGCCCTGCGATTCCATCGGCAGGTCGAAGCCCAGCGGATAGCCGAGGATCGCGACAGGATCGCCGCGCTCGAGGCCGTCGGCCGAGCGCGCGAGACCGTGCACGCGCGGCGTGCCACCCTTGATCAATACCCGAAACACGCCGATGTCCGCGTCCGGCGAGACACCGATCATCTCGGCGCGCCAGAACTGCGTGCTGCCGGAGAAGATCACGCCCAGGCGGCGCGGCGTTTTCGTGCCGTCCTCGCCGGCGAGGATGTGCTTGTTCGTGACCATCGTGCCCATCGAGTCGACCGAGAACGCGGTGCCGCTGAAGCGCTCGCCGTCGGTGTACTCGACCAGCACGATCGCCACGGCGTCCTGGTTCTGATGCGAGATGGCGCGGTAATTGACGCCGCCCACCGCGCCGGCCAGCGCGCGCTGGCGCCGCTCGGCGTCGTCGAGCTGCGAGCGCAGGCGCGACATCGACGTGGCGTCGCCGCCCGAACCCGCGAGCTCTCGACGCAGCCGCGTGGTCTCGTCCTGTGACGCCTTCAGCGCGTCGCGCACGCCCTGGAGCTCGGACTGAAAATGCGTCGACAGCGTGCGCGATTCGTTCAGGAGACTGTCGGCTCGCGCCTGCAACGCCAGCAACTCGCTCGCGCGATGCCGGCCGTCCCACTGCATCCAGGTGAATCCGGTGCCGACTACCAGCAGCAGCCCGATCAGCACCTTCGTCGTGCGCCGCAGCTGCGCCGTCTGCCGCAATACCTCGGCGCGAATCCGGACGCCCGTGCTCTGGCGCGACGCGGACGGTCGCGCGGTCGCGGCGGGCATCGTCTCGCGCGGCGACGACATGCGTTCCGCGAGTCCCTCGGCTGCCTCGGTCGGCGGCACATCGTCAGTTTCGACCATATGGAATTCGAGTGCCGGGCCGTTGGCGCCGAACCCGATGACGTCACCGTCCTGAAGTGGCGTGTCGCCCGTGATGCGCTTGCCGTTCACGAAGGTGCCGTTGCGACTGCCGAGGTCCTGCACGACGAAGCCTTCGGCCTTGCGGACGATCGCGGCGTGGCGCGAGGAGACGTCGAGATCGCGCTCGGCGTCGAAGCGCACGTCGGAGAGCGGATGGCGGCCCAGCCCGACGTATGCTTTGCGGAAGGCTTCGACCTGCCCGGCACGGGCGCCGGAGAGAAATCGAAATTGCGCTTTCACGGATTCCGCGTGAGGAGATACCACACGAAGGCGGCAGCGACGGCAACGAGGCCGAGCACGATCGCGCGGGTATACGTTTGCTTGCGCGCTTCCTTGGCGGGGACGGGCGGGCGGCTGCCTTTGTAAACGGGAACCGGCTCGGTGCTCGTCTCGGTGTCGATCAGCGGGAAGACCTGATGACCGACCCCGTCTTCCTGCGTGCTGCCGGAGAAGCGGAGCCCGTCACCGTCGAAGCGCGCGATCACGACCGTGATGTTGTCGGGACCGCCGCGCTCGTTCGCGAGCGCGATGAGCTTGTCGCACGCGGCGCTCAGGTCCGGCGCCTCGGTGACGACTTTGGCGATTTCGTCTTTCTTGACCTGACCCGACAGGCCGTCGGAGCAGAGCACGAGGACGTCGCCGCGCCGCACTTCCTGATGGGTGAGATCGACCTTCACCTTCGGATCGGGGCCGAGCGCCTGGAGGATGATGTTGCGGCGCTCGCTTTGCGCCGCTTCCTCCTCCGTGAGCTCACCGGCCTCGACCAGGCGCTGCATCAGCGACTGATCCTTGGTGATCTGATGCGCCTGGCCGCCGCGTACCAAATAGGCCCGGCTGTCGCCGACCTGCGTGAGATAGAGGTGGTCGTTCAACACACCGGCGGCCGTCGTGGTCGTGCCCATGCCGCGCACTTCAGGATGCGCCTTGGCGTGCGCGTGAATGCTCGAGTTCGCCACCTCGACAGCTTCCTTGAGCCGGTAGGCGAAGCGCTGCGGCGTGATCTCGTCTTCCTCCGCGAGCGTCTTGACGAGATGGTCGTAGATGGTGTCGGTTGCCATCTCGCTCGCAAGTTCCCCCGCGGCGGCGCCGCCCATGCCGTCGGCCACGACGAGCAGCGTGCCGCGTGGCCCGATGTCGTGCTTGCGGACGTCGGGCTGGAGCGAGGCGGCTTTGCGCGTCAGGTCGGCGACGAGGAAGCGATCCTCGTTATGCTCGCGCGTCCTGCCCAGGTCGGTCTTGCCGAATATCTCGATCTTGATCGGCTTGGGAGAGCGTCCGAACATCAGCTGGGACACTGACCGAGCACGGTCGGGTAGGTGGTGTTCGCCGGGTCGAGATCCACGGCCGTGCGAATGTACCGGCATCCGGTCGGGCGATCGTTGAGCTCGAAGAACGCATGCCCCACGACAAACGCGGCGTATGCCTTGTCCTTTTGCCCAATCCCCGGCGCGTTGTAGAACGCCAGCGCCGAGTCTCGGACCAGCACCGCCGTGGATTTGCTCAGCGTGTTGAGCATGAGGTTGTCGAGCGCATCAAATGCGTGCGCGACGTCGATCCGCGGCTTCGGGCTGCCGCCGCCGTTCGACGCGTTGCGGTTGGTCGGTGGCGTAGGCGGTTGCGGCACAACATGAGTTTGGCCTGTCGGTGAATTCGCTGCTGTGTCGCGGGCCACGTGTTTTACCGTGTCGGTCGGATTGGCCGGGCCCGGCGGGCTCGCCTTGCTGCCGCCGTTGAGCGCGACCCACGCGCCTCCCGCCGCCAGGACCACGACCACGGCGACGCCGGCGAGCACGAGCGAGCGCTTCTTGGGCGGCGCCACGGGCGCCACCGACTTGGCCGAGATTCGGGTCGTCGGCGCGGTTCGCGCCGAGCTGTCGATGAGCTGGGTCTTGCCTTCGGCGTCGGCGCGCGTTCGCGGCATCGCCGTGGTGGCCGAGCCGCCGCGGCCGGTGACGTTGGCGACGTCCGCCGCGAACTTCGATACGCTCTGATAGCGCTCCGCCGGCGTGCGCGTGAGCGCGGTGTCGAGCACGGCCTGCAGGCCGGCAGGAAAGGAGAGGTCGGGCCGGGCATCGGCGAGCTTCGTGGGCTCGTCGGTCAGCCGCTTGATCATCGTCTCCTGCACCGTCGTCGCCTCGAACGGCAGCTTGCCCGTCAGCATCCGGTAGTACACGAGCGCGAGCGAGTAGAGATCGCTGCGGCCGTCGAGCTTGTCGCCCGACAACTGCTCGGGACTCATGAACTCCGGCGTGCCGACGACGAGGCCGGTTTTCGTCACCTTCTGGCCCGCTTCGTCGCCGCCGACCGCCTTCGCGATGCCGAAGTCGACGACCTTCACCATGTCCGCGCCGCCGCGGCCCTTCGTCAACATGATGTTGTCGGGCTTCAGGTCGCGATGCACGATGCCGAGATCGTGTGCGGCCTGGAGGGCGTCGGCGGTCTGCTGGAAGATCGCGGTCGCGCGCGCGACCGGCAGGGCGCCGTCGCGCTCGAGCAGGTCGGTCAGCGGCTCGCCCTCGATGAACTCCATCGCGAGATAGATGAGCCCGTCGGGCGTTTCGCCGAAGTCATAGATCGCGCAGACGTTCGGATGCGTGATGCGGCTGGCGTTCGACGCTTCGCGATTGAAGCGCGCGACGGCGTCGGGGTCGTGCACCATCGACGGATTCATCACCTTGATGGCGCTGCGCCGTCCCATCTTCACATGCTCGGCGAGATAGACCTGACCCATCCCGCCTTCACCGAGCTTCTTGACGACGTGGTAGCGATCCGCGACGACCTGGCCGACCAGATTGTTCGCCGGCGCGGAGGCGCGCAGCGTCTGTCCGTCGTTCGGACAAAACTTTACGTCGTCGGGATACTCGGTGGAGCAGACGGGACAAATCTTCATGCCGGCTCCATCCCGTCCGGAAGCGCGGCGCCGGGGATGTCGATCCGGAAGACTTTGTCGCCCACCATGATGCGCGAGGCGTGCCGCACCGTCATCGCGCCGCGCGCGGCAATCGCCACGCCGTTGCGGCTGTGGTCGTCCACGAGCACGAAGTCCGCATCCTCGGAGCGCACCGTCGCGTGCTGCGCGCTCATCGACGGATCGTACGGGAAGATCCAGTCGCCGCGCTCACGGCCGATGTGCACGTCACGCCCGGGAGACAGCTGGATGACGTCGCGCGAGCTCCCGTCGCTGCGCAGCTGCGTCAGACTGGCGATGTCGGCGCTCGGCGTCATGCTGCCCATGCGCTTCGTCGCATCCGCTTCCGCCGCGTGCGGCCCCGGGTAGCCGAGCCGCCGGAACCGCAGCACCTGCGAGCCGATCAACACCAGGTCGCCGTCGTTCAGCCGGTACGGCTCCTCGAGAAATACCCACGTACCGTTGCGGCTGCCGAGATCGCGGACCTCGAGCCGGCCCTCTTCCCAGGACACCTTGGCGTGCAGCGGGGAGAGAAACTGATCGTCCGGGAACTTGATGTCGCCTTCGGTGCGACCGATCGTCGTGGCGGCATGTTTGCGATCGAAACGCGCGACCTCCGTCGCCATCTCGGAGATCAGGACCAGGGTGAAGGAATGATCGGAGCGGCGGTCTGGAGTGAGGCGCCGGTCGTAGCCGGCCGAGCCAGGAGTGGAGCCAGCAGCGACCGAGCCGCAGAGCGGACACGGCGCCGCGCCAGGCGCCTCGGCCTGCCCGCCTTCACCGGGCGTCGGCGCGCTCGTCCGCGACACGATACCCGCGCCGGCCATGGCTGCCGCCCGGGCGGCAGCCGCCTGCGTCAATGGCTTGCCGCAGTCTGAGCAGAATTGTGCGGTCGGCTCGTTCTGTCGACCGCAGTAGTGGCAGGCGCTCGATGCCATAAAGTAAGGTGGCCCAATCTATTGCTCTCTGGTAGCTTGCGCCACATGCGACTCGTTTGGCCTGTGCTTTTTGTCGCGGCGACGCTTGGTTGCGCCTCGCACGTCGCCCCAACTCCCGCATCCCGGCTCCCGGCTCCGTCTTCCAGCCGGGAGCCGTTGCACATCACCGTCGTCTATCCCGACACGGCGGTGCCGATCCAGTCGCACGACTCTTCCTTCTTATTCGGAAGCGTCGGCGCCGGGCGGGGCGACGTCGCCGTCACGGTCAACGGCATCCCCGTGAACGTTGCGGCGACGGGCGGCTGGCTCGCGTGGGTCCCGCTGCCCGCCGATTCGATCGTGCGCTTCGATATCGTCGCGCGCTCGGGCAACGGCGCCGAGCAGCAGGAGACGACGTTCGTGGCGCGGATCGCGCAAGGGTTTCGTCCGCCGGCGGGCGCGCTCGCGTGGATCGACACGACGAGCTTCGACCCGAGCGACTCGCTCGCGTTTCCGGAAGGGGAAGGAATTCGTTTGTCGGTCCGCGCGACGCCGGGAGCGCGCGTACGTCTGCGGATGGAAGGGCAGTCGGGCGTCACCTGGTTCGTGCCCGACACGTTGCCGGAAGAGCCGGCCTGGGGGGTGCGCGCGTTCGGGAGAGACACCGCGGCGTATCATCTTCCTCCGGCCGCCGATCGCTATGTCGCGTGGCTGCCCGCGCGTCCGCTGTGCGAGCCGATCGTCGAAGCGATTGTCGGGACCGACACAGCGCGCGCCGTCTGGCCGCTGTTCCTCGACACGCTCGATCATGCGCATCCGGTCGTGGTCGTCTTGAATGACGACACGGCGCACACCGGCAAAAGCGACAGCCTGACCGTCGGGAAAGCCGTCCCCTACGGCACGTACAACTGGTTCTTCCCGCTGGGCACGACGGCGGTCGCCAACGCGCGCTGGAACGGACAGACGCGTTTGCAGCTGTCGCGCGGCGCGATTGCCTGGGTCAACACGGCCGATGTCGTCCCGCTTGCGCCGGGAACGCCGCCGCCCGGCGGTACCGTGGGCTCCGTGCGTCTCACGGCCGGCCCGCGGTCACTCGAGCTGCGCGTACCACTGCCCGCTCGCGTGCCGTTTCAGGTGGAGGAAGCGGAGAAGAGTCTGACGCTGCGCCTCTACGGCGTCGCCTCCGACGTGAACTGGATGCAGCATGGCGGCACCGATCCCTATGTGACCCGCATGAGCTACGCCCAGTCCGCGGCCGACGAACTGACCATCACGCTGTCGCTCGCCGGGCCCGTCTGGGGCTACCGCACGCGCTGGAGCGGCCGCGATCTCGTGCTCGAGGTTCGCCGGCCGCCGGTCATCGATCCGCGCCGCCCGCTCGCCGGTCGCACGATCGTGCTCGATCCCGGTCATCCACCGATCGGCGCGCACGGGCCGACGGGATTGTGGGAGCCCGTCGCCACGCTGGCGGTGGCGCAGCAGGCGAAGACGCTGCTCGAGCAAGCGGGCGCGACGGTGCTGCTCACGCGCACCGATTCGACGCCGGTCGATCTCTACCCGCGCACGCACTTCGCCGAGCTGCACGACGCCGACGTGCTCGTTTCGATTCACGCGAACGCGTTGCCGGACGGCATCAACCCGTTCACGAACAACGGCACCAGCGTCTACTACTTCCACCCGCGCAGCGCGGCCCTGGCCCGCGCGCTCGATCGCGCGCTCGTCGCGGAGCTCGGCGTGCGGGACCTGGGGATGGGACGCGGCGACTACGCGCTCGTGCGCGACCCGTGGTTTCCGTCCGCGCTGACCGAAGGCTTGTTCATGATGTTGCCCGATCAGGAGGCGATGCTGGCGAGCTCGGAAGGCCGCTTGCGATATGCGCGTGGTCTCGCGAAAGGGATCGAAGACTTCTTCCGGGAAGCGGCACGTTGATCCGGCGCACGGCGCACGGCGCACGGCGCACGCTGTTTTTGCTCGCGCTGCTCACCACGCCCGCCGCATCTCAGGTCGATCCATCAGGCTCCTGGCGCACGCTTCACACCGAGCACTTCCGCATTCACTTCCATCCGGCCTATCGCGGGAAAGCGATCGAGGCCGCGAACGAGGCGGAGCGCGCGTATCGCCTGCTGTCGACCGAGCTGCATCCGCCGCGCGGCATCGTGGACGTCACGCTCTCTGACGACATCGACACGCCGAACGGCTTCACCAGCACGTACCCGTCCAATCGCTTCACGATTCTGCTCGTCCCGCCGGTGACCGATCCCGGCCTGCAGACCTACGACAGCTGGGAGCGGCTCGTGATCGTCCACGAGCTGACGCACGTCTTTCATCTCGATCGCGCGCGCGGGATCTGGGGCGCGCTGCAGTCGGTGTTCGGGCGCGCGCCCGGTCTCTTTCCCAATCAGTATCAGCCGAGCTGGGTGACCGAGGGGATCGCGACGTACTACGAGTCACGCTTCACGACGGGCGGGCGCGCGGCCGGCGGCTTTCACCGCCAGCTCGTGGCGGCGGACGGGGTGTACGGGCACGCGCGCTCACCGTGGGACGCGACGCTCTTCACGCGCTGGCCCTCCGGCCTCGCGCCGTACGCCTATGGCAGCCGCTTCTTCGAGTTTCTGTCGCAGACGCAAGGCGACTCCGTCGTGCCGCGGTTCGCCGAGCAGTCGGCCGGACAGCTGATTCCGTTCCGTGTCGGCCGCCCGCTGCGTCACGCCGGCGTGCCGCGCGCGCTCACCGAATCGTGGACGCGGGCGATCGCGACTGCGGCCGACTCCGGCTCATTGGTGACCCACAGTCGTCTGCTCGTCGGCGGGATGCGCAGCGAGCCGGTACCGCGCGTCTCGCCGGACGGACGGGCGATCGCCTATCTGTACGACGACGGGCGTGGCGCGCGGCAGCTGCGTGTCGTCGATCTCCAAACCTTCAACGCGCTGCGCTCGCACCCGGTGAACGGACAGGTGAGCTACGACTGGGCCGGCGACACGCTGCTCCTCACGCAGCTCGACTTCACCGGTCGCTGGAAGCTGCGGAGCGACCTCTATCGCTGGATGCCGCCACCCAACGGCGCGTGGCAACGCGTGACGACGGACGGGCGAGTCATGGAGCCGCGCGCCGGAGGCGGTGTCGCGTCCATGCTGCAGTTCGGCCGCGGGCAGAGCGTGGCGGTGTACGGTCCGGTGGTCCGGATGGATTCGACCGCCAACTGGGGACCAGCCGCGCCGTCGCCCGACGGCCGCTGGATCGTCGCGCCACGCCATCAGAACGGCGGTTGGGCATTGGTGCGGTGGCCCGTCGAGGCTGGGACGGCGCCGCGATCCATCACCGTGCTCGCCGAGGCACCGGATGGCAGCGCGATTTCCGATCCGGTGTGGTCGGGCGACACCATCCTGTTCGTCAGCGACGCGAGCGGGCTGCCGCAAGTCGATCGATGGACAGAAGGAGCAGCAGTCGAGCAGCTCACGGCGGAGCCGCGTGGCGCGCGCGCGCCGGCGCCACTGCCGGACGGTCGCATCCTCTTCACGACGCCCGGCGACGACGGCTGGGAGCTGCGCGTCGTCACACCACACGCGATGCCGGTCGCCGCTCCATTGTCCACGCGGGCGACACCGTTCGACACGGCGCCCCGCGTCGCGATGCGCGAGACGGGCTACTCCTCGTGGGGCTCGCTCCGGCCGCATTTCTGGCTCCCGCTCGGGCTCGACGCGGGGCTCGCCGGTCGCTTCCTCGGCGCGGCCACCGCCGGCACGGACGCGGTCGGTCGCTACAGCTACTTCGCCGAGGGGCTCGTCTCCGGATCGCCCGAGCGCGCGGAAGGCTCGTTCGCGCTCATCGATCAGGCGCTCGGCGACCCCACGTTCGATTTCGCCGCGGCGAACGACTGGTCGCTCGTCGGTGTCGACTCGACCGGACACGAAGTATCGGAAGACCACATCGAAGCGGCACTCGGCGCCAGTGTCGTGGCCCATCGCTGGCGCAGCTACGTCGCTCTGCGGCTCGCGGCGGAATATGATGGAAGGCGCTTCGTCTCGATCCCCGACACGAATCTCGCCGACATCTGCATCGGCTGCGACGACCGGGACCGCATCGGCGGCTCGGCGAGCTTGTCGCTCGGCTCCGCGGTCGCCGCGCCGCTGGCGGTCTCATTGCAGAACGGCGCCAGCGCCTCGCTGCTCTATCGCTACAAGGCGGAGCAGGGGACGCACCGCCAGCTCAACGAGGTCCGCGCGCGCGGCAATCTCTACCTGCGGCTCGGCCCGCGCGTCGACTTCGCGTATCCGGTGCTCGCGATCCGCGGTGCGTTCGGCGCGCTCGACGGCGAAATCCCCGATCACCTGTCGGTCGGCGGTGTGTCATCGGGCGCGCTGCAGCTCGGCTACGGTCCCGCGATCGGCACGTTTCGCACATTTCCGGTGCGCGGCTACCGCGCCGGCGAGCTGCGCGGTCGTCGCGCCGCGACGCTCACCGCGGAGTATCGCGTCCCGCTCGCGCTGATCGGCCACGCGGTGGGGCATCTCCCGCTCGGCGCCGACAAATTGTCGCTGTCCGTATTCGGCGATGCCGGGGACGCGTGGAACGTCGGCGAGCGCGCGCGGCTCACGCGGCTGCGGTCGGTGGGCGCCGAGCTCGTCGGCGATCTCACGGTGAGCTACGACCTGCCGCTGGAGGTTCGGGTCGGGATCGCGCAGCCGGCGACCGGTCACGCGCAGCTGTACGCCGCCTTCGCGGCCGACTTCTGACGTAGCCCGCAACATCCCGCCGTGGCAGCGGCCTGTATAATGAAGGGGCATGAGTGTGCTCCTCCTCCTGACCGCCCTGGTCCAGTCTCCGGCCGACCGCGCCTCGATCGAGTCGCTGCGCGACTCGCTTGCCGGCGTCACCGACACCGTCGCGCTGCACGCACTCGAGGCCGCGACGATCGCGGTCGCGAAAGAGCGCCGCAACGATCCGCTCATCCACATCCGGCTGGGCTTCATCGGCTACCGCCTGGGCGAAACGACCAAGACGAAATCGCATTACGACGACGCGGCCGGTGAATTCGAGTGGGCGGCCGAGCTCCAGAACGATTGGCCGTATCCCTGGTACGGCCTCGGTCTCGCGGAGCTGGCGATCGGCGAATCGTCGTCCATCGCCATCGAGAACATTCGCCAGATGCTGGGCAAGGATTATTTGTCGAAAGCGGCGCGCGCGTTTGCCCGGGCCGCCGAGGCCGATCCCGCGTTCGCGTCGGCGGTCGTCGATCTCGCGACCACCGCGCTGACGCAGCGCATTCATCCGCGGCTCGAGGTCGCGCTGAACGCCGTAAGACTCGCGGCCGCCGGACCGGCGGGCCGCCACCCCGACGTGCAGCTCGTGCGTGGTCGCGTCGAGCGCGAGGCCGGTGAGGGCGACTCGGCGATCGCCGCGTTCACGACGTATCTCGCGATCGGTGGAGACTCGGGCGTCGGATTGCTCGAGCTCGCGCGCTCCTACTACTTCGCGCACAAGCCGGGGCAGGGATGGGTCGCCTATTTCGCCGGCGCGCACGCGGCGACGTCCGCGGCGGCGCTGACGCTCTACCGGCTCGATCTCTCCTGGATCGCCGATTCGACCGACCTCGCCGAATTCGACGGCCTGCCCAATCCCGACGCGCGCCAGCAGTGGCTCGAGCGCTTCTGGGCGAGACGCGATGCGGCGGAGGCCCGCGACGTCGGGGAGCGGCTCGCGGAGCATTACCGCCGCTGGTTCTACGCGCGGCACAACTTCCGCCTCGTCAGTCGTCACCGGCACTACGACATGACCGAAGTCTACCGCGCGGCGCAGACCGAGTTCGACGACCGCGGCGTGATTTATCTGCGGCACGGCGAGCCCGACAAGCGGGCGCAGTTCATCTGCCAGAGCACGGCCGAGCCGAACGGCGAGGGCTGCGCGGCGAACGAGAGCTGGCTGTATCACCGCCGTGACGGCGACTTGATCTTCCATTTCGCCGCGCGCGACGACGTGCAGGATTTCAAGCTCGTCGAGAGCCTCGCCGACGTCCTCGGCTTCAATCGCGCGGTGCGTGCCACCACGTCGATCGACCCGGAGCTCGCGGCGCTCTATCAAACGCGCGACGAATTCGGACCGCTCTACTCTCGCGTCGCGCGCGTGCAGCACGCACCGGGTCCCGAGCTGGCGCAGGACCGGCGGCAGGGGCGACACAACATCGAGCTCGGGACGAGGACCGACAGCTACACGCGGGAATTCCAGCAGGTGCTCGACGTGTCGGCGAGCCAGTTCGTGGTGGGTGCCGACAGCGCCGGGAAGGGCGGTCAGACGCTGCATGTCGTCTTCGCGATCCCGGGGGAGCGGCTGCCCGAGCAGCCGGTGCCGGGCGGCGCCGGCGTGCGCTACCCGCTCGAGTTTCGCCTCGTCGTCTCGGATTCGATCGGCGACGTCGTCGCCAGTCTCGACACGGTGCGCGTCTTCGGCGCGCGGCAGGCGCTGCGCGGTCCCGCGTATCTCACCGGCAGCCTCGCCGTCGCGGTGCCGCCCGGTCACTACGCCTACCGTTTGCTCGTGCGGAGCCTCGGCCCGGCGAGCGGCGTCGGCGACTTGATCATCAACCCCGTGGCCGTCGACGCGCTGGAGCCGGGGCGCTTTACGGTGAGCGACATCGTCGTCGGACGCGAAGGCTCGGGACTGGTCTGGATGTCGCCGGCCGGCGACACGGTGCGGCTCAATCCCCTGCAGCGCTTTCCCGAAGGCAGCACGGTGAGCCTGTACTATGAAGTCTACGGGCTTCCCACGACCGCGGCGTATCACACCGTCGTGCGATTGGAGAAGGAGGGCGGCCGCTCGTTGTTCGGTCGCCTGTTCGGCGGCGGACGCGCGCCGGTGTTGCTGGAATTCGACGCCCCGGCCACGGGCAGCGTCAGCCGCGTCCAACGCGGCATCGCACTGCGCGACGTGTCGAAGGGGACGTATCGGCTGACGGTCGTGATCACCGATCCCGCGCGCGGCGCGAGCGTGACGCGCTCACAACGCTTTCAAGTTGTTGACCGGCCTACCCACGAACCCTAAGTTAGGCCCGGCTCCCTCGGAGACGGGATGTACTGCTCTCGCTGTGGCACCCAGAACAAGGACACTGCGAAGTTCTGTGACTCGTGCGGCCTCGATCTGACCGCGACGACGCCCGTCGGCGCCGTCGCCGAGCCGCAGGAAGTCACCGAAATCGACATGGTCCGCAAGGAGCTCGACGCGGAGTACGAGATCCTCGAGGAGCTCGGCCGCGGCGGCATGGCGATCGTCTTCAAGGCAAAAGAGAAGGAGCTGGAGCGGGAAGTCGCCATCAAAGTGCTGCCGTTCTCCCTCGCGTTCGACAAAGAGTTCGTCGAGCGCTTCCAGCGCGAAGCCCGTACCTCCGCGAAGCTCGAACACCCGAACATCATCCCGATCTACCGCGTCGGAAAATCCGGTCGCGTGATTTACTTCGTGATGAAGTTCCTGCGCGGCAAGCCGCTGTCGACCATCCTCGCCGCCCGCGGCAGCCTGCCGCCGGTCGAGATCAAGCGGATTCTCGCCGACGTCGGGCGCGCGCTGGCGTACGCGCATAAGAAGGAAATCGTCCACCGCGACATCAAGCCCGACAACATTATGTTCGACGAGCACGGGCACGCGGTCGTCACCGACTTCGGCATCGCGAAGGCGGCATCGGGCGGCAAGCTGACGGGCACCGGCATGTCGATCGGCACGCCGCACTACATGAGTCCCGAGCAGGCGAAGGCGCAGCCGCTCGACGGCCGGAGCGACATCTACTCGCTCGGCGTCGTCGGCTACCAGTGCCTCACGGGCGGAGTGCCGTTCGACGGCGAGGATTCCTTCTCCATCGGCTACAAGCACATCATGGAGGAGATTCCCACTCCGCCGATCGACAATGCCGACAAGCGCCAGCTGTTCGAGATCATCCGCAAGATGATGGCGAAGACGCCGGCGCAGCGCTTCCAGAACGCCGAGGAGCTGGTCGCGGTGCTCGAAGGGGGCCGCTCGGTCTCGTTCACCACCGATGCCACGCAGGCCATGACGTCGATGGCGGGCGTCCGCATGTCGCAGGCGCCGACGACGCCGCTGCCGCGCCAGACCGGGACGCGGGGGCCCAGCGCGGCGAGCGGTGTGCCGCCGACCCTGACGGGCGAGGCGCCCCGTCGCTCCGCGCTCGCCGCGGTGCTGGTGTGGCTGATCATCGTCGGCGCGGTGTTCGGCGGTGGCGGCTTTTACGCCTACAAGAAGGGCCTGATCTTCGCGAAGGGCAGCGGCACGCCCGCGGACTCGACGCCCGCGGGGCGCGACACCACGAAGCTCGCCGCTGCCGATACGACGAAGCAGGCGGGCGACACGACGCACGCGGCGCCGTCGGCAGTGCCGCCGCCACCGGCGCCCGGAACACCGGGGAAACTCGTGCTCCAGAACGTGCCACAGGGCGCCCGCGTCAGCATCGAAGGACAGCCGGTCCGCGGCAACCAGATCGATCTGCCGCCCGGCCTGCATCGCTTGACGGTGCGCGCGACGGGTTATCAGACGCTCGATCGCCAGGTGATCATCACCGCCGGTGAGACGTACAACATGCGGCTCGACATGCAGACCTCGGATGACGCGGGGAGCGGCCCCTGCGATCAGTTCGGGCCGGCGTACAACCAGGACAACATCTGCTTCGACACCCGGCCGGTCCCGCTGTCGCCGACACTGATTCCGGTGGCGCCGGACGCGACCGTCTTCCCGCGGCAGTCGATCTTGCTGGTCCGGGTATCCAGGAACGGGACCACGATGGAGGCGCGCGTCTTCGTGCCTTCCAATGTGGAAACATTCAACAACGAAGCCCTCGATATGGCGAGAAACCTGCGCTGGAATCCGGCTCAGAAGAACGGCGAGCCGACGGAAGCGTGGGTGCAGTGGCCTTTCCAGCCGGTGCGCCAGTAATCCCCAAACCGCGAGTCGACCACACCGCTTTCATCGCGCCGGGCGCCGTCGTGCTCGGCGACGTGACGCTGGGCCCGCGCGCGAGCGTGTGGTACCAGGCCGTGCTGCGTGGGGACATGGCGCCCATCGTGGTCGGCGAGGCGACCAATCTCCAGGACGGCACCATCGTGCATGTGGATGAAGGCAAGCCGGCGTTGATCGGCGCCCGCGTCGGGGTCGGACACCGCGCCATTCTCCACGGCTGCGTGGTGGAGGACGAGTGTCTCATCGGCATGGGGTCGATTCTCCTGAACGACGTGCGGGTGGGCACGGGGAGCGTCGTCGCCGCGGGGGCCGTGGTGCGCGAGGGGATGGTGATTCCGCCGGGGTCGCTCGTCATGGGTGTGCCCGCGCGTGTCGTGCGTCACGTCGACGATGGTCTGCGCGCCAGAATTCGCGGAACGTGGGAGCACTACGTCGAGCAGGCCGCGCGACACCGCAGCGGAGCCTATCCGATCGAGCGAACAACTTTGTGATGTTAATACTCGGAAGTGTGGGAGTGACGCGACCCATTTCGAGTCTTGATGCGAGCGAGATGCACGTCTACCTTGGGCCCTCACGTTCCGTTAACTTCCAAAACTCACCACGACTCGCCATGAGATTCGCATGACCGCATCTGATGCCCGTCCGTCTCATACGCTCGACCTGAACGCCAACGCGCTCACGGTGCTGGAACGCCGCTACCTCGTAAAGGACGATCACGGGAAGCCGGTGGAGAAGCCCGAGGACCTGTTCCTGCGGGTCGCCCGCACCATCGCCGCTCCGGACGCCACCTACGGCGCCTCGGCCCGCGCGGTGGAGAGCCTGGCGGAGACGTTCTTCGAGCTCATGGCGACCCGGGTGTGGATGCCCAATTCCCCGACCCTGATGAATGCCGGCCGCCCGCTGGGGCAGCTGTCCGCCTGCTTCGTGCTGCCGGTCGAGGACGCGCTCTCCAACGGCCGCTCGGGGATTTACGACACCCTGCGCGCCATGGCCCTGGTCCACCAGTCGGGCGGCGGCACCGGATTCTCCTTCTCGCGGCTGCGTCCCAAGAACGACGTCGTGCGCTCGACGATGGGCGTCGCCTCGGGGCCGGTGTCGTTCATGAAGTTGTACGACGCCTCCACTGACGTCGTGAAGCAGGGCGGCACGCGCCGGGGGGCCAACATGGGCATCCTGCGCGTCGATCACCCCGACGTCATGGATTTCATCCACTGCAAGGACGACCTCACCCAGGTCACGAATTTCAACATTTCGGTCGCCGTCACCGACGCGTTCATGCTCGCGCTCGAGGCGGGGAAGTCCTACGACCTCATTCACCCGCGGACCGGCAAGGTCGTGGGGCAGCTCGACGCGCGCGAGGTATTCAAACAGATCGTCCACGGCGCCTGGAAGACGGGCGAGCCGGGCGTGTTCTACATCGATCGCGCGAACCACTACAACCCGGTGCCTCAGCTCGGCAGCTACGAGGCGACGAATCCCTGCGGCGAGCAGCCGCTCCTTCCGTACGACGTCTGCAACCTCGGCTCGATCAACGTCGGGCTGTTCGTGAAGGACGGCGAGGTCGACTGGGACCGCCTGCGCACGGCGGTGCATCTCTGCACGCACTTCCTCGACAACGTCATCGACGCGAACAAGTACCCGCTCCAGGAGATCGATGACCTGGCGAAGCGGATCCGCCGCGTCGGCCTCGGCATCATGGGCTGGGCGGACCTGCTCGTGCGCCTCGGCATCCCCTACAACTCGGACGCGGGCGTCGCGCTCGGTCGCAAGCTGATGCAGTTCATCGACGAAGAGTCCAAGGTCGCGTCCGAGAAGCTGGCGGAGCAACGCGGCACGTTCGCCGAGTGGGAGCGGTCGATCTGGGGACCCGATGCGACCTGCGCGAGAGACGCGAGCGGCGAGCGCGTCCGCCCGACGCGCAAGCTCCGGAACTGCAACCTGACGACGGTGGCGCCCACCGGCACGATTTCGATCATCGCCGGCTGCTCGTCGGGGATCGAGCCGCTGTTCGCCGTCGCCTTCATGCGCAACCAGGCCGGCGTGCTGATGCCCGATGTGAACGAGGACTTCGTCGCGATCGCCAGGCGCGAAGGCTGGTACTCGGACGACTTGATGACGCAGATCGCCGAGGCCGGTCACATCCACTTCGACGCCGTCCCGGAGAAGTGGCAGAAGGTGTTCGTGACGGCGCACGACGTGAGCCCGGAGTGGCACATCCAGATGCAGGCCGCCTTCCAGGCCTTCACCGACTCGGCGATCTCGAAGACCTGCAACTTCGCCCACGACGCCACCGAGGAGTACGTCGAGCAGATCTACCGCTACGCCTATCAGCTGGGCTGCAAGGGTGTGACGGTCTACCGCGACGGCGCGCGTGAGAACCAGGTGCTGTCGACCGGCTCGACCGCGAAGAAGGTCCAGGAGAACGCCGGGACGGGCAGCGCGGCAGGCAAGGACGCGCTCGCCGAGGCGCTCAGCCGTATCGCCGAGGTCGAGACCGAGCTGGCGCGAACGCGCGACCGGCTGCACGACGTCGAGGCGGAGAATCTGCAGCGCCGCGCCAAGCGCTCGCGCCCCGATCTGCTGAAGGGCTCGACGCGCCGCATCGAGTCACCGCTCGGCACCATGTACGTGACGATCACCGAGGACGACAAGGGCCAGCCGTTCGAGGTCTTCATGTCACTCGGCAAGGCCGGCGGCGCGTTGATGGCCGACGTCGAAGCGATCGGTCGATTGATCTCGCTCGCCTTGCGCTCGGGCGTACCGTTGCCGGAGATCTACCGGCAGCTGCGCGGCATCTCGTCCGACCGCGCGGTCGGCCTCGGGCCGAACAAGGTGATGTCCGTTCCCGACGCCATCGGTATCGCGATCGAAAAGTGGATGCAGGACAAGCAGGGCGTGCAGCAGGACCTGCTCGAGAGCCCACGGTCGGCGGCGCCGGTGGCGCCCGAAGTCGTTCGGGGGTCCGCCGGTGATGCCACCGTGCGCTTGACACGCGGTCCGGAGCAGGATTTCATCGGCGCATGCCCCGATTGCGGCTCACAGCTGGCGTTCATCGAGGGATGTGCGAAATGTCACGTCTGCGGCTTCTCGGAATGCGGGTGAGCCAGTCGCGACCGTGGTCGCTGTGACTCCAGTCACGACGGCCCCTTGACTATGAGGGTAGTCTAGAGGCCATGGAAAGCGGCAATCGGATGGTCACGCCCACACGGCTGCAGGTGAAAGGGTGGGCGCGCGTCGGTCCCGCCGGCGCGCACACGTTGCGGCGCGGCGCATGGTATCCCGTCGTCCGCATCTCCTCGAGCAACATCGTCGTCCTCGACGTCAACCGGCACAACGTGCCGGTCGATCGTCGCTTCCTCGAGATCCGCTATCATCCGCCCGAGCGGTGGACGATCGTGCGCTGCGAGCCGCGCGTCATCGAGCGCCTCGGCCGCATCTTCCCGCTGACGTACGCCGTCTGCCCCGCCTGCCGTCACCGGCAGGGGATCGAGGCGCGGACGAACGAGATGACCTGCGATCGGTGCAAGAAGACAGCGGCGATGGCGTGGGACGAATTGTCCTAGACGACGAGCTGCAAAGGGTACGAAGACCGAGGGCCAGGAAAGTCTCCTGGCCCTTTTTTTCAGAGCACCGCTACATGATCACCGATTGAGACGGTTCCAAACCCCTCACCGACGCAGTAGAAGCCTCGCATCCCGTTATCCAGGAACTGCAGATGTGCTTTCAGCTCCTCCGGCTCGACCGTCTTGCCGAGTGCCCACCCGGTGAACGGACGGCACGGATGGGCGACCTGGAGGATCTTCAGCCGCACGCGCTCCTGTCCGTCGGATGACAGGATCGCCACTCCACCCGCGAGGTCCTCGTAGCTGAAGCGCCGGTCGGCCGTAGCGATGATGTTCTCGCCGGCGCAGCCCAGCTCGAGCTTGTCGCCGAAGTGCTCGCGCATCGCCTGGTAGTGGGACGTGAATCCGAGCGAGATGCCGTGCAGGCCGTCCTCGTTCTTGGTCTCTGGATGGTCCCGGTGGTGGACGTCGACGAGCCAGCCACCGTCGGGCGAGCTGCCCAACGCGCCGTCGGGTGTGACGTTCAGGGCGGAAACGGCGAGCAGGGGACTGGGATCGTAGACCCGCGTAGGCTTCTCACCGCGCTTGAGTGAGCCGCGTTGAATCTGGAGCCGAGTGACCGTGCCGATCGTGCGCATAACGCAATCTAGCAGGATGTGCTAGATTGGCGTCCTTCATGGCTGGCTCTGCGTCTCCCCGCGGCTGGGCTCGCTGCCTGGACAACGTCGCCGACGTCCTGCGTCGCGGGGCGTGGTATCCGATTGTGGACGAGACGGCGGACGGCAAAGTCGTCCTCGAGGTTCGCAAAAAGCCGGTGCGCATCAGTCGCATCGATGTCGCCGTGCGCGACACGCCTCCCGATCGTTGGAGCATCGTCGTGCGGACCGGCCTGCTCCGCCCCACCCTCGGCGGCAGGGAAGGGGAGGAGGTCACGACGACGTACGCCGTTTGTCCATCCTGCCAGGAGCGGCAGGATTTCAGCGGCAAGCCGGATTCGCTGAAATGCCTCCGCTGTAAAACGGAAGCGAAGGTCGACTGGTCGGAAACCTGCTGACCTGCCCGCGCCCCGCGAAACACCAGATCTTGCCTGCGTGAAAATATTTAGTATGTTAACTATCAACATGTTAACTATATGTCAGACCGCTCCGAGTTGGCGCTGCAGCTGACGGACGCCGTCGTCGCGGCGTACCACGCGATCGAGCGGTCCGGCAATCGCGCCTACAAGAGCTTTGGCTTGTCCAAACGCGCGCACGCCGTCATGGCCGCGGTCGATCTCGGCGGGCCCGACGGGGCACGGCCGAGCGACGTGGCGACGGAGCTGGGTGTTTCCCGCGCGGCGGCGACGACGTTCGTGCAGCGGCTCGAGGCGAAGGGGCTCGTCGAGACGAATACCGACCCCGACGACGACAGGGGGGTACGAGTCACCCTCACCCGGCACGGACTGGAAGTGTTACTGCGCGTAGGGCAACTGGAGCGGCGGCTGGCCGCACGTACGATCGAGGGGATGCCGGCGTCCGCCATGGCGCGCACGGTCCACACGCTGCAAGAGCTCAAAGCTCGCCTGGAGCAGAAATCGCTCGAGGTTGTGCGCTGATCCCGTCTACGGCCGTACCACTCTTCGCAGTTTTCCACATTTCAAAGAGCGCGTGCATTTGTGGATAATCGTTCGAACGGAGTCCCGCAGATCCGGCGCACCAAGATCGTCGCGACGCTGGGTCCCGCTACCGCCAACGAAGCCACGCTCGGCGCCCTCCTCCAGGCCGGGGCGAACGTGCTGCGCGTCAATGCATCGCACGGCTCCGCCGAGCTGCGGGGGCAGTGGATTGCGGCCGCGCGGCGCGTGGCGGCGAACGCCGACCTGCCGGTCGCGATCCTGCTCGACCTCCAGGGCCCACGGATCCGCGTCGGCGACCTGCGAGAGCCGCGCGAGCTGACCCCCGGGCAGCAGATCGTTTTCGCGCCTGAGGGACTCGCCCGCGGCGACGAGCTGCCGACGACGTACGACGGGCTCGCCACCGACGCGCGGGTCGGATCGCGGATCCTGCTCAACGACGGCCTGCTGTCGGTCGAAGTCACGAGCATCGACCCGCCACGCGTGCGCGGCCGGGTGGTGGACGGCGGAATCCTGACGGCGCACAAGGGCATGAACCTGCCCGACGTCCACGTGTCGGCACCGGCGCTCACCGAGAAGGATCGTGAGGACGTCACGGACGGCGTGAAGCACGGAGTGGACTACCTGGCGCTCTCGTTCGTGCGCCGGGCCGAGGACATCGAGGAGCTGCGCACGCTGGTGCCGCCCACGATGAAGATCGTGGCGAAGATCGAGAAAGCCACGGCGCTCGAGTCGCTCAGCCGCATCGTCGGCGTGGCGGATGCCGTGATGGTCGCGCGCGGCGATCTCGGCGTCGAGCTGCCCTTCGAGCAGGTGCCGCTCGTGCAGAAGCGCCTCATCAGTGAAGCCAATCACCAGGGTCGGCCCGTGATCACGGCGACGCAGATGCTCGAGTCGATGGTACAGAACCCTCGGCCCACGCGCGCCGAGGCTTCCGACGTCGCCAACGCAATCCTCGACGGGACCGACGCGGTGATGCTGTCGGCGGAAACCGCCATCGGGCAGTATCCGGTCGAAGCGGTCCGCGCGATGGACCGCATCATCCGCGAGATGGAGCGGCATCCGCTGCGCCAGCGCGAGGAGCGGCGGATGGCGGGAGACGCTGTGCACACCGAGGACGCCATTGCGTGGGGCACGCACGCGGTCGCGCGCATGCTGAAGACGCCGATCATCGTCACGCTCACCAAGGGCGGCTTCACCGCGCGCAAGGTCGCCGCGCTTCGCCCCCCGGTGCCGATTCTCGCCGTCACCACCGAGCTGCCGACCTATCGGCAGCTCGCGCTCGTCTGGGGCGTCATCCCTGTCCTCGTCGACCGCGTACCCGGTTACGACGCGATGCTGACCGTCGTGCGCGATCTCATCCTCAAGCGCCAGTACGCGAAGCAGGGCGACTGCATCGTGATGACGGCCGGCGTCCCGTGGGACGTCTCGGGCAGCACGAACCTCATCAAGGTCGAGGTCGTGTGACGTGCGGCTGACTTTGCTCGGCACCGGCACGTCGTTCGGCGTGCCGCAGATCGGTTGCCGTTGTCCCACCTGTACGTCTACCGACCCGCGCGACCGCCGCACCCGCACCGCCGCGCTGATCGAAACGCGCGGCAAGCATTTCCTGATCGACACACCGCCCGAGCTGCGCCTGCAGCTCGTCGCCGCCGGCGTGGATCACATCGACGCCGTGCTGTTCACGCACGCGCACGCCGACCACGTCCACGGGATCGACGATCTCCGCGCGCTCTCGGTACGCCAGGGCACGATGCTGCCGGCGTACGGCTCGCGTGCGACGCTGGCGGAGCTCGCGGCCAAGTTCCCATACATCTTCGATCCGTCGATCGTCGTGCCGGCCGGGACGAGCAAGCCGGAGCTGGCGCCGCACGCGCTCGAACCGCAGACGGCGGTCGCAATCGCCGGCGTGCCCGTCCTCCCGCTCGCGCTGCCGCACGGTGAGCATACGGTCTTCGGGTATCGCGTGGGCCCGATCGCCTACCTCACGGACGTCAAGGCGGTTCCTGACCGCGT
Source organism: Gemmatimonadales bacterium (assembly GCA_036522875.1). Taxonomy (GTDB): domain Bacteria; phylum Gemmatimonadota; class Gemmatimonadetes; order Gemmatimonadales; family GWC2-71-9; genus 20CM-2-65-7. The sequence goes on along the minus strand of DATDEZ010000101.1, from coordinate 4,757 downwards.
GGTCGAGGCGCTCGAGGATCTCGAGGTTCTGGTACTGAGCGCATTGCTGTCGCGGCCGCATCCCCTGCATCTCTCGATTCCCGAAGCCGTCGAAACCGCGCAGCGCATCGGCGCCCGGCAGACGTTCTTCACCCATCTCACTCACGAATTCACGCACCAGGCACTGGCGGCGATGCTGCCGGCGAGTCTCGCGCCGGCGTACGACGGGCTGGTTATCGACTTACCCGGGGCGTAGATTCCCGCCCGAGGAGGATTTTCGACGCAATGGCCAAGCAAAACGCCGACATCGACGCGCTGGTGCGCCAGGCGGTGTTCGGGACGGAAGACGAGAAGGCGCACGCGCGCTGGATGATTTGGGAGATGGGACAAAAGGCCGGTGTCCGGCCGGCCTCGATCCACGATCTCTACATGGCGCGCGGCCGCGGCGAGGTGCCGGCGTTCACGACGCCGGCGATGAACGTCCGCATCATGTCCTACGACACGGGCCGCGCGATTTTCCGCGCCGCGAAACGGCTGGATGCCGGCGCCATCATTTGCGAGATCGCGCGCAGCGAAATTGCCTACACCGACCAGCGCCCCGCCGAATACGTCGCGGTGATGACCGCCGCCGCGCTGCGCGAAGGATTCGTCGGCCCATTGTTCATCCAGGGCGATCACGTCCAGGTCAACGCGAAGAAGTACGCAGCCGACGGCGAGGCCGAGCTGAAAGCGCTGCGGGCGCTGATCGAAGAAGAGCTGCACGCCGGCTTTTACAACATCGACGTCGACACGTCGACCCTCGTCGATCTGTCCAAGCCCAATCTCGAGGAGCAGCAACGCACGAACTTCGAGCGCGCCGCGGAGCTGACGAAGTTCATCCGCGACCGCGAACCCGACGGCGTGACGGTCTCGGTCGGCGCCGAGATCGGCGAGGTCGGCGGCAAGAACAGCGACGTGCACGAGCTCAAGGCGTTCATGGACGGCTACAACCGCACGCTCCAGAAGCTCGGCACCGCACCCGGCATCTCCAAAATTTCGGTGCAGACGGGCACGAGTCACGGCGGCGTCGTGCTGCCGGACGGCTCGATCGCCAAGGTGCAGCTCGACCTCCAGGCGCTCAAGGCGCTCTCGATCGATGCCCGCGCCAAGTACGGGCTCGGCGGCGCGGTTCAGCATGGCGCGTCCACGCTGCCCCCCGAAGCGTTCTCGCAATTCCCGCAGTGCGAAGCGGTCGAGATCCACCTGGCGACGAACTTCCAGACCATCGTCATGGATCACCCGGCGCTGCCCAAGGATCTGAAGCGCGAAGTCAACGAATGGGTGAAGACCGAGGCCAAAGAGGAATGGAAGAAGGGCGACAGCGAAGAGCAGTTTCTCTACAAGAGCCGCAAGAAAGCGATCGGCCCGTTCAAGCGCCGCTTCTGGGATCTGCCGGAAGACGTGCGCGCGAGGATCGGCGCCGATCTCGAGAAGACGTTTACCTTCCTGTTCGAGCAGCTGCGCGTGAAGGGAACGCGGGCCGCGACGGACAAGTACGTGAAGCCCAAGCTCGATTCCCACGCCGCGCCGCGCGCGGCGCTGGTATCGGCGCCGGATGACGCGGAGGCAGGCGAATGAGCGAGCGCAGCGGGGGAGGGTTCGGCGCCTTCCTGTTCGGGATCGTGCTGGGCGCCGTGGCGGGGTTCGTGTTCGCGCCCACCGAGGGCGGCGAGAGCACGCGCCGCAAAGTGTCCAAGGGCTTGCGCAACCTGAAAGAGCTGGCCGAGGACAAGGTGGACGAAGTCCGTGGGTTGCTGAAGGAAGCAGCGGAAGAAGCGGACGACGAAGCCGTCGAGGAAGAAGACGAGGAGGAAGAACCGGAGATCTCGACGCGCGACCAGCTCCGCCGCCGGCTCGACACGGCGCGCCGCCGCCGTAACCGCGCCGCCCGTCCCGCGACGCCTCCCGCATCGGAAGAGGAGGACGAGCCCCTCGCGTGAACGGTGAGGGCGGCTGGCATCGCACGGTCACCGGCGTCGTCCGGCGGACCCTCGAAGCAGCCTACGAAGACAACATTCCGTTTCTCGCCGGCGCGCTGTCGTTCGATATTCTCCTCACCGCCATTCCCTTCGTCGGGCTGGTCCTCGCCGTCGTCGGTTATCTCGTCCAGTATCAGCTTGCCCTCCACCAGCTCAGCGTCCACGAGCTGCTCCAGCGCTTCCTGCCGGACGCGAGCGGGGGGGAAAACGGCACCTTCGGCTTCATCGAGCGCGCGCTCGGCAACCTCGTCGCGCGGCGCGGGCACCTCACGCTCCTGGCCGCGCCCCTGTTCCTCTGGTTCTCGACTCGTATGTTCGGGGGGTTACGAGCCGCCTTGAACGAGGTCTTTGACACGGAGGAGAACCGATCCTGGCCGCTGGCCAAGCTCACGGATCTCGCCATGGTCTTCGTCGCGGGCGCGCTGTTCCTCGCGAACGCATTCGCGTCCAGCGGCCGCGGCGTCGCCGCGCAGCTCGGCTCGCTCGTCTTCAGCACGCTGCTCTTTTTCGTGATCTTCAAGTTCTTGCCGAGCCGGAGGATCTACTGGCGGACGAGCGTGGTGGCATCCCTGTTTTGCGCCGTCGCGTTCGAGATCGCCAAGCGCCTCTACGCCCTGTATGTCGCGCGGTTCGTCACGTTCGATCGCGTCGCGACCGACGCAAACCTGGTCGGCGTGCTGCTCTTCATCCTCTGGATCTACTACACGGCGTACGTGTTTCTCCTGGGCGGCGAAGTGGCGGAGACGTACGACTTGATGCGGATGCGCCGCCAGCAACGCGTGCGCCTCGGATGACGGCCGCTTCGCCGATCGATCTCCGCTCCGACACCGTCACCAAGCCGTCGCCCGGCATGCGCCGCGCCATGGCGGAGGCGGAAGTCGGGGACGATGTGCTCGACGGCGACCCCACGACGCGCCGGCTCGAAGCGCGCGTCGCGGAGCTCCTGGGCACCGAGGACGCGTTGTTCTTTCCGTCGGGCAGCCAGGCGAATCAGACCGGCGTCTGGCTCGTGACCGAGCCCGGCACCGAGCTGCTCATCGAAGCGAACGCGCATCTCATCCATTACGAAATGGCCGGCGTCGCCACGCTATCCGGGGCGCAGATTCGTCCGATCACCGCGCCGGACGGGCTGCTGACCGTCGAGCTCGTGCGCGGCGCGCTGCGACCGGCATCGCCGCACGTTCCGCGCGTCACGGCGCTGGCGCTCGAAAACACCCACAACCTCGCCGGCGGCCGCGTGCTGCCACGGGACGCGATGCAAGGGCTGGTGCGTACCGCGAAAGACGCCGGGCTGCGTGTGCATCTCGACGGCGCGCGGCTGTGGAACGCCGCCGCGGCCGCCGGCGTCACGCCGTCCCGGCTGACCGAGGGTGTCGACACCGTCATGGTCAGCCTCTCCAAGGCCCTCGGCTGCCCCGTGGGGTCGTGTCTCGGTTTTCGGAAGGATCTGCGCGGGCGTGCGTGGGAGATGCGCAAACGGCTTGGCGGCGGCATGCGGCAGTCGGGAATTCTCGCCGCGGCCGGATTGTACGCGCTCGACCACAATCTCGACCGCCTGAGCGAAGATCACGCGAACGCGAAGCGGTTCGCCGAGATTCTGTCAGACAGTCCGACCGTTCGACCGTCCGACCCCGAAAGCAACATCGTCATGGTCGACCTCCAGCACGACGCGCAGAGCGCCTCGGCGCAGCTGGCGAAGGCGGGCGTACGCATGTCCGCCTACGGTCCGCAGCGACTGCGGGCCGTGATGCATCTCGATGTGACGCGCGCCGACGTCGAGCGCGCGGCCCGTATCGTCCTGGAGACGCTGCGATGAGCCCGCGGCCCGAGCCAAAGTCGCAGGCGATGCCGCTGGATCGGGCGATTCTATGGAATCCGCCCGCCGCGCCGGGCACGACGAACCCCGGACGTCCGTCGAGCCGCTCGCCGTATCCCATTTTCTTTCAGCAGGAAGCGGTGATCGCGCTTCAGGACCATCTCAAGAGCTCACCGACGCAGGCGATCTTCGGCTTCCTGATCGGCGACGTCTATCGCGATCCGGAAACCGGCGTGCTGTACGTGCTGATCGACAAGACGCTGAAGCTGAGCCAGCCGATCTACGGCGATAAGACCGAAGTGGTCGTGGGACGGCTGTGGGACCGCATGCAGGAGCAGCTCACCAAGGCGAACGCAACGCTGCTCGGTTGGTACCACAGCCATCCGGGGCAGGGCGGCTTTCTCACCGCGCACGACGTCGAGACGCACGACAAGTACTTCACCGATCCCTGGCACGTCGCGGTCCTGGTCGCCGCTGAGGCCGGTGGCGTCACGGGCCGGTTCTTCCGGTCGAACAAGACCGCTGACTGGAATAAGGTGCCGCTGCCGTTCTACGAGCTGCTGCAACCCGATTCGATCAAACCGGACGGCAAGAAGCGGTCGTTCATCATGTGGCGGAATTACAAGCCGTACGGGCCGACGCTGACCGGTCCCAAGCCCAAGCCGCCGGAGCCGCCGCCCGCGCCGCCGCCGCCGCCGAAAGACGAGGAGCCTGACGAAGAGGAAGCGGTCGAGCCGCCAAAGCCCGCGCCCAAGCCTGATCGCGGCTTCCGCATCATGCGCTCCTCGGCGGACGACATTCCGGTCATCAAGTCGAGCGCGGACGACGAGCCGGCGCCCGCGCCGCCCGTTCCCATGCCTCCACCGCCGCCGCTGCCTAAGCCAGCGCCGGCTCCACGCCCGCGTCCTGCAGCGGCCGCGCCCCCGCTCCCGCCCCCGGCGCCG
>DATDEZ010000100.1:0-18812 GCA_036522875.1 Gemmatimonadales bacterium | reverse complement strand
GCGTCGTGGCGCGCCGCCTCGAGCACCACCGTCTCGGCGTCGAGCACGTCGTGCCAGAAGTGCGCGATCTCGCGCGCGGCATCTCCGCCGTCGGTACAGGGCGTCACATACACGATGGCGCCGCGAAACAGATCCGCGCGGGACGCCTCGAATCCATGGCGGTGCGTCCCTGCGAGCGGATGACTTCCCGCGAAGCGCGCCGCGAGCCCCAGCCGCTCCGCGCGCGCGACGATGCCCCGCTTCACGGAGCCGACGTCGGTGACCAGCGCGCCGGCTTTGAGATGCGGCGCCAGCGCGTCGAGCTGCGCGAGATTGGCGGCGGGCGGCGCGGCGAGGACGAGCAACTCCGCGACGCGCGCGACGTCGCTCGCGCGGGCCGGCGCGTCATCGAGCGCGCCTTGCTGCGCCGCCAGCGCGCGCTCCGCCGGTTCCGGCGACCAGCCGACGACGCTCGGCACACCGGCGAGCTTCGCCTGACGAGCCAGCGATCCGCCGATCGCCCCCAGGCCGATGATCCCCAACCGGGTCGGTCTCACGCAGCACAAACCTAAACGACAGAGGGCGGCTCGACAGAGCCGCCCCCCGTTTCCTGCATTTGCTACCGCTGCCTGAGACCTAGTGAGCCGGCTTGGCGTTCACCTTCGTGGACGTTGCCTGCCCCACCTGGATCGATGGCCGGCCGACCACGGTACCGCCCACCACCAGCCGGAATCCGCCGGTCGAGTTCGGGTCGAAGCTCAGGTCGCTGAACGTCGCGAGCCCCGAGTTGTTCGTGGTCTGCGAGATCGTGCCGAGCAGCTGCTTCGGCTGCCCGTTGTTGTTGACCGCGATGATCGACACCGTGGTGCCACCCATCGTGGCGCCGGTCACGGCATCCGTCGCGCGGACCTGAACCGTGAAGACCTGACCGACCGTCACCGTCGCGGGCGGCTCAATCGTGAACTCCAGGCTCGCGTTCGGGATGTCCTCGGCCGCGAACTCGCTGCCGATGCCACCCGTCGAGCCGCCGATGCCGCCGGGATTCACGACACTGGCCGACAAGGGACGCGGCAGGATCAGCTGGGCCAGCGCGTGGCCCCAGGCCGAGAGCCCGGTGCGTGAAGCGAGACCGCCGCAGTTCGGCGGAGTGAGGAAGTACGCGTCCGCGAACGTCAGGACGCCGATGTGCTCCTCGTGCACCATCGAGGTCGCCGCCGTGTTCACGTCGATGCAGAGCCCCACCAGCGCGGGCGGGCTGAACGTGGCGTTGCGCGGCAGGACCTTCCAATCGTAGCTCAGCGGCGTGGAGCCGGGCCGCCCGTACAGCGCAATGCGGGCCGGCGCGGGATTGCCGCTCAGCATCGTCGCCCAGGTGACGCCGAACTGCGGCGCGACGCCGGAGAACGAATTGCGCGAGAATACCGGATCCGTCGCCGGATCGGTCGCGCCGCCGCGGACACCAAGACCCCCGGGCGCCGCGGTCGTGACCGCGACCGTGTAATCCTCGGGATAATTCGCCGGGAATTGCGCGAGATCGCGGAACATGCACGCCGTGACCGCATTGATCAGGTCCGACGCGGACTGCGCGTCACCACCCGTGCCGGCCTGGGCGTTCGCGGCGATGAGCGCGATCAGATCGAAACCGCGATCCTGCGCCGCCGTCGTTCCTGCACCGGCCGCCGTGATGGCGTCCAGCAGCGTGCGCGCGGTCTTCGCGTCGGTCGGGTTGAAGTAATGCGAGATGAGGGGATTGGTGCCGCTGAGATCGCAGACCGGCAGGGTCGTGAGCGCCGTTACAGAGGCGGTCGGACCCGAAGGTGTCGGGGTGCGCGGTTCCGCGCACGCGGCCAGCGCCGCGGCCACGAGAACACTGGTGATCATCCATTGCCGCATGCTTGCTCCTTGGAGTTCGGTATGCCGGACGGGCCTCCGGCCTCGGGGAGTGAGTTAGGCAAGCAGCGGACCAAGTCCACCGCAACGCTAACGCCCTGCGATTCTGTCGCTTAGCTGCGTGGTGGGGTGCTGTAGGTGTAAGCCGACCGGTACAAAACCGTCCGCCTACCGCCCGGTCCCGACGAGGGCCTTGAAGCGGGGATCATCGCGCAGTCCCGCGAAGAACCAGGTGTCGTCGTGCGCGATCGACGCGCGGTCTTGTGGATTGGTCGCGAGATAGCGGCCGAGCAGCCGCAGCGCTTCCTCACGATCGCCCATCACATTCCGCGCGGCGACCTCGAGATACACGAGGTCGTTGGTGGGATCGACCGTCGGCGTTCCCCGCGAGCGCAGCGCCACGGCGCGCGCGCTGTCGCGCAGGCCGGCGTTCGCGAGCCCCATCGACAGCAACAGCTGCGCGCGCTTGCGCCGATACTCCTGCTGCGTCGTCGGAAACATCTTCGCGTATTGGTCGACTTTCACCCACAGCGCCGGCACGTCCGGCTTGAGCCCCGGCAGCGCGTAGAGCGAAATCTGGCACTCGGTGAAGAACGGATCGTTGGGAAAGCGCCGCTGGCCTTCGCGACACCACCGCGTCGCCTCGGCGGAATCCTCGAGATCGAGCGACGCCGAATACAGCCGCCACAGCACCGCGCTCGCCTCGGTCAGGTACTCGTCGGCCTCCCAGGCTTGGAGCGCCGCGAGTTTGCCTTCCGCGGTTTGGGACTTCCGCAACAGCAGGTGACTGAGCAACGCAAGCGCCGACGCGCGGCGCGGGTTCGAGCGCGACGCGCCACCGGTGCGGAGATCCGCTTCGGCAGCGGCCATGAGCCGATCGCCGGAGAGCGGGCCCGCGTCGATGTTGAGCAGATAGCGGATATAGCGCATCGTCCCGCGCAGATGGATCGCCTCGGAATCCTCGCGGATGCGCAGCGCCGCGTCGGCGAACTGCAGTCCCTTGTTCGACCACTCGCCCGCGGGTCCCTTGTCCAGTCCGACGATCCGGCGCTCTTCCCACTGCAACCAGCCGCGCTCGATGATCGGCGTCGTCCATTGCGGATCGAGCGCGGACGCCTGCGCGAGCAGGGTATCGGCCGCGGCAACGGCCGCGGCAGCCGCCGTCACGTTGCCGGTGCCGAGCATTTCATCGAGCGCCTTGCGCTGCTCCGCCGCCTGCTGGACGAGCTCCCAGGCCTTCACATTGCCCGTCGCCGCGCGCGTCTCCTGCACCTGCACTTCTTCCCCGATCGCCAGCCGGAGAAAATCCGCGACCGCGCGCGACAGCGTGTCCTGGAGCGCGAACAGCTCGGCGCGCGGGCGCTCGAGCGTCATGCTCTTCGTCTCGGTGCCGCTCGCGGCATCGATGAGCGAGACATCGAGCCGGATGCGATCCGCGTCCTCCGTGACCGTACCTTCCACGATCGTACCGACTCCAAACGCGCGCCGGAGGCTGTCGGGTCGAACCGTCGCGCCGCTCGTGCGGTAGGGCCGGACGCCGTTCGCCGAGATGACTTGCAGCGCTTTGACGGCGGACAGCTCGTGAATCAGGGCCTCGGTGAGTCCATCGGCGAGGTACTGCGTGCGCGTCGAGTCCCCGCGATGCGAGAAGTACAGGACCGCGACGCGCCGGGGATCGACGTCGTTCGCTGCGCTCCCGCCACCCCGGGGACCGCCGCGAATTCCCGACAGCACCGCCCACGCACCACCGAGCAAAATCGCCCCGCCCGCGATGGCCAACCCCGGCTTGAGCCAGCGCCGCGGCCGGTGCGCCGTCATCGTGCCGGTCGGTTGGCGACGCAGGCTCGACGGCCGACTCGGCACCGCGAGCGCCTCCGCGAACAACGTGGTCGTCGCATACCGGTCCGCGGGTACCTTCGACAACGCCTTGAGCAGCGCGTCCTCGAGCGCTTCGGGCAGACCCGGGCGGACGATCGACGGCGGCGACACCATGTCGAGCGAATGGCGCGCGATGATGGCCTGCGCGGTCGGGCCTGTGAACGGCGGCTGGCCCACGAGCAGCTCGTACAGCACACAGGCCAGGCTGTATTGATCGCTGCGCCCGTCGATCTGCGCGGCACCCGTCGCCTGCTCCGGGCTCATGTACGCGGGCGTGCCGATGATCGTCCCGGTCTGCGTCAGCGACTGCGGACCGCTCTGGTCGACCGCCCGCGCGATTCCGAAATCCGCGACGACCGCCGTGCCGCCGGAGAGCATGATGTTCTCCGGCTTGATGTCGCGATGCACCACGCCGTGGCTGTGCGCGTAGCTCAGCGCGGCCGCGACCTCGGTGACGATGCGAATCGCCTCTTCCTGCGAAAGCTGGTGTTCCCGATCGAGCCGGTCGCGAAGCGACTCGCCCTCGACCAGCGGCATGACGTAGTACAACAGACCCGCGGCGCTGCCCGAGTCGTAGAGGGGCACGATGTGGGGATGTTGCAGCCGGGCGGCGATCTCGATCTCGCGCCCGAAGCGCTCGGGGCCGATCTGCGCCGACAGCTCCTGATGGAGCACTTTGATGGCGACGTTGCGTCGATGCTTGAGATCTTCGGCGAGAAAAACGGTGGCCATGCCGCCGCGACCAAGCTCGCGTTCCACGGCGTACGAGCCGGCGAGCGCGTCCCGCAGTGTGTCCAGCAGATCCGTCAGGTGAACCCCCGGGAAAGGCCCTAGTGTAGCGTCTGCCCTATAGGGACGCCAGTTGCGGGCTTGTGTAACCGGCCGCGCAATTCATAGTTAGTTCTCGCCACCATGCCCACGACTCGGGCGCCGAGCATCACCCGTCTGTTCGCGGCGACGTTCATCGCCGTCGCGCTCGTCGGCCTCGTCACGCAGATCGCGACCTGGCGGAGTGCGCGCGCCACGCAAGCGGCCATGGTCGAGGTCGCGCAACGACTGACGCGCATCCAGCAGCACAACCCGTCGCCCGACGTCGCCGCGGAGGCCAGCGCCGCCTCCGAGCTCGCCGCCGACGCGGGCGACGACGTCGTGCAGGCCGCCCTCGCCGCGAGCGTGCTGTTCGTCGCCATGCTCGTAGTGCTGGCGCTCGGCTTCTGGTACAACCGTCGCCGGCTCGCCGAGCCATTCTCCCGCATCGTGCAGGCGCTCTCGCGCGTCGCGGAAGGGCAGTTCCACGAGCCGCTGCCGGAGAACCAGCCGGACGAATTCGGCACGATCGCGCGCGGCGTCAATCACATGGCGAAGATGCTGGCGTGGCGCGAGGACCTGCAGGCCTACCTGTCGCAGCTGCTCGCCGCGCTCAATACGTCGTCCGACGACGCCGCCACGGGCCTCACGCAAGCGCTCGGCGTGATCGCGGGAGCGACGCGCGCGACCGGCATCGTGCTGTACCAGCCGGCCTACGACTCGAACGAGTGGTCGCCGACCGCCGCCCGCGGCGTCGAAGCGCGTCCCGTCTCGCGCGGCACGATGCGCGATCTCGTCGGCGATGCGGCGCAGGCTCTCCACTATCAGGGCGAAGCGCTGCAACCGGCTCGCCATCAGCTGCGGCTCACCGCCTCCCTGCCCCACGGGCTCGTGCTCGTGCCGCTCCGCGCCGGCACGAAGCTCGTCGGCGTCCTGGGAGTCGTCCCCGGCGCGCAGTTCGGGCCTGACGAGCGCGCCGCGCTCGACCAGGCCGCCCCGAACCTCGCCATCGCGTGCGAGCGCGGCTCGGCGCACCACAACACGCGCCGCCTCGCGGTCGAAGTACGGCAGACGTCCAAGCGGCTCGAGCAGCTGAACAGCGAGCTCGACGCCTCGATGAAAACCAAAGATCAGTTCCTGTCGAACATCTCGCACGAGCTGCGCACGCCGCTCAACAGCATCATCGGGTTCACCGACTTGTTGCTGACCGAGGAGCTCGGCCCGCCGCTGTCGGAGCAGCAGCGCGACTTTCTCGAGACCGTCGCGCGCAACGGCCGGCACCTGCTCGAGCTCATCAATGAGCTGCTCGACCTGCAGCGCATCGCCGCGGGCCGCATGGAGCTGAAGCCCGAGCCGGTGTCACTTGTCGAGCTGTTGACGGAGGCGGCGGGGAGCGTGCAGGCACAGGCGCGCAAGCACGCGCACGCCCTGACCGTCGACCCCGTCGCCGGTGAGCTGCGGGTAAAGGTGGACCGCGGGCGCATTCGCCAAGTGCTGCTGAACCTGCTATCCAATGCCATCAAGTTCACGCCCGACGGCGGCCGGGTCACGGTCGCGGCCGGGCCGGTCAACGGCGGCTCCGAGATCCGCGTCGCGGTCACCGACACCGGCATTGGGATCGCGCCGGACGATCAGCCGAAGCTGTTCCAGGAGTTTTCCCAACTCGACGCGTCGGCAAGCCGGAAGTATGAAGGAACGGGGCTGGGACTCGCGCTCTCGCGCCGCCTGGTCGAGCTGCATGGCGGCCGGATCGGCATCGAGAGCGAAATGGGCAAAGGCAGCACGTTCTGGTTCACGCTGCCGAAGGCGGTCTGACATGGCGCGAATCGTGATCGTCGAAGATCAGCCCGACAATCTCAAGCTGCTGACGACGCTGCTCACGTTGAAACAGCACGAGGTCGTCGGATTGCCCAACGGCGATCGGCTCCTGGAAGTCGTGCGCACCCAGCAACCGCATCTCGTGCTGCTCGACATCCAGCTGCCGGGTCGCGACGGGTACGCGCTCCTCGAGGAACTGCGAAGCCTGCCGGCGCGCTCCTGGAAAGTCGTCGCGCTCACGGCGCACGCGCTGCCGGAAGATCGCGCGCGCGCCACGGCGGCCGGCTTCGACGGCTATATCACGAAACCAGTGGATGTACGGACGTTTCCTGCGGAAGTGGCCCACTATCTCGGAGGGTAACACATGGGCGGTCTTGTGCTGCTGATCGGACGGATCGTTTTCGCCTTCTTCTTTATCTACTCAGGCTTCAATCATCTCACCAAGCTCAGCTCGTACTCGCAGTACGCCGCCGCATCCGGGGTCCCCGCCCCGACCGTGCTGACGGCGATCTCCGGCCTCATGCTCCTCGCCGGCGGCGTCAGCATTCTGCTCGGCGTGCAGGTGCGGTGGGGTGCGCTGCTCATCGCCGCGTTTCTCGTTCCCGCGGCGTTCACCGTTCACAAGTTTTGGGGAATTGCCGATCCGATGCAGGCGGCGAACCAGGCAGCGCATTTCTGGAAGAACATCGCGCTGACGGGAGCCTGCCTGATGATTTTCGCTACGGCGACGCTGTACCCGGCGCGCTGGCCCTACAGTCTCGGTCGCTAGCGACCAGCTGTTCGGCTAGGGATGCTCCGGCGCGGCCCGCACCCAGGTGCGGCTGCCGCGGGGATGCATCGGGGGGTGCGGCGCGATCGCCGGCTCGGGCATGCCGGGCACGGCTTCGTGCAGCGTGATCGAGCCGTTCACGGTCACGAGCTTGAGTGTCGGGCCGCCGGTGCCGATCGTGCCGCGCAAGTGACGCGTGCTCATCTTGCCGCTGACTTTGATCGGGAAGTCGGTCTCGACGCGCCCGTTCACGGTCTCGGCATCGATGTCGGCGTTGATGGTCCGCGGGAGACCCGCGGTGACCGAGCCGTTGACCGTCGTGAGCCGCACGTCGCCGCCCGTCAGCTTCTCCATGTTGGCGTCGATGCTGCCGTTCACGGTGGTTGCTTCGACCGGGCCGCTGGACGTATTCACGTCGATGCGGCCGTTCACCGTCGTCGCCTGGACGGGGGCGCTCACGCCGGCAATCTGCAGCGCGCCGTTCACGGTCGAGGCGTCGACGGGGATGCTGTGCGGCAGCTGCACGTGGAAGCGCACCGCAACGTCGTTCTTGCGCACGCCGTTCAGCCGGTAGTCGCCGCCGTCGCCGCAGCGCCGCTCGCGCGCGTCCCACAGCGCGCACACGGTGAGTCCGCGCTCGGTCAGCACCGGCACGAGCTCGACGGTGCTGGGACTCGAGCTCCGCCAGCTCTTCTCGACCTCGATGACGAGGCTATCGCCGACGCCGGGTTCGACGTCGATCGGACCGTTGGTATTGCGGATCCACACGTGCTGCGTGGTGGTCAGGACCGTGGCGTAGTGCCAGGCGTCTCCGACTTCGCGGCCGCGGCCGAAGAGGTCGCCGCCGTCGCCGTCGCCCCAGTTGAAATCGCCGAACGCGCCGAGCGCGCCGAGGGGCGAGGGCATGCGAACTTTGACGCTGCGGATGAACAGGCCGGTGCAGAGGACGAGTGTGAACAGCACGCCGCCGCGGATGAGCTCGCGGCGCCACGTGCGCAGGAACCGTCGGACCGGCGTCGGATGATCGAGTGACATATCCATGGTTAGCTGTTGGTACGCGCTTTCAATCTTATAGGTTTCGTCCCAGAATGCGACCGCCCGCCGAGACATCCGGCGGGCGGGAGGGGTGACCGAGACTGGGTCAGCTACACTTCGGCTGCGCCTGGGCTTCGACGGTGACCGGAGCCAGCATCCCGCCGTACCAGACGCGGTTCGCATCGTCCGGGGCAGCTGCGGGTTCGACCGTCCGCGCCACACGCCGGTACGTTTCGGCGCGGTCGGCGGTCATGGCGGCTTGGGCGGCGAAGCCGTATCCGAACGTCAGGATCGTCGCAATCAACAGGGTCGTGCCGCGCATTTGCTTCCTCTCTGCTGGAGACATGTGCCGATCTTCTGTCCGTATGACGCTAAAAGCCCGCGGATGGTTGCATCGGTTCTCGAGTTGACAGGTTCCGGACCCGGACCGCCTGCGTTCGGCCTCGGATCGACCGCGTGCCGCACAGATCGACCGCGTTCCCCGTCGGATCGACCGCGTTCCCTGTCGGATCGACCGCGTTCCCCGTCGGATCGACCGCGTTCCCGTCGGATCGACCGGGTTCCCCGTCGGATCGACCGCGTTCCGCGTCGGATCGACCGCGTTCCGCGTCGGATCGACCACGTTTTCCATCGGATCGACGTGGTTCCGCATGGCGGCGACGCGTGGCTCGCGAATCGACTGCGATCGGCGCGGCCTCGATTTGGATTCGAAATCGATCGAGCGCGACGCGCGATGAATCGATGGTGTCTCCCACGCCTCCACAAATCGGGACACCCCCTGTTTCAAAAAGGGGACAGTTGCACCGGCGATTGTGCGGATTTGAGGCGGATCCGCCGTGGAACGATTTAGGCATTAGGGCGCGGGCGTCGGGAGCAGGCTCCTCGCCCCCCGACCCCCCTCTCCATTCCGGAGAGGAGGTACCCAGGGTGAGGAGAGGGAGGAGTTATGGACAAGGCGTTGCGTCGGCGGCTAGAAATGGCCGAGCGGGTTCGTGATTTCTTGCGGGCCCATCAGACGGACGGAGTTGGGGAGGGCCTCGGGCTGGCGAAGCTCGAGCAGTTATTGCAACGCGCCGATGTGTTGCTGGAGCAGCAGAAGGCCGGATTCGCGATGACGCGGGCGGCCACCAGGCATCGGCGGGAAGTGCGCCACGCGTTGCTGCAGAAGATCTTGCGGTACGTGCGCGTGGTGGGCGCCGTGGCGGCGAAGCAGAAGGGGGAGTTGTCGAACCAGTTCCCGCTGCCGCCCGCGAATGCCAGCCAGAAGGAGCTGCTGGCGTCGGGTCGCGTGACGTTGGAGAAGGCGACCGCGCAGAAGGACGTGCTCGTGGCGTTAGGCATGACGCCGCAGGTGCTCGACATGCTGACGGCGTCGCTCGATGAGTTCGAGCGGACGTTGGCGGCGACGCGCGAAGGGCGGCGCGAGCATGCGGGCGCCAGCGCCGAGTTGGCGGCCATCGGAGCGGAGATTTCGGAGCAGGTCAAGCTGCTCGATGGTGTGGTGCAGTTTCGGTTCGGCGATGATGTCGAGCTGATGGGCGCGTGGGCCAGCGTCCGCAACGTGTTGGGACCGTTCAAGCGCAAGGAGCAGCCGCACACTCCGGGCTCGGGCGGTAGTCAGACGCCGAAGGCGGCGTGATGGCGGCGCCGCTGGCAAGGAAGCGAGGCGCGGTGGGGAGGTTACCTGCCGCGCCTCGTTGCTCTGCGCCAGCGCCGTCGGAACGCTAGCGCAGGGCGACGCCCGCCCGCAGCGAGAGCGTGCTGAACTGCTCGCTCCGGCGAATGCCATTAAGCGCGGGAAACGTGAACCGCTCCACCCCGTACAGCAGCGCGAGTCTGACGTCACCCGCCGCGTAATCCACGCCGACACCCCCATCCACAGCGGGTGATGCCGACGACAAACCGGTCAATGTCGCGATCGGCATGATGCCGAGTCGCCCGATCGCGTGGGCACGCGCGCCGGTGAACGGCGGTCGAGCCTCGAGTCCGACGCGCCCGAGCAACCAATGCTGTCGCGCCGCATCGCTCGCAATCGACCGCGCGGAGAGACCGCCGTAGAATCCCCACCACGCCCCGACGCTGACGTTCACGGTGGCGCCCACCTCCCCCAATCGCCGATCGAGCTCGTTCGACGTCCGCGCCGCGAGATGGGTTCCTTGCGCAACGATTCCGACGGTCAGGCGTCCGAACCGGCGTGCGCCGTCGATTCCGAGCCCGAGCCCGCTGAAACGCTCCACGCCGAACCCGGCGTCCACGCGGTGCTCGGTGAACGTCAGCCGCGCCGCGGCGGCCCAGCGTTCCTGACCGGCGGCGCGACCCAAGGGGAGCAGCAGGAGCGCGAGCCCCGCGCTCGCGAGGACACGGCGCATCACGGCCCGGCGCCAGCCGCCGGAGTGATGCGCAGCACCGTCTGCGCGAGCCGCTGTGCGTTGCGGCTGCGGATCTGCGCGTTCGTCGCGGCGCGCTCGCTGCGACGGCGCGCGTTGGCCGCAACGTTGGCGGGCAGGTCACGTCCCCGCTTGCTGAGAAAGGAAGCAATACCCAGGCTCAAGCCGACGCCGGCCGTCGCCGCCGGCATCGCGGCGTTGCGGCCCAGTTTCCCGTTGCTCACGACGCCGGCCACGAAGAACGCGCCGGCCGCGACCACCATCCCCTTGAGCACGTCGCCCGTCGCCGCGCTGCTGGGGTAGCGCTCCGGCAGCAGCTCGCGGGCGCTGAGCTCGGCGAGCGTATCCTCGAGCGCCGGCGCGTCCTGCTGAACGTCGAAGAACGCAACTGCCGAATCGCGCCGCCCACCCGGCTCCCCCGCCGGGAGGCGACTTTCACCGAGCACGACGAACGCGTAGCGACCCGCGGGCGCGAGCTGACCGCCGGCGAGCAGGCCATTCCAGTCGATCTCTCGCAACGTCCCGCCCTGCAGGTCGCCGGCGAACAGCGTGACCGCGGCGGTGCCTGCCCCGCCCGACCGCAGATCGCACCGTACGGCGGCGTCGTGCGTGGCGACGATCGCGAACGTCATGCGGCCCCTCTGCGGATCGAGCGTGAGCGGCACGAGCGGTCGTACGGCGACGGCGAATACCGTCCGGCGCGCCTCCTGAAACACCTGGATTTGCGCCGGCGTGAAGCGCGAGGGATCGAGATCGCTGAACGGATCGCGCTCCAGCGCCGTCCGAAAATGGGCACGGGCCGAATCCTGGTTGCCCAACAACGAGAGGGCGGCGCCGAGATAGAGATTGGCGTCCACGCGCTGGCGCGTCGTGATGGCGGAGGTCCAGCCGGGAGAGAGGATCTGGCGGAGTAGCGGCACGGCGCGCTCGAGCTCCAGACTCTCGTAGAGATCGCGCGCTTGCTGCAGCAGCACGCTCGTACTGTCCTGCGCGAGCGCGGCCGCGGGCCGCGCGCAGCACAACAGCAGGAGAATGCCGAGTCGTCTCACTCGCCGGGCGTGCGCAACGTAATGCGGCCCAACGAATGCGTGCCACCCGCGCGAACCACGATCGTCGTGTCCCAGACCTGATAGCCGCCCGCCTGCACGCGCACGCGTCGCGAGCCGGCGGGCACGCGCAGATCGAACACGCTGCCGACCCCCACACGGCGGCCATCCACCAGGATCTCTGCGCTCGGGGGACTGGTGAGCAGCCGCAGCTTCCCGGTCTCGGACGCGACGGGACGGGCGAGCAGCACCGGCTCCTGCGCGCGCTGCGTAACGGGGGGCCGGCTCGCGGCCGTCGGCGACGGCGGCGCGACGATTGGCGGATCCGACACGGTCACTGCCGGACGATTGACGACCCAGCCCGCCGCCGCCAGCACGGCCAGCGAGGCCGCATAGCCAAGCACCCGCGAGATCTGTCGGACGCGGCGCGGCAGCGGCATACCGACCACCGTCGGCATGTCGGGCAACGCGGGGAGCGCGCCCGTCGTGATGCGCGGCGTCTCGCGCCCGCGCGCCAGCTCACGCAACGCGCGTTGGCTCGCGCGGCGATCGGCATCGCTCAGGGGAATCCGCTCGATCGCCGCCAGCATGTCGCTCGTGGAGCGGAATCGCGAGCTCGCGTCCTTCGACAGCGCCTGCGTGATGAGATCGAGCAGTGCCGCGGGAATGTCGGAGCGCGCGATGCGCAGATCGGGTGGCGGCGTGAAAAAATGATGCTGAATGATGCCGGCCAGCGTCTCGGACGCGAACGGCGGGGTGCCCGCGAGCATCTGAAAGCCCACGACGGCGAGCGAGTATTGGTCGCTCTGCGGGCCGGCGCGACGTCCCGAGCATTGCTCGGGACTCATGTATGCCGGCGTGCCGATGAGCGTCCCCGCCTGCGTCAGCGTCACGTCGCTCGCCCGCAGCGCGACGCCGAAATCGGACACCACGACGCGGCCGTCGGAGTCGAGGAGGATGTTGGCGGCCTTCACGTCGCGGTGGACGATCCCGCGCTCGTGCGCGAAGGCGAGACCGCGCGCCGACTCGCGCAACACCGTGAGCACGACGGGAATCGACAACGCGCCTTGTGCGTCGAGAACCTCATCGAGCGAGCGGCCCTCGATGAACTTCATCGCGATATAGAACGCGCCGCCGAGCTGCCCGACGCGGTAGACGGGGATGATGTTGGGGTGATCGAGCGAGGCCACCATCTGCGCCTCGCGCTTGAAGCGTTCCGCGGCAGACGCGCTCATGCCGATGTCGGAGCGCAGGACTTTCAGCGCGATGGGCCGGCCGAGCGCGCGCTCCGTGGCGCGGTACACCACCGCCATTCCGCCGCGCCCCAGCTCGCGCTCGACGTCGTATTCGCCGTCGAACACGCGCCGCATCCGCGCGAGCAGCGTTTCCGATTCCTCCTCGACCACGATGGTGGCGGCGTTGGGGTCGGACACCTTCAGCCCGCATTGACCGCAGAACCGCGTGCTGTCGGGCAGCTCGGTCCCGCACTGGAAGCATTTCACGGCAGCACCCGGACCTGCTGACGCAGCGTAGGAAAGGAATCGGTGAAGATGGAAGCGACGTAGCGGATCGTCAGCGTGTCGAAGCCGCGCGACAGGGCGACGAGCGAGTCGCCGGCGGCCGACACGGCCAGGACGGTCTTGTCGGACGACTCGACGAACACGCGCGGGTTCGGGATCGTGCCGCCCGCCACCGTGACGGACACCGCGACGGCGGCGCGGTCGTTCACCGACATCACGGTCGGCCCGGCATAGACGAGCGTCACGTCGCCGATGCCCGGCGACGCGAACACGTCTCCCAAGCCACAGGCGGCCAGAAGCAGAGCGCCGCCGAGCGCGAAACCGGTTTGCCTGCGTCGCATAGCATGATCCACGGCCGGCCCTGGCGAAGGGAGCGGCCTCGAGGGACCGCCCCCAGCCGTCCGGATCTGTTATGAGGTTGCGAGAAGGTGCAGGTCTTGGGGCGGACCTGCAAGGCTCTATATCACCCATGCCCGGGACAGGACTCGAACCTGTAAGGGGTTGCCCCCAAGGGATTTTAAGTCCCTTGCGTTTACCAATTTCGCCACCCGGGCCGCCTTCGGAATGGCCACTGATCAGTGACCAATTATAGTCGTTCCGTCCGCACACCGGCCGATGCCCTTACCTCGGTGATCGGCGGCGTGCGGCCATAGGCCCGCTGAAACGCCCGCTCGATCGCCGGGATCGTCTTGCGGTCGGTCTTGTTGACGAGCACGATCGCCGCGCCACCCCACCCCGCCCCCGTCAGTCGCGCGCCTAACGCGCCCGCGCGCTTCGCCGCCGCAACGATCGTATCGAGCTCCGGCAAGCTGCACTCGTACAGCCGGCGGCAGGATTCATGGGACTCGTACAACAGCTGCCCGAATCGCTTGAGCTTGCCCTGCTTGAGCAGCTGGGCCGCGAACCGCGCGCGCGCCGTCTCCCCAACCACGTGTACCGCGCGCGAGCGGAGCGGCTCGGGCAACGCCCGCTTGAGCCGGGGCAGCCATTCGACTGGCCAGCTCGCGAGCCACACGAGCTCCGGCAATTCGACCTTGAGGCGCCGCACGACCTCGTCACACTCGGCGCGGCGCTTCGCGAGCTCACTCGAGCGCAGGTCGTGACGCGTGCCGGAATCGACCAGCAACAGCCGCGCGCGAAACGGGATCTGCTGCGTCTCGAGCGACGCGCACTCGAACAAGAGGGCATGATCCTTCTGGCCGAGCGCGGCGATCGTCTGATCCATCGTGCCGCAGCCCACGCCGACCTGGTCGTGCTCGGCGCGATAGGCGACGCCGGCGAGCTGCCGCGGCGTCAACGGCTTCTCGCTCGCGGCGAGCTGGCCGAGCGCGCGCGCGACGGACACGGTGAGCGCCGCCGATGACGAGAGACCGGCGCCGATCGGGACGTCGGACGCCACCGCGACGCGCGCCGAGCCGCGCGGCACCATCACCTCGAGCGCCCAGAGCTCGCGCATCACGCCGGCGACGTACGCCGACCAGCTCTTCGGCAACTCCTCCTGCCAGTTGAGTCGCACGACCGACGGGAACTCGGTCGAGATCACTTCGAGCACGTTCTCGTCGTCGCTCGCGCCCGGTCCGACCGCGGCGCTCGTGCGTTCCGCGATCGCGATCGGCAGGACGGGACCGCCGTTGTAGTCGGTGTGTTCGCCAATCAGGTTCACGCGACCCGGCGCGGACGCGACGGACCTAGGTGTTGTCCCAAATGTTTTGCGAAAGAGGTCTATCGCGGGTCGTGGCATGAGTTTGACAAGGCTCCGGGCCAATGCTACCGTATCGCGGCGCGATTCACCATCTACCCCAATCGGCAGTCGGAGAACACGTATGCGGCGGTTTGCGGTGCTGCTCGTCGCCGGACCTTCCCTTTTGCTCGCCGGTCGTCTGGCGGCGCAGGGATTCGGCGTCTACGAGCACAACACATGCACGATGGGGCGCGCCGGCGTTGCCGCGGCGATGCCGTGCCCCGACGGCTCGGCCATCTACTTCAGCCCGGCCGGCCTGGCGGGGCTCAGCGGGAATCATCTCGGCATCGGCGTGACCGCGATTGCGGCGCAGGGTGGCTTCACCGACGACTTCTCCGGCACCCGCACCGATCTCAACAACCCCGTCATTCCCGTCCCGAACGCCTACTTCACGCACCAAATCAACGAGAAGCTCACCGCCGGCATCGGTCTTTATGCCCCGTACGGGCTCGAGACGAAGTGGCCCGTCGCCGGATTCCAGGGGCGCTTCCTCGGCTACAACACCGACATCCGCTCGATCTATATCCAGCCCACGATCGGCTATCAGATCAGCCCGAGCCTCAAGTTCGGCATCGGCGTCGCCTACATCACGAGCCGGCTGAAGCTGCGCCAGCGCGCGGATCTCTCGACGCAGGTCGTGCCGGCCGCGCTCGCCGTTCCGGCCGGTCTGCCGGCGGGCACGACGTTCGGCCAGCTCGGCGTGGAGACCGGGACCGACTTCGCCGACGCGTCGCTGTCCGCGACGGGCAGCGGCTTTGCGGTCAATTTCGGCGGCATTCTCAAGGTCAACAACCGGCTGAGCATCGGCGGGCACTGGATCACGCGCAAGCAGATCAAATACCGCGGCGACGCGAAGTTCACCGAGATCCTGACCGGGCTCGTGCTGCCGACCGCGGTCGGCCCGCTCCCCGCCGGCACGCCGGTGGACGCGCTCCTCAGTCCTGAGTTCACGAGCGGTGGACCGCTGTCCAACGGCGGCGTCTCGACGTCGATCGTCATGCCGCCGCAGGCCACCCTCGGCTTCGCCTACAAGGCGACCGACAACTGGACCGTGATGGGCGATTACCAGTACGTCGTGTGGGGCTGGTTCAGCGACATCGTGATCGATTTCGCCAATCCGACGACGCCCGACCTGCCGCTGTCGCCGAGTAACAAGGATACGCACGGCTTCCGGTTCGGCACCGAGTATCAGTACAACAGCAAGGTCAAGCTGCGTGGCGGCTACCTGCACCATTCCGGCGCGTCGCCGGCGCAGTTCGTCACGCCGCTCTTGCCCGAAGGCGCGCGCAACGAGTTCACGGTGGGTGCCGGCATCGATCTGACGCCGAAGCTCCGCGCCGATCTCGCGTATCAGTACATCCGACAGAACGACCGCCGCGGCACGGTGAACCTCGCCGCGGGCAACACCGGACTCTACCAGTTCTCGGCCCATCTGTTCGGGATCGGGGCGGCCTTCACCTTCTGAGGATTAGCGACGCATGATTCGCAACCTTCGCTCGAAAGCCGCGCTCCTCGGTCTCTTGGTGATGGCCGCGGCGTGCCAGGACGACACCCTGAACCGGCCGTTCGCGTCGACTCCGGTCGATCCGATGTTCGCCCGCTACGTCTCGATGGGCAATTCGATCACCGCGGGCTTCCAGTCGGCGGGGATTCTCGACAGCACGCAGAACCAGTCGTACGCGGTGTTGCTCTCCAAGGCGATGCACGGCCCGTTCTACGTGCCGCTGATGCGGCGGCCCGGCTGCCCGCCCCCATACACGAACGTGTGGACCGGCGCGCGTCTCCTGGGCGGCAGCGCGACGACGTGCGCGCTGCGCTCGGTGCCCGCGGTGCCGCCGCCCTACATCAGCAACGTGGCGGTGCCCGGCGCCAAGGTGATTTCGCTTTACAACAATCTCGACACCTCGGCGCACTCGAACTCGCTCACGCAGTTCTTCCTCGGCGGGTTGACGCAGGTGCAGGCGATGCAGCGCGCGCAGCCGACGTTCGTGTCGCTGTGGATCGGCAACAACGACGTGCTCGGCGCCGCGACGGCCGCGGCGGCGGGTGACAGCAATCAGATCACGCCGGTCGCGACGTTCCAGACGCAGTACAACACGGTGCTCTCCGCGATCGACTCGGCGGCGCCGCAGGGCGCGATTCTCGTCGGCGTGGCGAACGTGACCGACGTCCCGTACTTCAGCGCGGGCGCCACCTACTGGGCGATCAAGAACCACTTGGCTCCGCCGGATAGTTTTCCCACGCTATTCACGGTGAGTGCGAACTGCGCACCTGGCCTGGCGGGTGGTCGTGGCGACACGACGCTCGTTCCGTTCCCCTACGGGGCCGCGCTGCTCGGGGCGGCGGCGGCCGGCGCGCCGCGTAACCTCGATTGCTCCGACAGCGTAGTCGCGATCGTCACGCCGCCCGAGCTGCGCAAGCTCGTCGGCACGGTGCTCGCGTACAACGCGTACATCGCGAGCCAGGCGACGGCGCATGGCTGGGCCTATCTCGATCCCAATCCGGCGCTCGACTCACTCCATGCGGTCGCCGCAGCGGTTCGTCCGTTCCCTGCGATCGGGGCCGCCTGCAGCACCAATCCGTTCGGGACCGCGTTCACCTGCGACGGCGTGCACCCGAGCGCGGCGACGCATCGCCTGATTGCGCGCAAGTTGCGGGACGCGATCAACGCCAAGTACACGACGGCGATTCCGCCGATCCCGTAAAGACGGCGGCAACGGGCGGCAAAGGGCGGCAAGGCGCGGCAACACGTGAGTATCATTAGGTCCGTGTTGCCGCTCATTGTTTTGCTGCTCGTCAGTGCCGGTGGCCTCGCCGCGCAAGCCGTCCCGCGCACCGATACGCCGCGCGCGGGGACGTTCCGCGTGACGTTCGAGCCGGTCATCAGCACGTGGGAGTACGAGTTCAGCGACGGGCAGCGGCAGCGGATCGGCGCCGGGCTCTTGCCGCCCACCATGGTGGTGCGCGCCGAGCGGCGCGAGACGCCGTTGATGCTGGAGTTCGGGATCACGAACCGGCTGGCGATCGGCGTGAAGGCGCCGATCGTGCGGCAGAGCGTGCGCGAGTCGTTCGTGATGGACAGCGCCGGCAATCCGGTCGCCGACACGGCTGCGCAGCGCGTCGATTCGCTCATCAATGACCCGACCTACGCCTTCGCCCCTTTCACGAATACGTCGCGGCGGCTGCGGTACTTTCCCGGCGACGTCGAGGTCGGCGCAAGATATCGCGTGCTCGTATCAACCGGACGCACAGTTGTATATACAACAAGCATCGGGGTCACCGCCCGCCTGGCCACCGGCCACCAGGACTCGCCCAACGATCTCTTCGACCTCTCGACCGGCGACCATCAGACCGATCTCGAGCTCGCGGCGACCCAGGAGCTGACGCTGTTTCATCGTTTCTGGCTCAACGCCGCGGTCCGCGCCGGCCGGCAGATGGCCGGAACGCGGTGGCGGCGCGTCGGTCCCGAGACGACGCTGCTCATTCCGCGCGCCGCGACCGCCCTACTCGACTGGAAGCCCGGAGACTACGCAGGGTTCGACGTCGCGCCCATGTACCGGTTCGGCAAGATGTTCGCGGTTGGAGTGACGGCGGGATATTGGACCAAGCAGCGCGACCACTATACCTATCAGGCCGCGCAGGACTCCGTCAACGTGTCGGCCGCGCTTGGCGCGCCCACGCCGGCGAGCGTGCTCGACCCAGGCACCTCAGTGCGGCGGCTGCGGCTCGGTGCCGCGATGACCTACGTCGCGGACGACGTCGAGGGGAGTTTTTCCTTCGAGCAAACCGTCAGCGCTTCGGGCGTGCGGGAGCCGGCGGCGTCGGTGTTTCGGCTGGTGATGCGGGTCTCGCGCTGGCCGTTCTGAGCAGCTCGGTCGCGTGGCGGCGCGCGGTCGCCATGTCGGCATCGCCGAGCATGCGCGCAATCTCTTTGATCCTCGA
>DATDEZ010000099.1:0-9275 GCA_036522875.1 Gemmatimonadales bacterium | reverse complement strand
CATCTCGTCGAGAACGGCGACCAGGTCTCGAACACGCCCGGCACCCACGCCGTGCTGCGCGATTTCGGCAACTATGTCCGCATGCTGGCGCCGAGCTCGTACACGATCGGGGAGGTGTGGGACAGTCCCGAGAATATTCTCACGTACTATCCCGACCAACTGGACGCGTACTTCGCGTTTCCCGTTTCCGATGCGATCGTGGACGCCGTGCGCGCCGGCAAGACGAACGCTCTGGTCCCGACGATCCTCGAGTTCCAGCACGCGCAACCGGCATGGCGGTGGGCGCCGTTCCAGCGCAATCACGACCAGACCCGGACGCTGACCGCGCTCGGCAACGACACCGTCGCGGCGCGCATGGCCGCGACGATTCTGCTGACGCTGCCCGGCGTGCCGTTCGTGTACTACGGCGAAGAGATCGGCATGACGGGTGACAAGCCGGACGAGCGGCTCCGGACGCCGATGCAGTGGACGGGAAGCTCTGGGGGATTCACGAGCGGCAAGGCATGGGAAGCAGGCCAGGCAGACTCGCTGACGACGAACGTCGCGACGCAGGACCGCTCCAAGGGCTCGCTCCTCAATCTCTACCGGCGGTTGATACACCTTCGCGCGCAGTCACCCGCGCTCGAGAGCGGCGACCTCTTGCCGGTCGAGACCGGCAGAAAGGCGGTCCTCGCCTACATTCGCGCCGACGCAAAAACACCGGTGCTGGTGATCGCGAATCTGGGAACGGAGGCCGAGGAGCCGCTGCCGCTGCCGCAGGGCCATTGGCGGCTGCGGAGCATGATCGGCTCGGAAGGCACGTTGACCGCCGTCCCGATGCTCGCGCCGCGCCACGTCTACGTGTTCGAGATGCTCGGCACCGGTCAGGGGACACCGCAAGCGCCGTCGAGTGAAGCGAACGTGACGGAAGCGGATCAGAACGCGACGTCGCTCGAGCAGTTGATGGCCGGGAAGATCGCGGGCGTCACGGTATCGCGCGCGCCCGGAGGCGGCATCGTCGTCCGCATGATGGGACCGACGTCGTTCTATTCCGGGCAGGAGCCGCTGTTCGTGGTGGACGGCATGCCGATCGAGGGCACGAGCGGCGGAACGCTCAGCTGGCTCAATCCTCGCGACATCGTGTCGATCCAGGCGCTGAAGGATCCATCACAGACGGCGATCTACGGGGTGCGCGGCGCGAACGGCGTGATCGTGATCAAGACGAAGGGAGCGCACTAGCCTGCAACAGATTCATCTCGGCGTCATCGACTACGCCATCCTGGTCATCTATTTCGCGTTCGTGCTCGGCATCGGCTGGGCGCTGCGCCGGCGGATCCGCAACAGCGAGGACTTCTTCATCGCCGGGCGCTCGATGCCCGCCTGGATCGCCGGGCTCGCGTTCATCTCCGCGAATCTCGGCGCGCAAGAAGTGATCGGCATGGCGGCCTCGGGCGCCAAGTACGGCATCATGACGAGCCATTTCTACTGGGTCGGCGCGATGCCGGCGATGGTGTTCGTCGGCCTGTTCATGATGCCGTTCTACTACGGCTCGCGGGCGCGGTCGGTCCCGGAATACCTGAAGCTCCGCTTCGACGAGAAGACGCGCGGTCTCAACGCCATCACGTTCGCGATCATGACGGTCTTTTCGTCCGGCATCTCGATGTACGCGCTCGCCAAGCTGCTCGAGCTCGTGCTCGGCTGGAGTTTCCATTGGAGCATCGTCCTCACCGGCGTCATCGTGCTCATTTACATCTTTCTCGGCGGACTCAAGTCCGCGATCTACAACGAAGTGCTGCAGTTCTTCCTGATCGTGCTGGGCTTCTTCCCGCTCGTCTGGCTGGGTCTCAAGGACGCGGGCGGCTGGAGCGGTCTCACGGCGAAGCTCGCGACGGTGTCGACGAGCGCGGGCTTCGCGCCCGGCGCGTGGTCGCATTCGTGGCGGTACATGGATTCGCCGGCGCACAATCCGATGGGCATCGAATGGTTCGGCCTCGTGATGGGGCTCGGGTTTGCGATGTCGTTCGGGTACTGGTGCACGGACTTTCTGGTGGTGCAGCGCGCGATGGCGGCGGGCTCGATGACGGCCGCGCGCCGCACGCCGCTGATCGCCGCCTGGCCCAAGATGTTCATGCCGCTGCTCGTCATCCTGCCCGGCATGCTGGCGATCGGCATGCACGTGACGCGCGGCGGATTTCTGCCGATCGGCGCCGACGGTCATCCGAATTACAATCTCGCCATTCCGATGCTGCTCGCGCACTACCTGCCGTCGGGCCTGCTCGGGCTCGGCCTGACCGCGCTGATGGCGTCGTTCATGTCCGGGATGGCGGGCAACGTCACGGCGTTCAACACGGTGTGGACGTACGACATTTACCAGAACTTCATCCGGCCGGGACAGAGCGATTCGCACTATCTGCGGATGGGCCACGCGGCGACGGTGTTCGGGATTCTGGCGAGCGTGATCGCGGCGTACGCGGCGACGCGGTTCAACAACATCAACGACATTCTGCAGCTCGTGTTCTCGTTCGTGAACGGCCCGCTGTTCGCGACCTTCCTGCTCGGCATGTTCTGGAAACGCACGACGGGGCATGGCGCCTTTTCGGGGCTGTTGGCCGGGACGGTCACCGCGGCGCTGCATTACGGGCTCACGCTGCCGCAGGGTGCCGAGCCGGGCATTCACGGCGGGTTCCTCGGCACGATCCTGCACACCTATCCGAGCGAGATGGCGTTGAACTTCTGGACCGCCCTGTTCGCGTGGACGAGCTGTTTCATCACGACCGCGCTCGTCTCGCTGCTCACGGCGCGCACCAAGACGGACGAGGAGCTGCGCGGGCTGGTGTACTCGCTGACACCGCGGATCGAGGAAGGCTATCTGCCGTGGTACAAGCGGCCGCTCACGCTGGGCATCGCGGTGCTGGTCGTGTCGGCCGTTCTCAACGTCATCTTCTGGTGATGCGATGAATCTCGATATCCGGTATCCGATCGGCGGGATGTTTTCGATCTTCGGCGTCGTCCTCATCGCCTACGGGCTCTTGTCGAGCCCGGCGATCTACGAGCGCTCGCTCGGCATCAACGTGAATCTGTGGTGGGGAGTGGTGCTGCTCGTGTTCGGATTGGTGATGTTGGTGCTCGCCTATCGTGCCGGCCGGGCGCTCAAGGATGGCGGCCAAATAGAAAAGTGAGCGGATCGTCGAGCCGGGCGCGCCATGATGCTTCGTTGTGCGTCGCGTCCGGGTAGCGGCGAATCACGAAGTCCGCGCCCTCTTTCAGCCCCTGCTTCAGGAGCCATTGTCTGACGATCTCGTGGCTCGGCCCGAAATTCGTGTCCAACCCCTGCCCGCCAAAGTCGAACCAGTAGCGCGCGCCCTTCGGCACCGGCAGCCCGGCCTGGATGTCGCGCTCGATGTATGCGGTCGTATCGGGATTAGCGACCTTCGGAACACCAGTGAAGTACTGTTGCACGAAGGCGGGCGACAGCAGAAACGCCGTGGACATGCAGCCGCAGGCGCCGAAGGCTTCCGGGTGGTGTGTGACGAGATAAAACGAGAGCAGCCCACCCATCGACGAGCCCATCACCGCCGTGTTGCGCGGGCCCGTGCGTGTCCGGAACGCCGAGTCGACGCGCGGCATCAGCTCTTCGATCAGGAAGCGCGCGTAGTCCGGCGCGCGCTGCCACGGTGAGTACTCCGCGCCGCGCTCGGCGCTGTTCCACACTCCCACCACGATGACCGGCGGCATGACGCCCTGCGTGACGAGCCGGACGATCGCCTCATCGACGCCCCAATCGGTGCCCGTGCTCGCGATGCGCGGATCGAACAGGTTCTGGCCATCGGACATGTAGAGCACCGGATACCGCGCGGTGCTGGAGTCGTAGCCGGGCGGCAGCCAGATCTCCACGTTGCGGTTGGGCCCGAGGAACTTCGAGTGCACGTCGGTCCAATAGACCAGACGACCGAGCACACCGGACCCTCGCCAGTCGGCGACGTAGTCGGCGGCGGGGCGCTTGAAGGTCGCGATCTCCTGCGCGACAACTGTATCGCGCCCGAATGTGAGCGTGTTATTCGGAGGCACGCTGCCGTTGCTGCTCAACGCTTCGCGGTCCCAGCTGCCGAGCGTGAACTTGTACTCGAGAGTGGTGCCGGCTGCGGCGGACAGCTCGACCGTTCGGTCGCGGCCGGTGCCCGTGAGCACGCGGCCGTCCGGGCGCCAGGGACCGAGCTCGGGCAGACTGCCGGCGAGGTAGACCGTGCCGGTCCCGTCAGGCACGCGCACGCGCAACGTCGCCTTTGCCGCTGGCGCGGCGAATTCGAGAGCGATGGATTCGACTTCGACGCCCCGACCTTCGCGCGGACGGAGCGACAACTGCACGCGTTCGATGTGCTCGAGTCGCGGCCGGTCGCCGGCGGCGCCGCGGCCTTCTGCGGGTCCCACCCAGTAATTCCACTCGCCGGGGAAGCCTTGGGGCAACAGGACGCCGCGGCCGATCGTGAAACGATCGAGCGGCACGAGCTGATCGCTCCACGTGCTGTCCATCTCCACCGGCGCCGTCCAGCTCGTGCCGTCGTCCTCCATCAGCGTCAGGTGCAGCGTCTGCTTTGGGCCGACGGCGCGGCCCCGCAGCCGGAGCGCCGTAGCGCCTTTGATCGTTGCGCCGCGAGCCTGGATTCTGCTCTTGATGACGAGCGACGCGGTGTAGTCGGGCGGTGACCAGCCGCTCGAGTCCGTGGGCAGCTCCAGATGAAACACAGGCTCGCCGGTCACGGCCGAGAACCCGACGCGGAATAGCCCGCGGCGTCCCGCGTCCCCGATGCGCGTGAAGGTGAGTCGCGCGGCGTCGGTGCCGGGATCGAATAGACGCAGCGCCGTCGTCGGACTGACGACATCGAAGTGCCATGCGGCCTGACTGCCGTAATTCCAATCCGTCGGCTTGCCGGGGTTGGCGCCGGGGAATGTCGTGACCGAATCGCCGTGATATAGTGTGACCACGAACTCGTGCGGACCCTCGCGCAACCGTGGCGCGGGAATCTTGGCCTCGTAGGTGTATCCCCCCGCGGGATTGGTCGAGAATTCTTGAAGTTGGCCGGCCGGGACACGGCGAACGAAGACCTTGGCCGAATCCGGCGGCGTCGTCGCAACGATGCGTGACCGGATCGTCACGTCCTGCCCTTCGATGTATTGGGGTGCCGCGAGCGACTGAACGGCCGGCGCCACGGTATCGGCCGGCGGGGCATGATACTCGTCGAACGCGAGGTGACCAATCCAAGCCGGCATGGTCGCGAGATCGACCGGGCCGCCCGCGCTGAGCACATAGACCCCGGGCCGCGCGTCGAACGATCCGCCGGAAGCACGCAGTGTCCGTCGATCGGCTGAGGTAAGCTGTTGCACGGAAAAGGACGCACCCAGATCCGGCAACGCGATCGTCATCGGCCACGTCCGACTGATCGCCCGCGTCGCGATCTTGTCGACGCTCGGCGCTTCAAACGGATCGCGAATCGGCACGGCATCGGGATAGAGCTCGAGCCGCCACACGCCCGGCCGAACCTTGTCCAGGAAGTAAATGCCCGTGCCGCCATACGTGACGACGGGCGACGATCCATGGCCGTACACGCGCTGCAGGGCCGCGGCATCGGGCGGCGTGCTCCTGGTCGGGCTCGTGTACATGAACGCGTCGCGCGCGACCAGCTCGCCCAAATCACCGTCGTAAGAGATGTGGAAGTCGCCGAAACGCGTGTTGCGCGGATACGGTCCGTACTCCTCGAAGCGCGGCAGTCGCCGCATCGCTTCGGCGGCGATCACCGCGCTCATCGCTTTGCGCGCGGTATACACCATGTTCAGCGCGTGCGTCTGCCAGCCGAGGTTCCGGGACGCGGTCTGGAGCATGTCGTAGGCGAACATGGCGGCGAACTGCGTGCCGACTGATCGGAACGTGCGCGCCATCGCCGGATACATCGTCCCGGTACGGAGGTCAGGGCTGTCGAACTCGTAGACGATTCGCGGCAGCCCGGCGAGCTCGGGCCGCCGCATGTCGGGATAGGCGTCGGCGCCGCGGAGATAATTGCCCTCGAGCTCGTGGCCGGAGTTCAACCCGGTCGGATACCAGCCGAACGTCACGCCCTGCGCCTTGGAGCGTCGAATCGCCTCGCCGATGCGGAAATCCTGGCTGACGTTGTAGAACACCAGCTTCTCGCAGCCGGTCGCGCGCACCGCATCGGTGAGCGCATTGATGTAGTGAATCGATCCGGCGATGTCTTCAGGATGATGCCACGGCTCGTTGACGAGCTCGATGAACAGAATGTTGGGCTCGTCCTTGATCGCGCGATGCGTATACGGATTCACGTGCTCGAGGATCTGGCGTAGATAGTTCACCTGCGCGCGTAGCGCCGCGCTGTCGGTGCCCATGCGGCCCTTGCCGAATCGGCGGCCGAAGCCCGGCTGTGTCGTGTCAGTGAGCGCATCGGGCCAGTTCGAGCCGTACAGCTGAATGGGGCTGAACAGCATGTAGATGCCGCGCTCTGCAGCACGCGCGATCAGGTAATCCAGCAGGTCCAGGTGATCGTTCACGATCAGGTTTCCCGCACTGTCGGACGATTCCCAATCCCCCCAAAAGGTGAGCCGGAGCCCGTCGAACCCCATGCGCGCGAACTGCGCCATGTCCTCGTCGATCATGCGTTTGCGGTCGGCGTGCACGTAGCCGGCCGCGCGATAGTCGGACGCGGTCGTCAGCACGTAGTTCGCGCCGAACAGCGCGACTTCGTGATTGCCGTCACGCCAGCGCAGGACACCCGCACGATCGACGTACACGAGCTCCGTCCGTTTTTGCGCGCGCGCGTTAGGCGCGAGCAGCGCGAGCAGCAGAAGGGGTACGGAAATTGCCTTCGTCACCGGTGGAGGTGTCCCATGAAAGTTCGTTCGCTCATTCTGACGTTCGTTCTGCTCGCGGGCTGTGTGTCACGCACCAACTCGCGGCCGGTTGCGCCGGAGGCGGTCACGCTGACCGCCGACGATATCGCCCGCTCACCCGCGCTGTCCGTCGAGCAGCTGCTCGCGGCGCGCGTTCCCGGTCTCACCATCTCGACGGCCGAAGACGGTCATCAGGCGCTGCATCTGCGGAGCGTCGCCACGGCCGGTTTCGAGCGCGAGCCGCTGTTCGTCGTGAACGGCGTGCCGCTCGGCGATCCGGCGAATTTCGCGGCCATCGATCGCCACGATATCGCCTCGATCGAGGTCGTCCGCGACCCCGGCCGCACCGCGATGTACGGCATGCGCGGCGCGAACGGCGTGATCGTCGTCAAGACCAAGGGCTCCTAGTGACCCGGGTGGTACGTCCGCTCGGTGTGCCCCGCGAGCTGGGCGCGGTAAAAGTACACGTCACGGAGATCGCCTGCCGCGTACCGCTCCGCTTCGTCGTTGAAGTGGGGCGAGCGCGGGTCGCCGCTTTCTCCGCCGGCGGTGACCGCCCGTGCTTTCACGCTGTCGCCGAACTCGACGACCGCGACGAAGCTGTTGCCGGACGAGCCGTACCAGCGCTTCGTGTTCGGATAGGGGCGCGCGCCGAACGCCGCGAGCGAGCCCCAGACACTCGCCGTGAATGGGACTGGGATGCTCGGCTGCGCATCGTCGAAGCGCGACGCAATGTCGTCGTTGAAACGCTGAAAGCGATTGATGTCGCCCCACGGGGTGCGCCACGTGCCGAACGTCGTCGTGAGCGCGTCCACCGCCGCCGCGAACGACTCGACTAGCTCGGCCGGCTGCGCCCGGCCGGTCGCGACGTACTGCATCTGCGAAATGCTCGCCGCCCGCGCGCCCGGCGCGATGCGCCGTCCCACCCGCTCGCCCCAATACACCGCGAGCGACGTCGGCACCGAGCTCGCGCCCCAGCGATAGTCCCAGCCGCGCAGCGCGGCGATCGGCTCGGCGAGCTTCGTCTTGAGCGTGTCGGTCGCGGGCAGTGCATCGTACGCGGCGAGCAGCGGCGGCACCATGCGCTCGAAGGCCGGCAGATAACTGTCGAACGCCGCTTGCTGCAGCGTGGTCATGCTCCAACCGGTCTTGCCGTCGAACAGCCGGAGCGCGTGAAAGCCCCGCGCCGTTTCTTCCGTCCCGCGCTCGACGTAGCGCGGGAAGTGCTCGCGCTGCGGGCTCGACGGCCCGGCGCCGGCCGCCGACCACGGCCAGTTGTTCGAGTTGTACACCCAGCCACTCGCCGGATTCACGGCGTTGGGCGTCTCGTCGAACGACAGGACGCCGCGGTAGTCGGTGCGCGGATCATCGCCATCGACCGGCTCGGTCCAGTTGAACGCGGTGTCGCGGCGCGGGATGTAGTTCGAATGGAGATACGCGATGTTGCCCGACGCGTCCGCGAAGACCGTGTTGTTCGAGGAATTGGTGTGCAGCTCCATGATCCGGCGGAACGCCACGAGGTCGCGCGCCTTGGTCCGCGAATACGACTGGATCAGGGCGTGGATGTGGTCCTGCATCAGGCTGACGCTGACCCAGCGATCGCCGTCTTTGCGCACGATCGGCCCGTGCTTCGAGTCGTAGACGGTGAAGGTCCTGGTGGTGAGGCCGGCGCCGCTCTTGTAGCGCAGCGTGACGGTGCGCGGATGCCGATCGGTCGTCTCGTAGAACTCGTCGATGTTGTCGACGCCGCTGGACGTGTGCATCCAGCCGGCCGTCTTGTTGAAGCCCTGGTAGATGAAGAACTGTCCCCATGTGACGGCACCGTACGCGTCGAGTCCCTCGTCGCTCACCATTTGCAGCTCGGAGCGGAAATAGAACGACGTGTGCGGATTGATCCACAGGAGCGCGTGATGCGTCGCCGAGCTCTTGGGCGCGATCGCGATGCCGTTGGAGCCGCCGTCTTCATCGTGGGGCGGTTGCTGTGCGGAGTCGCCGTATAAGGCCGCCAACGCCGGCACACTGATCGTCTCGATGTCGCCGCCGATCGAGCCCTCGGTGAACGAGAGCGCCATCCACGGCTCGAACCGCGCGATGGCGCGCGGCCTCACGTCGGGGTGCTTATAGAGGAAGAAGTTGAGCCCGTCGGCGAATGCGTCCATCAGCTTCTTCAGCCAGGGCGGGCTCCTGCGGTACTCGGCTTTCAGCGAATCGGGGTCGATGAACAGCCGTTGGCGAAGGTCCTGGTACAGCACCGCCGGTCCCTCGGCTTCGGCGAGCCGGCCGAGCGAATTCAGATAGTTGGTCTCGATGCGGTTGAAGTCATCCTCGGCCTGGGCGTACTCCATGCCGAACACGGCGTCGGCGTCGGTCTTGCCGTAGACGTGCGCGATGCCCCAGTC
>DATDEZ010000098.1:0-28289 GCA_036522875.1 Gemmatimonadales bacterium | reverse complement strand
GGTACCGGCGGCGGTGCGGCAGGTGCGGTCATGGGCTAAGTATATTGTCCGCCATGCGAGCAGCAATGTTCGTCGCGATCGCCGGTTTCGCCGCGTGCCGGCCGCAGCAGCCGGCCGCCGCAACGCATGCCACCGCGCCCGATACGGTCGACATTGCGCGCGCCGGCGCGGATTCGGCCGACAGCGCGCTGCTCCGGCCTCGTGTCGTCACCGAGCCCACCGTCGTCGTCTTCTGGATCGCCGCGGCCGACACGTTTTCCGCGGAAGACCAGTCGCAGGCGCTGGACGACATGAATTACGCGACTGAGCAGATCGCGCCCGAGCTCAAAGACCACAACATCAAGCTCGTCCCGACGAACTCCGACACGATTTACGTCGCGCTGCCCAATCACAAGCGGCGCACGATTCTGCTCACCGGTCTCGACTACCCCTTCGGCTACGTCCTCGTCGAGCCTGGGACCGCCGAGCGCATTCTCGCGGGCGTGTACGACGAGGACGAGCTGCTCGACGAAATCGAGGCGTACTTCGACCTGCCGTCGTCCGCCGATTCGACCGTGAGGCCGCGGATCTCGACGTGATCCTGCTCCGCGGTGGGCGCGTCGTCACGATGGATCAATCGCGACGGATCGTCGACGCGGATGTGCTGCTGGAGAACGGACGCATCAAACGCGTCGGACGGTCGGACAGCCGCACGCTCGGACGCAAAAAGGTCACAACGCTTGATTGCCGCGGGCTCGTGATTCTTCCCGGGCTCATTCAAGCCCACATCCATCTCTGTCA
The DNA here is from genome assembly GCA_036522875.1 of Gemmatimonadales bacterium. Lineage (GTDB taxonomy): Bacteria > Gemmatimonadota > Gemmatimonadetes > Gemmatimonadales > GWC2-71-9 > 20CM-2-65-7. The sequence continues at coordinate 27,509 of DATDEZ010000098.1, read as the reverse complement.
GACGCTGTTCCGCGGACTCGCCGACGACCTGCCGCTCGAGGCATGGCTCGCGCAGCGCATCTGGCCGCTCGAAGCGGCGCACACCGAAGCGTCGGTCCACGCCTCCGCCATGCTCGGCGCCGCCGAGCTGCTGCTCGGCGGCACCACGACGATCCTCGACATGGAGACGGTGCGACACACCGGCGCGGCATTCGAAGCGCTCGAGACGATCGGGATCCGGGCAACGGCGGGGAAGTGCCTGATGGACTCTCCGGACGCGCCCGCCGCATTGCGTGAGCCAACGGACACGGCGATCCAGGAAAGCGCCGATCTCTGCGCACGCTGGCACGGCGCCGCGGACGGACGGCTCCGCTATTGCTTCGCGCCGCGGTTCGTGCCGAGCTGCACGGGGCCGCTGCTGCGCGCGGTCAGCGATCTGGCCGAACAGACCGGCACCGTCGTTCACACGCACGCCGCCGAGACCGTGCACGAGCTCGATACCGTCAAGCGCAACACGGGATACGACGAGATCGCGTATCTCGATTCCGTCGGCATTTCGGGTGAGCGCGCGGCGCTCGCACACTGCGTCTGGGTAGACAAGGACGGCATCGCGCGGCTCGCGCGGCAGAAAACGAACGTCGTGCATTGTCCAAGCTCGAACCTGAAGCTCGGCAGCGGCATCGCTCCGATCCCCGAAATGCTCGCCACGGGCTGTCGGGTCGCGATCGGTGCGGACGGCGCGCCGTGCAACAACCGGCTGGACGCGTTCACAGAAATGCGGCTGGCCGCGCTCATCCAGAAGCCGCGCCTCGGGCCCGATGTGCTGCCGGCCGCGCAAGTGCTCGAGCTCGCGACGTTGGGCGGCGCGCGCGCGCTTGGCCTCGAGACGGAGATCGGCTCGATCGAGGTCGGGAAGCGCGCCGACGTGACCGTGCTGGATCTGCAGGGCCCGCACGCGCAGCCCGAGGACGCCGACCTGATTTCGCGCATCGTCTACAGCGCCCGCGCCGCCGACGTCCGTCACGTCATCGTGGACGGCCGGATCGTCGTTCGCGGCGGGGTGCTCATCACTTCCGATCTCTCGGAGATTCGCCGTGCCGCGAACGCTGCCGCTCGTCGCCTGCGCCGCGCTGTGGGCATCTAGTCTCGCCGCCCAGCAGTCCGGCGACAGCCTGTACACCGCCTGGTGCAGCCACTGCCACGGCGCCGACGCGCGCGGGACGCCGGCCGCGTCGACCCGCCTGGCCGTGCCGCCCGCGGACCTCGCGTCGTGCGCGGCGTCGACGCCCGAGACCGAAGCGCAGTGGGTCGGCATCGTCACGCGCGGCGGCGAGGCCTACGGTCTGTCCCGCGACATGCCCGCGTACGGCGAGGCGGCGAGTGAGGCACAGATCCGGGCGGTCGTGCGCTACGTGCGCTCGCTCTGTCGAGACCGCTCCTGGCCGCCCGGCGAGTTGAACTTCCCCCGCGCATTTCTGGTGGAGAAGGCCTACCCCGAAAATGAGCTCGTGCTCGTGACGCACGGGCGCGAGCAGCAGGCGATCTACGAGCACCGGCTGGGACGGCGGCTGCAGTTCGAGGCCGAGGTGGTCGCGCTGTTCGATTCACTGGACCGGCCGTTCGAGGGCGGATCGGCGTCGCTCAAGTACAATGTGTGGCACAGTCTCGACCGGCGCGCGCTCGCGACGCTCGGCGCGGAAGTGACGCCGCCGCTCGGCCGCCGTGATCGCTGGGAGATCGAGCCTTACGTCGCGGGCGGGATCGAACGGGCCCGGTTCGATCTGCAGGTTCAAATCGTCGCGGGGTGGGAAGAGGCCGAGGGGGTGAGCGGCGTGTCGTACCGCGCCGCGCTGGGGCGGCCGATCGGCCGCTTCACGCCGACGCTCGAGGCCGGCTGGAACGTGCCGGCGGACGGGGCGAGCGCGCTGTCGCTGTACCCGCAACTGTGGTTTCGCCTGTCGCGGCTCGGCCATGTCGCCGGCTCGGTCGGCGCGGAGGTGCCGGCACGCGGCGTGTCACCACCGCGGTCGCGCTTGATCGCCTTTCTGCTGTGGGATTTCGGCGACGCTCCGCTGTTCCGCGGCTGGTGAGCCGTTCACGCGAAAGCGCCGGATAGTCTGCGACAGCAGCGCGGCCGCATCCGAGAGCCGCTGCGAGGTGGCCGTGAGCTCGCCGAGTGACGCGATCTGCTGGGCGGTCGCGGCCGACGTCTGACGCGCTCCGCTCGCCGCGCCGTCCGCGATGGCGGCGACTTCTTCCATTCGCCTGAGCACTTCACTCATGCGTTTGGTCTGATTCTCGGTCTCGGCGGCGAACGTCGTCGCGAACTGGAGGGTCGAGTTCAGGTCGGCATAGATCGCGTCGAGCGCGCCGTGCACCGTCGTCGCGACGCTGCCCACGCCCTTCGCGGCTTCGCGGCCCTGCTGCATCGCCTCGACGACGCGCGTGATCTGATCTTGTGTCGCGCGCACGCGCGCCCGCACTTCGTCCGCGGCGCGACCGCTTTGCTCGGCGAGCTTCCGGACTTCTCCGGCCACGACGCGGAAGCCGAGCCCGTGTTGCCCGGCGCGCGCCGCCTCGATCGCCGCGTTGAGCGCGAGCAAGTCGGTCTGGCTGGCGATCCGCGTGATGCCGTCGACCAGCTTGCCGATCTCGCGCGATTCGCGATCGAGCACGCCGGCCACCTCGGCCGCGTGATCCATGTGGACCATGAGATTCATGAGCAATGAGCTGGCGCGCGCGACTTCTTCGCCGCGTTTGTGCGCCTGCGACGCGATCTCGGTGATCTGGCGCTCCGCCTGCTGCGCGCGCGTGTGCAGCGTCGTCGCGACCCCCGACGCCGCCTCAGAGTCCTCCCGACCGTACACGATCAGCTGGCGCTGCCGCTCCGTGCCCTCGGTCAGCTGGCCCGTCGTGGTGGAGATCGACTGCGACGACAGCTGGAGCTCGCGCGCCGCGTCCGCGAGACCGCTGGCCATCGACGCGAGCGCCTGCCCCTGCCGGCCGATCTCGCGCACGATGTCGGCGATCGCAGCCGTCGTGCGGTTCACGCTCAGCCCGAGATAACCCAACTCATCCTCCGCGACACCGGCGTCGGGCGAGTCCAGCTTCCGCGTCAAGTCTCCGCGCTCGATCTCGCCAAGCACGCCGCGCGCGATGCGCAGGCGATCGATGATCTGCACCAGCATCGGGACCAGGGCGACGCACGCGAAGACGAGCACGAGCGCTTCCTGGAGGAACACGGTCCAGGGCCAGCCGTGACCGAAGATCCGGGCGAACGCGGTCGCCAGCGCGAAAGCGGCGACGTTGATGGTCAGCGCGCCCCATGCTTCACGACGCTCCAGGTAGAGCGCGGCCTGCAGTGGCGCGATGAGATAGGCGCCGTAGAGGATGTGGCCGTTTGCGCCGAGCGCGAATACGACGGCGGAGATCAGCGTGCAACCGACCACGAGATTGAGCTGCGCATACCATGGATGGAAGGCGCCGCGCTGCACGAGCCGGCGCACGCCGGCGTTTGCCGCCACGAACGTCGCGGCGAAGCCGAGCATGAACCACAATGAGATCGGCACGACGCCAAGCGCGCGGACGACGACGAGCAGCACGATGCCGAAGCCGACGAAGCCCCAGCGCGCGCGGGTATTCGTCAGCACGTACTGGCGTTGTTTGGCGCGCTGCTCCTCGAGGAGCTGCTGCTCGAGACTGGCCGAGATCACATGCGGAACAGGTAGCTCGCCTTCAGGAAGAATCCGTCGCCGGTGCGTGACAGGCGGCCGAAGTTGAACGGCTCGGGCTCACTGAGCGACGCGCCGTAGCCGAAGAACACCACGGTGCCCGGGATCGGCTTGTAGGAAAACAGGAAGTCGTTCCGAAACTCGGTGTCCGTGCCGCGCGCCTGCCGCGTGCCGTTGACGATCAGGGTGTCGCCGGTGCGCGGATCGCGGAGCGCATCGACCTCCTGCGCGGTGTATTGGCCGACGTAGCGGAAGAAAATGGCGCGATTGAGCTGATACTCGATCTTGAGCCGCGGAATGTTCGCCGTCGAGAACCAGCTGCCGTCCGGCGTCCGGGTGAGCCGCAGATGCACGACGCTCCCGTCCACCCGCAGCCCTGCCGTGGGCTTCCAGGTGAGCCCCGCCACGCCGCTGAACCAGCGCCCCTCGCGCGCCTCGGCGAAGATGACGCCGGCGCCAGCGCCCACGTCGGCGTTGAAGCTCAGCGCGCGGCTCGGCGTCGTGAACCCCATATCGCCGCCCCACAAGTTGTAGCGGCCGTGCGGAATCACGAACGGCGCCGGCGTCCCGCCCGAGTCGATCTGATAGCCGGCGTAATCGGGCGGATCGAAGCGCTGATGGTTGTTCTGCCAGTGTGCGTTAATGCCCCAGCCCCCGCGCAGCGTGAACAGCCACTGCTCGTTCAGGCTGCCTTCCAGCGTGCTGCCGAGATTGAAGAAGTCGCGGTAGCGCCACGTGGGCTGCAGCAGAATGAACGTGGTCGCGTTCTCGAGCGTTGCGCCCGGCTTGCCGTACCAGGTGAAGCGGTTGGCGAATCGACCCTGCACGATGTTGACGCGGTTCACGAACCCCGACAGCGCGGCGAAATTCGGGCTGATGCCGACAAGCTCGGCGTGGTTGCCGTAGGAGTAGCCGGTGCGGTCGTACAGCGTGGCGTCCCACAGGGCGCCCGCCTGGGCCGCACCGCCCGGCGCGACTTTATTCCACGACCCGACGATCTGCGCCTCCGAATACCAGATCTTTTTCCAGATCACCCGCGCATCCGTTCCGATCACGCGATTCCACAGGCTTTCGTCCTCGCGGTCGGTGTAGACGAGACCCAGGGTCGAGCTCGCGCCGAGATCGCGGCGCAGGCGCAGGAGATTGAACACGGGATGTTGCCCGGCGTTGTCATCGACGGCTCCAATGTAGGCCACGGCCGTGCCGCCCACCTTGCCGGTCAGCTTCGCACCGCCCACCGGATTCTGGATCTGGCGGGTGTAGATCAGCGCGTTCGGCGTGTCGAATTGCTCGAGCCCTTCGAGGAAGAACGGGCGCTTTTCCGGAAAGAACAGCGCGAACCGTTGGTTGACCGTCACCTGGCCGACGTCCGCTTCGACCTGTGAGAAGTCGGGATTGATCGTGCCCGTCGCGCTCAGGTTCTGCGTGACGCCCCACCGCACGTTGATGCCAACCTCGGGGTCGACGGTGCCGTAGCGATAGCTCGAGGCGGCCGGAGTGCCGTCGACGCGCGACGTGAACTCGGGACTCACATCCATCACCAGGCCGCGCCGCAGTCCGGTCAATGCCTTGAATGTGCCCGATTGGATCAGGAAGCTCGCGTTGGCGCGCACGACGGGCGTCCAGGTGTCCTCGTAGCCTGTGTGCTGCGTCGTGCGGATGAATTGCACGCCCCAGTCCTGCGTTGCACCGCTCTGATACCGCAGGCTCTTGAAGGGAATGCGGACTTCGACCTCGTAGCCCCAGGGGGTCACGCGGCCCTGGGATTGATAGACGTAATCAGGATTGAGATCGACGACGCCGTCGAACCGGAAGCCGGCGTTCTGCCCGCCCGCGGCACCGGCGAGCCCTTCGCTGCGCACGCCGTCCTCCTGCGCGCCCAGCGGATTGACGGCGAAGAGCAGCGCGCGCCGCCGGTCGTTGAAGGTATCGAGCAGGATCTGGACCTTGTCGTCGGCGTCGATGTTGTCGCGGTCGGCGAGCGTCGCGCGCACGACGTTGCCGTGGATCTCGAACGCGCGGATCCCGAAGTAAATCGCGTCCGGCGCGTAGAAGGCCAGCACTTCGGTCGAGTCGTCGGCGGGACGGCTGTCGACCGGCCGGTACTGCGTGAACCCCTTGAGGAGCGCGGCCTGCTGCCACACCGGGTCGTCGAGGACACCGTCGAGCTTGACGGTCGCGTCGATTCGCGGCAGCCGAACCTCGATCTGATGCAGGCGGCCGTCGTACGTCGGCTGGGGATTGCCCGGCGATTGCAACGCGAAAAGAAGGGCGACGAGCATGGACGAAAAGATAATTGCGGATTGTCGATTGCGGATTGCGGATTGACCGGCGGTGCTATCACCCTACGTATCGTCAGCTCGCGCGCTCAATCCGCAATCGACAATCCGCAATCCGCAATCTATTCGTAACGCAGCGCGACGATCGGATCGAGTGACGCGGCCCGCCGCGCCGGCCAGATGCCGAAGAACAGCCCCACGACCGCGCTGAACAAGAACGCGACGAGAATCGCGAAGAAGTTGATCGAGGTGTTCCAGTGCGCGAGGCTCGACAGCGCGACGGCGCCGAGCGAGCCGAACAGAATCCCCATGATGCCGCCGACCATGCAGAGGACCAGCGCTTCGACCAGGAACTGGAACAGGATGTTGAAGCGCGTGGCGCCCAGGGCTTTGCGGACGCCGATCTCGCGCGTCCGCTCCGTGACCGACACGAGCATGATGTTCATGATCCCGATGCCGCCCACCAGCAGACTCACGGCCGCGATGCCGGCGAGCAGGTACGTGAACGTCTGCGTGGTCTGCTGGAACGTCGCCAGAATGTCCGACTGGTTCCGGATCTGGAAATCGTTCTCGCCGCCCGGCCGGATCTTGTGTTCCTTCCGCAGCACGCGCTCGATCTCGATCATCGTCAGCGTCATCTGGTTCACGTCTTGCGCGTCCACGGTGATCGTCCGCAGGCGGTTCGTTCCCATGATGCGGTAGCGGGCGGTTTGCAGCGGAATCAAGACCTGCTCGTCGGGATTGCCGAACCCCGCGGCCGAGCCCTTCGACGACAGCACGCCGATGATCTCGAACGGAATGCCGCGGATCTGCAGCTCTTGCCCGATCATCCCCGCCGGATTCGCGTTGAACATGTCCGGGATGGCGGAGCCGAGCACGGCGACGCGCCGCCGTCCCTCGTTCTCGCCCGCGCTGAACATCCGTCCCGCCGTCAGCGTGTAATTCTTCACGACCGGATAGTTTGGCGTCGTTCCGACGATGTTCACGTTGGAGTTCTGGCCGGCGCGCTTGATTTGGAGATTGCGGGTGAGCTCCGGCACGACCGCCTTGACGTGGCGGGCGTTCGCGGCCAGGGAATCGGCATCATCGACGGTGAGGCTGACGCGCGAGCCGAAGTCGATCGCGATGCCGCCACGGAACGCCTGTCCGGGATAGATCGACAGCAGTGTGGGGCCGAGCGCCTGGATGCGCTCCTGCACCGACTTCTGCGCGCCGCTGCCGAGCGCGACCATCGTGATCACCGCGCCGACGCCGATGATGATGCCGAGCATGGTCAGAAACGACCGCAGCTTGTTGGCGCGGATCGCCGCGAGCGCGACCTGAATGATTTCGCCGATCAGCATGTTACGGCCTTGCGGGCGCCGCGGCTGGCGGCCGCGCCGGCGTCTGCTGTTGCTGCACGCCCGGCAGCCCGCCGCCCGTGAATTGGCGCATCCGTTGCTGCATGTCGCGCTGCGAGTTCACGAGCGACGCGCTGGGCAGCACCAGCACCGTGTCCTGCTCCGTCAGGCCGCTCACGACCTCGATGTAGTCGAGATCGGTGAGCCCGGTCCGGATCTGCACCGGCGCCGGCTGGCCTTTGCGAAGCACGAAGACGATGTAGCTCGACGGCTCGCCCCCGGTGCGGCGGCCTTGGCCTCCGCCCATGCCGCTGAACTGTCCTGACGCGCGCATCGCCTGGAACACCGCGCGCGCCGCGGTCTGCTCCTCGTCGCTCGGCGTGCCGCCGCTCATGCGCTTTTGCATCGCGCTCTGGGCGAGCCGCACCTGCTGCGCCGTAATGCCCGCAGGCGCCGGCACCTGCTGCCCGTTGGGGAGCGTCATCATCACCTGCGCCGCGCCGCCCTTTTGCGCCGTGGAATCACGCCGCGACGGGCTGCCACCCAGCGAGGCGCTGTCGCGCCCGGTGCTGGGCGGCGTCTGCGGCTGCGCGGCCGCGAGCTGCTGCTGCACGGCGTTCGGATCGAGCCCGAGCACTTGCGCCGCCGACGCGACGTCGCGCTGCGTGCGCAGGGCGGCGTTCGGAATCGCCAGCACGCTGTCGCGCCGCCCGACGTGAATTTCCACTTCGGTGTTCATGCCGGGCTTGAGCAGATGGTTGGGATTCGGGATCCGCACCAGCACGTTGAACATCGTCACGTTCTGCTGCACGGTTGCCTGCGGCTCGACCTTGAGCACCGCGCCCTCGAACGGCCGGTTGGGATAGGCGTCGACGGTGATCGTGGTCAACAGGCCGGCCTGGACCTTGCCGATGTCCGTTTCGTCCACGAGCGCGCGGATCTGGACCGTGTCGAGGTTCGCCATCTTGAACAGCACGGTGCCGCCGCCCACGTCGGTCGTCGGCGACGAGATCACCGTGCCGAGCTCGACGTTCTTGGCGATGATCGTGCCGGCGAGCGGCGCGCGCAGCTTCGTATCGGTCATGCGGTCGCGCGCGTTTTCGAGATCCGATTGCGCCTTGATCACCCCGGCGTTCGCGTTCGCGTAGTCCAGCTTCGCCTGGTCGTACTCGGTCTGCGTGATCGCCTGCGCCTTGAACAGCGTGTCGGAGCGGGCGATCTGGGCTTTGGCGTTCGACAGCTGCGCCTGGGCGACCTGCAGATTGGCCTGCGCCTGCGCCAGGCTGTTGCGCGGAATCCTGGGGTCGATTTCGGCGAGCAGCTGGTCCTTCTTCACGTCGTCGCCGGTCTGCACGTTCATGGCGATGATCTCGCCCGACGCTTTGGACTTGACGTCGACCGTGAGCACCGGCTCGATGGCGCCCGAGGCCGAGGCGGACACGACCACGGTGCGGCGCTGCACCGGCACCGCCTCGTAGGAGATGGGTTGCTGCTTCTTGCTGCAGGCGGCGAGGCCCAACAGCAACGCGAGACTGCGCAGGGTCTTGTTCACGGCCGGCCTTCCGTTGTTTCGTCGCGCGCGATTTTTCCGTCGAGGAGATGAATCTGGCGCCGCGCGTGCGACGCGATGTCGTGTTCGTGCGTCACCAGCACGATGGTCTGTCCGGTATCGTGGAGCGTGTGAAACAGCCCCATGATTTCGTTGCCCGTCGCCGAGTCGAGGTTTCCGGTCGGCTCGTCGGCGAGCAGGATGCTCGGCTGGTTGACGAGCGCCCGCGCGATCGCCACACGCTGGCGCTGTCCGCCCGACAGCTCGTTGGGGCGGTGATCCATGCGGTCGCCGAGCTGCACCTGCTGCAGCGCGTTGGCCGCGCGGTCGCGCCGTTCCTTGGCCGCCATGCCGGCGTAGATCAGCGGCAGCTCGACGTTGTGCAGCGCGTCGGCGCGCGGCAAAAGATTGAACGTCTGAAAGACGAATCCGATTTCCTTGTTCCGAATCCGCGCCAGCTCGTCGTCGGACAAGTCGCTCACCTTCTGACCGTTCAGCCAGTATTCGCCGGCGCTCGGCGTATCGAGGCAGCCGATCAAGTTCATCAGCGTGGACTTGCCCGATCCCGACGGGCCCATGATCGCGACGAATTCGTTGCGCTTGATCTGGATGTCCACGCCGCGCAGCGCGTACACGACTTCCGCCCCCATCTGGTACTCGCGCGCCAGATGGTGGGTGAGAATGACCGTGTCCGGCGTCGGCGTGTCGCCGGTGCGAAACATCAGGGCGTGCGCTGTGGTCATAGACTCCGTCCCACGACCGCCTCGACCTGCGCGCGGGCGATCAGATAGTTGAAGCGGGTTTGCACGACGTTCACCTGCGCCTGGGTCAAAGCCGCCTGCGAGGTCAGCAGGTCGAGGATCGTCGCTGCGCCGACGCGATAGCGCTCGTTCTGGACGCGGAGATCCTCGGTCGCGGCCGCGAGGTTGTCGCGCGCGATCGTGATCTGCTCGTACGTCGTCTGCAGCGCCGCGAGCTGCTGGGTGAGCTGGGCGCTGACCTGCAGCCGCGCGTCCGCCGCGCGCGCTTCGGCCACGTCCCGCGCGACGCGCGCGTTGGTCATCGTCCGCTCGCGCGAGAACCCGTCGAAGATCGTCCAGCTCGCGGTGATCCGCGCGCTCCAGCCGTTCGTGAAATTGGATCCCGACGTCCACGGCGCTTCCGCGCCCGAATACGAATTGCCGATCGCCGCGGAAATACTGGGCATGTACGACGCCCGGCTGACCGTGATCTGCGCGCCGGCGGCCCGGGCCTGCGACTCCGCCTGCTCGACGATCGGGGAGTTCGCGATCGCGGTGGTCCGCAGCGTCGCGGTATCGGGCAGCTCCGGGAGCGACGTGTCGGGAATCGCTCGGACCGACTGATTGACACCGATCTGCCGGCCGAGATTGGCCTGCGCGGTCGCGAGGTTTGCCTGCGCCTGGAGCAGCGCGATGCGCGCGTTACCGTAGTCGACGGTCGACCGCAGCGAATCGGACCGGGTGGCCGAGCCGGCGTGCAACTTGTCGATGGAGATCTGCAGTTGTTGCTGCGCGCGCGTGACCTGCGATTGGGCGACGCGCACCAGCTCGTCGTTGGCGAGCGCATTGTAGAACGCCTGCTTCGTCGCGAGCGTGATTTGGAAGCGCTGGTTCACGAGGCCGGCGTCGGCGGCATCACGGTTGGCGGACGCCGCGCTGCGGTCACCGAAGCGCCGGAAGCCGCGAAACAGGTCGAGGCTCGCCGAGATGCTTCCCTGAAACGTCGTGGTCGGCGGCGCGCTGACGATCTGATTGGTCTGCGAGTTGAGCCGCGTGCCGCCGGCGCGCGCGTACGAGCCCCCGGTCGTCACGGTGGGCAGGAATTCACCGTTCGCGGCCCACTGACCCATCCCCGCGTTGCGCACGTCGCCCCGCGCCTGCACCATGGCGGGCTGTACCTGGAGCGCGCGATCGATGGCTTGACTGAGCGTGACTTCCACCGGCGCCTCCTGAGACGGCGCCGGTTGCTGCGCCGCGAGCGGCGCCGAGAGAACGATGACCGCCAGCCCGAACCACCGCATCAGTGTGCCCCTCGCTTACTGGAATCGACGCCACGCTCCATATCCCTACGATGCTCGGCCTTCTCGATCAGTTGCTCGTGAAGTGTCCGCTGCTCCGGGGTGAGCTGTGCGTCGATCTCGGCGCGGATGCGAGCCTTGATGGAATCGAACTGCGGGCGCACGCGGGCCCAGAGGGAATCGGTCTCCGGTCGGTACCGGGCGATAATGGCGCGGACCGAGTCGCGCTGCGCCGAGTTGAGCTTCAGCTCGCGGCCTAGATAGTCCACGATGGCATCGGGGCTGCGCCGGCGCGGGGCGTGGTCGTCCCGCTCGGCAGCTTCCCGCCCGCCCCACCCGGCCAGGCCGCCCGCCACGAACACCGCGGCGAGGAGTCCGACCGCGGCGAGCTTCGATTTATTCAGCATGGTTCTTTCATCTCTCCTATTGCTCGACGAGTGATGTCAACACGACGCTGGCGTCCGGCGGATCCTGCGCGGTGACGAGGGCGGCCAGACCAGTGCCCTCGGCCGGCGCCATCGCGGCGTCGATCGTCTCGGGCAGCGGGCCGGGCGCGAAGACGGCGCGACCGACGAGGAGGCCCGCAACGAGCGCGGCCGCCGCGGCGACGATACCCGGTCGGAACCAGGCGGCCAGAATCTCAATCGCGGGAACCGTGGACCGCTCCAGCGCTTCGTCGTAGCGCGCCATGACGCGAGCGACGAACGCGGCCTGATCGGGCTTCGGATCGAGCGCCGCGCGCAGCGCGGCGCCGAGCTCCGGATCCGGCCGGTGATCGAATGACGGCGAGTCCTTCATCTGACGTTCTCCTTCCAATCGGCCAGCAGCGTGCGCAGACGGCGACGCGCGTGAAATACTTCAGACCGCACCGTGCCCTCGGGGACTCCGAGGATCCCGGCGATCTCGGCATGCGAATACCCTTCGACATCGAACAGCACAACCGCCGTGCGACGGCGCGGCGGCAGCTCCGCCAACGCGGCGTTCAGACGATCGCCCAGCTCGCTGCGGACCGCGGCCGCGTCGGGCCTCGGTCCGCCGCCGACGAGCGACGGATCGAGCGGCTCGGCCCGTCGCACGTTGCTGCGGCGCCGGCGATCGGTCGCCGCGTTCGCGACAATGCGCATGAGCCACGGACCGAACGGCCGGCGCGTGTCGTATTGCGCGAGCTTGACCAGCGCGGAGAGGAATCCATCCTGAGCGGCGTCGTCGGCGTCGTCGGGATCGCCCAGGACCGCCCGAGCGACGCGCCGAGCCTGGGCGGAGTAGCGCTCCACGAGCACGCCAAACGCGTCCCGATCGCCCGCTAAGGTCTTTGCGACTAAGCCCTTATCCTCTTCGTTGCTTCCCATACGCGCGAGGTGGGGCGGAGGTTGAAAATCAGTGGACATCGCTCTCACGGCGACGCCGGCGGCGGGCCAGGGCGAAGCCCGCGAGCCACAGAGACGCGGCGAGCGCGCCGACGGCCAGCACGGTGCTGGCGATGATCGGAAAGAGGATGAGCGAGGCTCCGATAATGAAGAAGAGGACCGCCGCCGTCCCCGCGATCATGCGGCGCGCGCCGCCGGCTGCCTGCATCAAGGCGACCGCCGCGGCCGCCTGCCGCTCCCGCAGCGTGCGCTTGTACAATGTGGTCGGCGTCGGGTGGGCAGGTGTGACGGCGTGTCCCGGCTTCACGGCCTCCGCGTCGACGAGCCGCGGCGGCAACGGCAGCCGCCGCCGCGCCATCAACACGATTTCTCGCGATTCGGCCATGTCGTGGAGAAACTGCGTCGCCAGCGTGGCGGTGAGCCCGTCATGCTCGGCGACCAGGTCGAGCTCGTAGTTGCCGAGCAGACTGGAGACGTTGAGGTTGCTCGAGCCCACGCGGGACCATTCGTGATCGGCGACGAGCGTCTTGGCGTGCAGCATCGGTCCACGATACTCGAAGATCCGCGCGCCCGCGTGCAGGAGCTCGCGATATCCGGAGCGGGTGAAGATGCGCACGATCGGGATATCGGTCGTCCCGGGCAGCAAGAGACGAACGTCCACACCGCTGCGCGCGGCATCGACGAACGCGGCGTAGAGCGGCGGCGGCGCGACGAGGTACGCGTCCGTGATCCAGAGCCGCTCGGTCACGGCGGCCGCGAGCAGCTGCACGGCGCGGTAGACGCGCGACTGCCCCGGGAATCCCTCGACGACGCGCACCGCGGAGGGCCCGCATTCTTCGGGCGCGGGGCTCCACTCATCGTCGGGCAGCGGCGGACCGGCACGTGCCCACATGCGGCCGAACGACGCGTCGAGCGCGGCGACCGCCGGCCCGCATACGACGACCATCGTGTCGCGCCAGCACGGTTGTCCCGGCTCGCGGCCGGCCCACTCGTCGCCGATGCACAGCCCGCCGGTCATCGCGCGCTCGCCGTCGACGACGAGCAGCTTGCGATGGTCGCGCGTGAACGCCTCGATCGGACCGCTGGTCCAGAGCGGCCGGAACGGGCGCGCATCCACGCCGTAACTCTTGAGCTCGCGCCAGAAGCTGCCGCTGGTGCCGCGCGAGCCGAACGCGTCGTACAACACCCGCACGCGGACGCCGGCGCGCGCCCGCTCCGCCCACGCCGTCGCAAAGCGCGCGCCGGTGTCGTCGTCGTGGATGATGTAGTTCTCGAAATGCACGGTGCGCTGCGCGCTGGCGATCATCTCGAGCATCGCCTGGAGCGCGTCGCGGCTGATGGCGATGTGACGGAGGATGTTCCCGGGGATCGGCCGCGCGCCGGTCGCGCGGTCGAGCGCCCGCGACAGCGGCGCGGGCGGCGTCGTGGCGGTCACCCGCCGAGGTCCAGCGCCGGCTCGACCGGCCGCAGCGCCTGAATGCAGAATGCGATGTGCTCGTCCAGCGGTACGCCGAGCTCGTCGGCGCCCTGGCGGACCTCGTCGCGGTTCACGCCGCGCGCGAACGCCTTGTCCTTCAGCTTTTTCTTCACCGAGGAGACTTCCAGGTCACTGAAGCTCTTGGACGGACGAACCAGCGCGCACGCGACGAGGAACCCGCACAGCTCGTCCACCGCGAACAATGTCTTCGCCATCGGCGTGTCGCGCGGCACGCCCGAGTACGTCGCGTGTCCCAACACCGCGCGCAGCTGCGGCTCGGAGACGCCCTTGGTCCGGAGCAGGTTGACGCCCCAGGCCGGATGTCCCTCGGTCGGCGAGTGCTCGGCATTGGGAAACTTCTCGTAATCGAAATCGTGCAGCAGGCCCACGAGCCCCCAGGTCTCCGGATCCTCGCCAAACTTGGTCGCATAGGCGCGCATCGCGGCTTCCACGGCGAGCATGTGCTGGCGCAGCGACGCAGACTGCGTGTGCTCGTGCATCAGGGCGAGTGCTTCGTCGCGCTTCATCTGAGAGGTACCCCCCAGCGCTCGCTCCAGAGCGCCAGCATGAGCTGCGGCCACAGCCGCCGCGCGTGATTGCGTCGGCCGGTCCGGTGCTCGGCGAGGAGCGGTGTGTCGAGCAGACGGTCGGCGAGCGGGGCAAGGCCGGTGTTCAGCCAGCGGGCGACCGGCACCGAGAGTCCCCGCTTCTGCCGGCCGATCACATTGGCGGGGACGAGGCCGCGGGCCGCCTTCTTTAATATCGCCTTGGTCGTGAGCCCACGCACCTTGAAGCGCGCGGCGGTCGGCAACACCAGCTCCATGAGTTCACGGTCCAGGAATGGCGCGCGGGCCTCGACCGACGCGAGCATCGTGGCCCGGTCGACCTTCACCAGCAAATCGTCCGGCAGATAGGTCAGGAAATCGAACCACATGACCCGGTTGAGCGGATCGTCATGCGGGAAATTGTCGAGCTTGCAGGCGAGCTGCGGAACAACACCCTGCTCGATCTCGAGCGCTCCAAGCCAGGTCAGATGCCGCTCCATCCACGGCCGGCCGGTCGCCGCCAGAAATTGCTTGAGCATGTACTCGAACGTCACCTTACCGGTGGAGGAAGGCCAGCGATCCACCGCCCAGCGCACCGCCTCGCGCACCGGTCGCGGCACGCGCTGCCAGCGCTCGGCGAATTTGTGGCCGACGTAGGTCGGGTACCCGCCGAACAACTCGTCGGCGCCTTCGCCGGAGAGAATGACTTTCACGTCGGCGCGCGCGGCTTCGGCGAGCAGCCAGGTCGGCAATACCGCGGGATCCCCCAGCGGCTCGGCGAGCGACTTTGAGACGACGTCCAGCGCGCGGCCGAGGGATTCGTCATCGGCGACGACGACGTGATGAATGCTCGCGATCTCGTGCGTCACGGCCTCGGCATACGCGCTCTCGTCGTAGCTCGATTCGGTGAACCGGACCGCGTACGTGTGAATCCGCTCGCCGGGAACGGCGCGCGCAGTCGCCGCGACGAGCAGCGACGAGTCGAGCCCGCCGCTCGTGAAGATTCCGAACGGGACGTCCGACATGAGCTCGCGTTTGACGGCACGCAGCAACGTGTCGCGCAGGACGTCGGTATTGTCGAGCGAGAGGGTCGCCGGCTTGCCGGCCGCATCGGCCGCGCTCCAGTAGGGCCGGATCTCGATGCGTCCCTGTTCCGCGATCAACAGCGACGCGGGCGGCAACTTGTGAATGCCGGCGAACATCGTGTGCGGCGCCGGTACGTAGCCGAGCGCGTGGTACAGCGACAGCGCCTTCCGATTCAGCTCGCGCTTCTGGTCTGGAAACTCGAGTAACGCCTGGATCTCCGACGCGAACCGGAGCTCGGATCCGGTGTCGACCCAGAACAGCGGCTTTTCCCCCGCGCGATCCCGCGCGAGAACGAGGCGCTGCCGCGCGTCGTCCCAGATCGCGAGCCCGAACATCCCGTCGAGTCGCATGACGGCGTCGGGACCGTAGCGCTCGTAGAACGGCACGATGTTTTCAATGTCGCCGCGCGAGCGAAACGGATAACCCCAGGCGCTCGCCTCGCGACGCAGCGCCGCGGCGTTGTAAATCTCGCCGTTGCAGACCATCCAGATATTGGCGTCGGGGCTCTGGAACGGTTGGTCGCCGGTCGTGAGATCCATGATTGCGAGCCGGCGCGCGCCGATGCGGGCGCGCTCGTGCCCCACGATGCGCTCGCCGTCGGGCCCGCGATGCCGCAGCGCCGTCGCCATCCGCGCGATCGCGTCGGGATGGCGCAGCGCCTCACCGGTGCGGGTTACCGCGCCGAAGATGCCGCACATGGTCCGTAGGCCGCGTACCGTCCTTCGACGGCGAGCAGCGGGAGACGGGCGTCGAGTTGTGGCCGTCGCGGATCTCCCGCGCGCACCACGAAGACCGCCGGCGTCGCACAATGCGCGAGTCGTTCCTGCCAGTAGCTCTCTGCCCGGAGCGGCGTACCGGGCAGCGCGCGCATTTCGTCGGCGTAGTCGCCGATGAACGTGCTCGTCAGCTCGCGTCCCGTGGCGGTGGCGAGCAGAACAGGGCGCCGGAGATAGAAGGGCAGCGACGTTGGAAACGCGCTGATTCCCACGACCTCCACCGGTTGAGCCCCGCCGGCCGGCTGCGCACTCTCGATCACCTGCGCGAGGCGCGCGGCGGACCGGTCTTCACCGACGGCATCGAGCAGTTGGCGCGACACGATCGGCATCGCGATCACCGTCAGCGCGTAGCCCAGAACGGCCAGCGCCGGGCGGGGATGGCGCGCGCGGCCGGCGTACCACACCAGCGCAGCCGAGACGAGCAGCGCCACGCCGATCGCCAGGGCGGTGGGCGGAATCGCGGCACGCTCCGCGGGCGTCAAGCTGATCGGCGCCGGAAGCCAGAGCGTCAACGACACGAGCAGCGCGCCGACGGCGCCGGCAATGATCGCGAACGCGCGGCGACCGGACGCAATGCCGCCGCCGAGCTCGGGGGCGCGACGCGTGAGCAGGCGGGCGGCGGCGAGCGCGAACGGCGGGAGCAGCGGCAGCATGTACTGCGGCAGCTTCGATTGATTCATGCTGAAGAACAGCAGCGGCCCCAGGACCCAGCAGGCGAGGAGCGCGACGTCCTGGGCTTCGCGGTTCACGCGCCGCGCGTGCCATGCCCAGCGCCAGTAGCGCGCGCGCGACAGCGCCGGCACGATCCAGGGAAACGCGGCGACGGGAAGGATCGGCAGGTAGAACCAGAACGGCGCCGTGCGGTGGAAGCTCCGCGTCGTCACGCGCTCGAACGTCTCGCGGACGAAGACGTAGTGCGGTAACTCCGGCACGCGGTGCGACACCGCGAAGAACCACGGCAGCGCCACGAGCGCAAACAACGCGAGCCCGGTCAGCGGAAACAGGTCTCTGACGCGCCGGCTCCCGGTGAGCCACGCGTACGGGATCATGGTCGCGAGTGGAATGAGGATCGCGACCGGTCCTTTCGTGATCGCGCCGAGGCCGATGGCCGCCCACGCGAGCGCCGGGCGCTCGTCCCAGAACGCGAGAATGGCCGCCGTGGTGCAGAACGCGAGCGCGCTGTCGAAGATCGTGGTGCGCGCGTAGGCGAGGACCATCGGCATCGTCGCGAGCGCGAGTCCCGCAAGCCAGCCCGTGTCGTCGCCCCAACGCCGCCGCGCAAACCAGACGACGATGACGATCGTCGCCAGCGTGAACAGGTAGGCGGGGAGCCGCGCCGCCGTTTCGGTGGGGCCCAGCACTTCCATGGTCGCGGCGGCGGCGGCGAAATAGACGACGGGCTTGTCGAGGTAGGGGAGACCGTCGAGATGCGGCAGCACGTAATCGTTCGTTGCCGCCATCTCCCGCGCGACCTCGGCGTTCCGGCCCTCGTCGGGATCGAACAGCGGGTAGCCGCCGAGATCGAAAGCGAGCGCCAGGACGGCCGCCACGACGAGCAGCGGCAACCGCACGTACCCGCCGAGCGGCGGGAGCTGGGCGCTAGGAGCCAGGAGCTTGCGGCGCGGATGGCGGCTGCGCCGGCGCCGTGGGCATCTGCGAGACGGTGATCGGGACCGTCGCTTTGCGCTCGCCATCGACGGTGATCTCAAAGCGATACTGGCCCGCGCGCGGGAACGGCACGTCAAAGACCAGCACCGCCGCCGCCTCGATCTCCGTGATGCCCGCCGGCGGCTCCGCGAAGTTTACGGTGCCCGAGCCGCCGAGCAGCTCGACGTTGTCTTCGTCGAGCAGCTTGATCTGCACCTGGTGCTCACCGACCTCGGTACGCTTGCCTTTCAATCGCAGCACGAGGTGCAGGCGCGGATGCATCGCCGGGAACTGCGGCACCCAGATGTGCTGGAAGATGCCGAGGACCGACATCTTGCCCGACTGATCGACCAGCGCGTAGTCGGCGACGACCGCAAAGTCGAGATGCATTTACTTCTTCGACACCGGCACGGACAGCTTGGTCTTGTCCCACGCGATCGTCAGCGTCGTCGGTGACGACTGCGGCTCGAACGCGATTACGAGCTGCTCGACCGGCGCGGCGAGTGTCTCGACCTTCGCGTCGACGCGGACGAGATCCTGGTCCGCGTGGTACTCGGTGCCCCACTGACCGGTCTGCTTGTTGATGATGACCTTCCAGCCGGATTCGGTGGGCAACGTCCACAGCGTGTACTTGCCGGCCGGCACGGTGGCGCCTCCGATCACGAGGTCGACCGGTGTGTCGAATTGCGTTGCCGCGTTCGCCCCGGTGCGCCACACGGTATTCCACGGCACGACGTTGCCGAAGATCTCGCGGCCACGCTTCAGCGGCCGGCCATAATCCACCCACAGCTCGGCGCCGGACAGGCTGGTCCGCGCCGTGTCGCGCACCGAGAGCTGGCCCAGCGGCCGCGCCGCGAAGGACGCCGTGATTTGCGACATGGGCACCGCCTGAACGCGCGCGACCTCGACTTGCAGCGTGCTGCCTTTTCCGGTGAGCCAGGTCAGTCGGCCGCGGCGGTCGAGCGTGAACGTGAAGGGCCCGACGCCGGCGAACTGGCCCTCGTCAAACATGATGACGAGCGTGTCGCCGCCGCGGCGCTTCACGTAGGCGCCGCTCGTGGCCGTGGCGGACGTCAGCGCGGTGAGTCGCACGCTGTCCTGGCCGCTCGCGCGCGCGATCCGGCCGATTTGCTCGAGCAATCCAAAGACGTAGAGCTGGAACGGAATGGTGCCGCGCGGAACCGCGAGCCGCGCGGTGGCCGTGCTGTCGCCGCGCGGATACACCATCACCGCGCTGTCGCCGGTAAACGTCATCGCCATCTTCGTCTCGGCCGGTCCGGGCGCGTTGCCGATGTTGTGCGTGACGATCTCGAGCCGGCGGATGGAGCCGTCCGGGTTCAGATCTGCCGTATAGATGCGATGCAGGCTCCGCGGTGAGCGAATGACGTACTCGCCGCGCAGCTGCGTGGCCGTGCGAGTGTAGCGCTCCACCGAGAGCGTGTCCGTACCGATCCGAACGACGAAGGCGCCCGAGTCCTGGACCGTGAGCAGCGCGGCGAGCAGCAGTGCGATCACAGCTCCTCCTCAGGAGACGCGAATCGACGTGATTTCGTCGTTGCCGCGAATGGCGTTCACCACGTCCATGCCTTTGGTGACCTGCCCAAACACGGTGTGGACGCCGTCGAGGTGACGCTGCGGCGAATGACAGATGAAGAACTGGCTGCCGCCAGTGTCCTTCCCGGCGTGCGCCATCGACAGCGTTCCCGCCACGTGCTTATGCGTGTTCTTCTGGGTCTCGCACTTGATCGTGTAGCCCGGCCCACCCGTTCCGACCGGTCCTTTGCCGGACTTGGAATAGGGATCGCCGCCCTGGACCATGAAGTTCGGAATGACACGATGGAACTTGGTGCCGTCGTAGAACTGCGAGTTCGCGAGCTTCTCGAAATTGGCGACCGTGTTCGGCACCTCGTCGGCGAACAGCTCCAGCTCGATCGTGCCTTTTTTCGTTTCGATGACTGCTTTCTTGTTCGGCATCTATGCCCCAGCGCTAGGGTTCGGAGGGAATGTGCTCATCCGTCCAACAATCTCGCCAATTCGTCGGCGGTGGCTACGGGGAGCGAGCAACTCGTCCCGACGCAGACGATCGCAGCCGGCCGTTCGGCGATCTTGCGGACGACGACTTTGCGCGGCCGGTAGGCCTGCAACGCCAGGAGGTGCATCGCGCACGCCGGCCCCGCTCCCGCGGGGCCGGCGACTTCGATCCGCGTCACGGGATGCACCGCCCAATCGACCGCGCGCAGCAGCGTCGATCCGTACAGCGACAGCTCGCTCGCGCTGCCCGCGAGCGCCGCGAGCTGGCGGTCGAGCTGGCCGCGCCATTCGACGTCGTCCGTCAACGCCCACAGGCGCGCCAGCACGAGTGCCGCCACCCCGTTGGCGGAAGGTGTAGGCGCGTCCTGGACGGCTTTGGCGCGGGCCGCGAGATACGCGCCGCCCGTTTGGGCGATGTCCCAGTATCCGCCGGCGGGGTCGCCGTGTGCCGTGGCGCAGTAGTCCATGACCGCACGTGCCCGCTCGAGCCACGCTGACGTTCCGGTCGCTTCGTACGCATCGAGGAATGCGGCGGCGGCGTGGACGTTGTCGTCGAGCATGCCGCGCGGCGCCGGTCGGCCGAGCACGTGGGACATCCCACTTCCAGCGTCCCACGCCTTGTCCCAAATGTTGGTCAGCACTTTCAGCGCGAGCGCGTTGCACTCCGGCCGGTCGAGCACGGCGCCGGCGTGGAGCAACGCGCTCGCCATCATCGCATTCCAGTTGACGTAGGGGGTGCGATCGACGAACGGCGCGGTCCGGCGCTCGCGCGCCGCTTTCAGCTTGGCGAGCGCGCTGCGCAGGATCGGCCACTCGTCATCGGTCGCCGGGTCCTGCTTCCACCACAAGACGTTCTTCTGCGGGTTGTGATGCATCTCCCCGACGTCTTCGATGTCGAAGACTCTGCCCGCGACCTCGCGCTCTCGCTCCGGTAACGCCGCGTTCGCTTCTTGCTTCGTCCAGGTCCAGTAATCGCCGTCGTCCCCGAACTTCACGTCGGCATCCTGCGACGTCGCGAACGCTCCCGACTCGTGATCGGCCAGCACTTCCAGCACCCAGTCCACGATGCCGGTCGCGACTTCGCCGTACAGCGGCAGCGCCGTCGCCTGATATGCCGAGAGATACGCGTGCAGGAGCTCGGAGTTGTCGTAGGACATCTTCTCGAAGTGCGGCACGATCCAGCGCTCGTCGACGGCGTAGCGGTGAAAGCCGCCGCCGACATGATCGCGGATGCCGCCGCGCGCCATCGCCGTCAGCGTCTTGGTGACGATGTCGCGCGCCCAGTCGAGCTCCTCGTCGTGCCAGCGCGCCAGCAAGAACTCGATGGCCGCGGGGTGCGGGAATTTCGGCGCGTTGCCGAACCCGCCGTAGCGGACATCGAACAGGCGCGCCATCTGGTCGGCGCCGTCCGTGACGAGTGCGGCGCTGACGACTCCCGGCTTGGCTTCGTTCAATGACTGCACGACGTGGTCTCTGATCGCGCGGGCATTGCCGGTCACCCGATCCGGCTCTTCGCGGAACGCGCGCGCGATTTCGAGCAGCACGCGATGGAAGCCGGGGCGGCCGTAGGGGTTGTTGTCGGGCGGGAAATACGTCCCGCCGAAAAAGACCTCGCCGTCCGGCGTGAGAAACGCGGTCAGCGGCCAGCCGCCCTGGCCGCTCAGCGCCTGTACGGCGCGTTGATAGCGTGCGTCCACGTCGGGCCGCTCATCGCGATCGACCTTGATGCACACGAAGTCGCGGTTCAGGATCTCCGCAATCGCGGGATCTTCGTACGACTCACCGTCCATCACATGGCACCAGTGACACCACACGGCGCCGATGTCGAGCAGAATCGGCTTATGCTCCTCGCGCGCGCGCGTGAATGCGGCGTCGCCCCACGGAAGCCAGTGAACCGGTTGGTGCGCGGCGGATTGCAGATACGCGGACGGTTCGGCCGTGAGCGCGTTGGCCATGTCAGGCGCGCAAGAACGCGACGGCCGCGCGGCTGAGCAGCTCCGCGCCGATGACCAGCGATTCCTCGTCGATGTCGAAGGTCGGGCTGTGGTGCGGCGACGCCGCGCCGCTCTGCGGCGCCGAGCCGACGAAGGCGAAGCAGCCCGGAACGCGCTCGAGAAAGAATGCCATGTCCTCGCCGCCCATCGTCCGCACGCCCGTGCGCACATTCGCGGCGCCGACCAAGTCGGCCGCCACGTCGTGCATGAGGGCGCTGAGCCGCTCGTCGTTCACGAGCGGTCCACTCAGGCGACGATAAATGACATTCGCCCGAGCGCCGAATGCGCCCGCGATGCCCTGCGCCGTTTCCTCGACCAGGTGCGGCGCGTCCTCCCAGAAGCGGCCACCGAAGGTCCGCACGGTCCCGCGCAGCTCCGCGCGCGCCGGAATCACGTTGAACGCTCGGCCCGCATGGACCTCGGTCACGGAGACGACCGCGTGCTCCAGAGGATCGCGCCGGCGCGACACGAGGCCTTGCAAGCCGGTGATTACGTGCGCCGCGATCAGGACCGGATCGATCGTCTGATGCGGCGCGGCGGCGTGGCCGCCGCGGCCCAGGATCTCGATGTCGAACTGGTCGACGGACGCCATCACGGGTCCCGCCATGATGCCGACCGCGCCGACCGGCAGGTCATTCCATAAATGAATGCCGAGCGCCGCGTCGACTTTCGGTCTCTCGAGCACGCCGTCGCCGATCATCGCCTGCGCTCCGTTCGACGCCTCCTCGGCGGGCTGAAAGGCGAACTTCACGCTGCCGCCGAGCGCGATGGGCGCGAGCCGGCGCGCGACCTCGAGACCGATGGCCACGTGCCCGTCGTGCCCGCACGCGTGCATCTTGCCCGGGTTCTGCGAACGATAGGGAACGGCATTCCCTTCTTCGACCGGCAGCGCGTCCATGTCCGCGCGCAACAGGATGCAGCGACCGCCGGCGTTCTGCTTCACCCCCACGACGCCGGTCTTCCCGATTCCCGCTGTCACGTCGTAGCGCAGCGCGCGGAGGCGCTCGGCCACGAGCGCCGCGGTACGCGTCTCCTCGAAGCCCAGCTCCGGGTGTTGGTGAATGTCGCGGCGCGTCGCGATCAACGAGGCGCGATCGACCGGCGCGAGCGCGTCGCCGGTCATACGAGCGAGCTCGGGCACAGCTGGTTCAGAACGCAGTCGGCGCAGCGCGGCCGCCGCGCGATGCAGACCTGCCGCCCATGATGGATCAGGGTGTGGGAAAACCAGGTCCAATCCTCGCGCGGCACGATCTCCATCAGCTCCTGTTCGATCTTCACGGGGTCCTCCTGCCGCGCGAGCTTGAGGAGATTCGTCAGGCGCTGCACGTGTGTATCCACGACGACGCCTTCGTTCTGTTTGAACCAGGTGCCGAGGATGACGTTGGCGGTCTTGCGGCCGACCCCGGGGAGCGCGGTGAGCTCTGCCATCGTGTGCGGGACGTCGCCACCGTGCCGCTCGACCAGCGCCTGCGCCATCCCGATGATCGATTTCGTTTTGTTCCGGAAGAATCCGGTCGACTGGATTTCCTTTTCCAGAACACGCGGATCGGCCGCGGCGTAGTCGGCGGCCGTCCGGTACTTCGCGAACAGGTGCGGGGTGACCATGTTCACCCGCGCGTCGGTACACTGCGCGGAGAGAATCGTGGCGACGACGAGCTCGAGCGCGGAGCGATGCTGCAGGGCGCACGTGGCGTCGGGATATTCGCGCTTCAGTCGCGCGATGATCTTGCGCGCCCGCGCCTTGCGCTCGGCCGCCCGCGCGCCAGTGGCTTTCGTTGTCATGGATCAGCCTGAATCTAGCAGCGCCAGAAGGCGTGCCGTGAGCAGCAGCAATTCACCCGCATTGGCCACGGAATAGAGGCCCGCGGCGGTCCCGCCGGCCAGCTTCGGACCGAACTGCGTCGTGCCGTCCTCGCGCGCGGCGGCGATTTCGATCTCGCCGCCCGTCGGATCGTCTGTATCGGCGTGCCCCTCGAGGCCCACCGCGCTGAACCCCGGGCGGTCGGGACGCATGCCGAAGATGGCGAGGACCGCGATCTCGCCTGGAGCCTGGGTCCGGCTCACGAACATGCCGTCGAGCGGCTCGGGAGGGCTGGACTCGTTCGGGGAGCCCCACACGCGCAGCTCCGGCAGCTGCAGGTACAGCGATTCTTTGGACGACGTCGTCGCCACTTGCTTTTCGGTGGTCGCGCGGCGCAGCACGTCTTCCGTGACCTCGTAGACCGGTTGCTCCGCCGCCCAGAACAGATACGCGTGATGCAGCAGCAGTGCGTGCACCTCGAGGGCGTCGGCGCCGGATCCCTCCGGCATGATCTCCCCGAGCAGTCGAGCGACCGGCTCGAGCAGCACGAAGCGGTCACGGTCAACCGCCGCGGCGCCGTCGTGTTCGAGCGCCGCTCGGATCGCGGGAAATCGCGCGGCCACTTCGGCGAACGCGACGGTGAACGGCGTCGGTCTCACTGCGTGGGAAGAAACTCGTCCAATGCGCGGACGAAATCGTCCGTCGATTCGACGTGCGGGCAATGGCCGACGGGCAGCTCGACGAGCTCTGCGCGCAGCAACGTCGCCAGCTCGCGCGAGCCCGCAATCGGGATCGGGTCGAACGTGCCGTGAACGATACGGGATTCCGGAAGCGGGATGCGGGAGGCGAGCTCGCGCAACCCAGGGCGAAGATCATAATCGCCCAGACTGTTCCACACGGCGTCTTGCGTGCGCGCGTGCACGCGAAACGGCGTCAGGTTCTTCGCGTCGCGGAAATCACGGAAGTATCCGGCGACCGACAACTCGAACGCGCGCTTCTGGTAGGCGCCGGGATCTCGCTCGCGCAGCCCGCTCGCGCGCAGCGCATCACGCGCGGCCGTGATCTCAGGCGAGGCCATGCGCCGCGCGAACTCCGCTTCGAATTGCCGCCGGTAGGCCGCGGTGACCGAAGCCGGCGACACAAGTGCGAGACGCTCCACGCGTTCGGGATGCTCGAGGAAATAGAGGATGGCGAGCAAACCGCCCCACGAGTAGCCGCACAGCGTGAGCCGCTCGAGGCCCAGCTGCGCGCGAATGTCGTCGAGATCGGCGACGTGCTCGCGCCAGCCGACCGGCGTGTCACGCGGAACCGGTGAGTGCCCGCCGCCACGCTGATCGTAATAGAAGAGGGAGCGCCGTTGAGCGAGCAGGTCGTATTGGGGCAGCAGGTAGTCGTGGCTGGCGCCCGGCCCGCCGTGGAGCACCACGGTCAGAGGACCACGACCGACCCGCCGGGTGAACAGCTGCACTACAACAACACGGCCAGCGCGTCGGCGACTTCTTTCACCTCGGCGTGCTCGCGTGGTCCGAACCCGTTCGGCACGTCCGAGTCGATGTCGATTTGGCCGAGAATGTGGTCGCCACGACGAATCAAGACCACGAGCTCCGACTTGGTGAAGAGATTGCAGGCGAGGTAGTTCCCGATCGCGGCGACATCCGCGACGTTCTGGTCCCGCTTTTCGGCGACCGCGGTGCCGCAGACGCCTTTACCGACCGGAATGCTCGTGTGCTCCGTCTCGCGTCCGGCATAGGCTTCCAGGCGCAGCTCGTCGGCGTGCAGCATGTAGGCGTAGACGGACGTGTAGGGCGACCCCCAGGACCGAATGCGCTCGCACGCCATCTGGAGCAGCGCCTGCCGTCCTTCATCATGGAGGTGGGCGGCGCGTAATGCCCGCACGACCTTGATCGCTTCGCTCGCCGGAGCGGTCACGTGCCGCGTTTCCCCAACACGGCAGTCGCCCGCCGCTCGACCCCGTCGCGCCGGCTCACGATGCCGACGGTGTCGCCAGCGGGCACACGCTGGGCGGCCGTGAGAGTGTGTCCCGCCGCAACGCGGCGAGCCGAACAGCGGAGAGCCCCGTGGTGATGAGCATGTCGATACTCTAGCCGCGACGACGGGTCCCCGGAAGCGTGTTAGATTTTCGCCTCCATGGCAGCCCCGCAGGAGTTCGCCGCGCAGTTCTCACGCACGCTCGAGCTGTTCCGTGATCCCGCCGCCAAAGAGGAACAGAAAGCGCAGTTTCGCGCGCTGGCGAGTTTGCTCAAGTCCGAGGGCGCGATCATTCTCGCGCAGGACGGCCGTATCACGGTCAACGGCGCGCCCGTCAACGGAAATACGCTGCTGCAGCGGCTCGACCTGCACTCCATCCACGAAATCACGATTCCGGCCGATCCGCCGCTGGCCGAGCTGTTCGAGCTGCTGCGCGGGCTGGCCGAGCAGGCGGGGGAAGAGGACCTCGCCACCCGACTCAGGGGAAGCGCGAAGCGCATCGGCGTCACGATGCACAGCTTTTCGTTCGACGCTCCCGCACCGGTCGGGCGGACCGACGTCCCGGGGCCTCCGCCACCGGCCGCCGCCGATGAAGTCCCTGAGATCGTGCGCGAATCCGTGGCCGGCCATGCCGCGTTTTCACCGGCCGCGGCGGCGAGCCAGAGCCACCACCAGATCATCGCGCAGCTTCAGGAAAAACCCGACGGGCCGGCGGTCGGCGATCTCCTCGCCGTTCTCGGCCGCCAGCTCGAGACGGCGATGAAAGGCCGGCGTGTCAATCAGGCGCTCGACATCGTCGCCGGCATCGTGCGCGCGGAGGCGCGGGTGGGCGATGCCACGCGGCGCCGCCAATACTCGATCGCCCTCAAGCGGATGTACAACAAGGGACTGCTCGAGGCCGTGGCGGAAGTCGCGAGCCATCCCTCCGATCGCGAAGCGTCGCTGCTCGTGTTGCGCAGGGCGGGCGAGGACGGCGTCGAAGTGTTGCTCGATCTGCTCGTCGCCGCCCCGACGGTCGAGGAGCGGCGGGCCATCTTCGTCGCGCTGACCGGTATGAAGGAAGGGACTGACCAGCTTGTGCACATGCTCGGGCACCACCAGTGGTTTGTTGTCCGCAACGTCGCCGAGCTGGCGGGAGAGCTCGGCCTCGAGGAGGCGGTGCCGGCGCTGGGAACGCAGCTGGACCACGAGGATGAGCGGGTGCGCAAAGCCGTCGCGCTCGCACTCGCGAAGATCGGCTCGAGCGCGGCAGCAGAGCCGCTGCGGCGCGCGCTGCGCGACAAGTCGCCTGAGGTCCGGATCCAGGCGGCGATCGGCGTGGGTGGCCGCAAGGCGGCGCCGCTCGCCATGCCGCTCGTGGCCGCTATGGAGGAAGAGAAGGACGAAGCGGTCGAGCGTGAATTGATGCTAGCCCTGGGGAGGATCGGCAGCGCGGCGGCGGTTCAGGCGCTGATCAAATTCGCGCAGCCTGGCGGCAGACTGTTCGGGCGGAAATCGGCGGGGCTGCGGACGACGGCAGTCGAAGCGCTGCGGCTCGCGGCGACGCCGGCCGCCGTCGGTACTCTCGAGGGACTCACCGATGACGGTGACAAACATGTGCGGGCTGCTGCCCAAGGGGCGCTTGGTGATCTGAAGAAAAAGTGATGCATTGCAGATAGCACGAAGAATTGCATTATGCACCGTCAAGCCATCGTACAGCAGCACACCGAAATCTGAAGCCGATTTAAACGTTGATCTCGTTACGCCGCAATCACTTATAGAGAATTAATCCATCGAGGTGCAATTCTTGCCCCTGTCGGTGCCTGCTGTCTGTGTATTTCCGACTTCGGTCAGGAGAAGCCATGAAACTGGTTCGCGTCCTCTTTGTCGTCCTCGGCCTC
>DATDEZ010000097.1:0-4517 GCA_036522875.1 Gemmatimonadales bacterium | reverse complement strand
GTGAATCGGCGTGTTCCAGTTGAAGCGCAGCTTCTTTTCGTTGTAATGCGGCAGCGGCTGGATGCCGCGCGATTCGTGCGTCTTGCGGTTCACCCGCCCGATGTACCCGCCCTGCGATTCGGCGTAGAGGTAATCGGGGTCGGTGGGATCGGCGAACATCCAGAAGCCGTCGCCGCCGTACATGTTTTCCCACTGGTGATTCGTGATGCCGCCCGGAAACTCCGACGGCCCGACCCACGAGCTGTTGTCCTGCAAGCCGCCGTACACGTTGTACGGACGCGCCATGTCCACGCTGACGTGGTAGAACTGCGAGACCGGCAGATTCTCGTTCTTCACCCATCTGCTGCCGCCGTCGTAGGAGAACCACAGACCGCCGTCGTCGCCCGTGATCAGATTGTCGGTGTTCGCGGGGTCCACCCAGACGTCGTGGAAATCGCCATGCGCGCCGCCCGAGATGTTGCTGAAGCTCTTGCCGCCGTCGGTCGACACGATGAGGCTGCCGTCGGGTTTGTAGACGCGCTCGGGATTGCCGGGATCGACGATCAGGTTCGCGAAGTAGAACGGCCGCCAGATCATGTTCTGGCTGCGATCGAGCATCTGCCACGTCTTGCCGCCGTCGGTCGAGCGGTACAGCGCGTTCTGCGGCGGCACCGCTTCGATGAACGCGTACACTACGTCCGGCTTCGACGGCGCGACCGCCACGGCCACTCGGCCCCACGGCTTGGGCGGCAGGCCGGCCGAGCCGGCGGGCACTTCACTCCACGTCGCGCCGCCGTCCGTCGTCTTGAAGAGCCCCGACGCACTTGGCGCCGTGGCGCTGTCGCCGCCCGAGCGGAACGTCCAGCCTTTGCGCCGGAAGTCCCACATGCCGGCGTAGAGCGTCTTCGGATGGGCGGGATCCATCGCGAGCATCGAGCAGCCGGTCGAGAGATTCCCGCCTTTTAGCACCTTGGTCCACGTCTTGCCGCCGTCGGTCGTCCGGTAGACGCCGCGCTCATCCGAGTCGCTCCACAGCTTGCCGGGCACGCACACGTACACCGTGTTGGTTTCGTTCGGGTCGATGAGAATCTTGACGATGTGCTCGGACCCGCGGAGGCCGAGGTTCGTCCAATTCTCCCCGCCGTCGTCGGAGCGATAGATGCCGTCGCCGATGGACACGCTGTTGCGCATCCACGACTCGCCCGTGCCGACCCAGACGACCTTGGAGTTCTTGGGGTCGATCGTGATGGCGCCGATCGACTGCACCGGCTCGTGGTCGAAGACGGGCTTGAACGTCGTGCCGCCGTTGACCGACTTCCACACGCCGCCCGACGCCGCGCCGACGTAGAGCGTGAGCCGGTTGCCTTCGTGCACGCCCGCGACCGCGGCGATGCGGCCGCTCATCGCCGCCGAGCCGATGTTGCGCGCGCCGAGGCCCGAGATCGTTTCGGAGTCGACTTTCACGGCAGCGGCCGCGGGCTGCTGCACCAGGAGCAGCATCAGAGCGAGAGTCATGGATGGGCTCCCGGCCGCGCGAACCGCTGGTCGTCCAGCGGCACGTTGGCCTCGATTTTGTCGTAGGTGACCTTGCCGCGATCCTCGCTGCTCGAGCCTTTGGGTCCCGACTCATAGGAAAACGGCAGGTAGACGCCGTTCACCTGCTTGTAGTCGCCGAGCGAAGTTTCGGACTCGACGGGAGCGCCGCGGATCATCCGCTGCGTGTCGATCCGGATCGGGACGTAGTACTCAGTGTCCAGATAGTAGAAGGAGACGTCGCCGTTCGGTCGCGTGACTTTGATCTTGTAGGCGTCGCTGCCCTCGACCGTTTCGATTCCCTGGTACTCGACGTGATTCCCTTTGGCCTGATAGTTGACGAGCGGGCCGTCGAAGTCGGCGTCGTCCAGAATGCCGTGCATCTCCTCCTCGCCCAGCGCCTCGGGATCGCGCTTGCCGTTCCAGGGCTCGATCTTCCAGCCGTCGCGGCCGTCGTAGGCGTTGATGCCCGTCATGCCCTGAATCGAGAACTCCTCACGCACGCGGTTCGGCCGCTTGTTCTCCTGCACGATGGCCGCCTCGAACCCGCCGCCGCCCACGAACTTTCCCGTGCGCCTGAGCGACTGAAGCGCCTGCATGCGCTCCAGGCCGCCGGAGGCCTGGATGTATTTGGCGATGAGGCTGTCGACGTTTTGTGGCGGGGCCTGCGCGACCAGCGGGACTGCGGCGGCGAGCGCCGCCAGGCATAGCGGGACGATACGAGGCATCGGAGACCTCTCGAAGACGTTGAACAGGGACCGGAAACGTACCGGCCCGTCCGCCGACCCGCGAGTCATCTCGACAGTCGCTTGCCAAGTTGCGCGAGCGACGCTGTCAGATCGGCAAAAAGTCGGCCGGGAAAAGCGGCACGGATGATGCCTTAGAGGCGGCCGAAAGCTCACTCAACAACCAACAACATGAGAAGGGAGGAAACACCGATGTTCCTGACGACTCGCAATTCACAGAGAGACTCTACCGCCAACGATCTGACCAACCGCGTGAATCGGCTGCTGAGCGACGCCCTGGGTCTGAACGGACTCGATTGGCAGTATCGAGACAGCGTCGGCGCTTCGTGGGTCCCCCCCGTGGACATCTTCGAGGAAGCCGATGCCATCCGCATCATGGCGGAGATCCCCGGCGTGAAGCCCGAGGACGTGAAGATCACCCACGAAGGCAACGTGCTGACGATCCACGGCCAGAAGCAGCAGTCCGCCGAAGAGCGGACCGAGCGGGTGCACCGCTACGAGCGGACCTACGGCGTGTTCGAACGGACGTTTTCGCTTCCCGCCACCGTGGATGCGAACAACATCAAGGCCTCCTACGACCAGGGCGTCCTGACGGTCACGATTCCGAAGACGGCAGAGGCTCGGCCGCGGCAGATTCAGGTCGACGTGGCGCAGCCTGCCAAGCAGGTGAACAAGTAACCCCGAGGCTCAGGGCTTCGGGCAGCTTCCGACGCAGTCGCCGACCTGGCTCGCGCCGCCGGAGATCGTTCCGACGGCCGAGCCTTCGTCGGCGGACGTAATCTTCAATTTTCCAACCGTCGTGGTAGTGCGGCGCAGCACGCGCCCGGTCGTGGGATCTTTGATCTCGCGGCCCGGCCGCACGACGTTGTACTCCGCGCCGACGCGCACGCCGTTCGTTGTGCCGACGTTGATGGTCACCTCGTCGCCCGAGACGTCCGCCACCAGCCCCGCGATCGCCGCCGTCGTGCCGGTGAGCTTCGGCTCGGCCGCGATCAGCTCGTTCATGAGACTGTCGACCGCGAGCCGCGTCGCTTCGCCGAGGATCGTGCTGCCGAAGTTCGAGCTCGACATGTCGAACGCGCCGCCCGCTGCCACGCCACTGACGGCGACACCGCCCGCGAGCGTCGCGCCGGAGCGCTTCGATTCGCCGAACCCCGTCGCGACGCCGAGAATCTCCGCCGTCTTGATGTCGACGATGCGCGCGTCGATGCCGACGACCGCCTTGGCCGAGCGGCGCCCGATGCCGCCGAGTCCGATGCCGCCGACGCGGACGCCGCCGCCCACGCCCATTTTCTTGTCGTCGCGGCCGAACTGCGTGATCGAGCCGACGATGATCGCGTCGACGCCGAGGATCCTGCCGAGCTGCGCGGCGGTGGACGCATCGGCGCGACTGCTTTGCTGGAAGTTCTGCTCGTTCAACACCTGGTCGAGCTTGCTGCGCTCGATCACGGAGTACGTGCCG
The DNA here is from genome assembly GCA_036522875.1 of Gemmatimonadales bacterium. GTDB lineage: Bacteria > Gemmatimonadota > Gemmatimonadetes > Gemmatimonadales > GWC2-71-9 > 20CM-2-65-7. The sequence goes on along the minus strand of DATDEZ010000097.1, from coordinate 797 downwards.
TTCCGGACGAGGTCGGCGATCAGCATGTCGGCGATCCCTTTGCCGATGTCGACGTCCGAGCCCCAGATGTCGCCCACCGAGGAACGCACGGTGGCGTAATCGAAATCCAGGACCGCGATCCGTTTGCGTGGAGCCTGCGCGACGGCAGGTGAGGCGATCACCGCGAGCAGGACGACGAGCAGCAGGCGCTTCATGACGGCGACTCCCACGAGCGAGGGACGGAGAAAATACGTAGCTTCTTCGCCCATGGCGAGTGCGGCGTCCCGGGAGTTCCCCAACCTCACAGTGCTGGCGCATCCGTTGATCCAGCACAAGCTCACGATCCTGCGCGACAAACGCACCAGCACGCGTGACTTCAAGCAGCTCGTCAACGAGATCGCGATGCTGATGGCGTACGAGGTCACGAAGGACCTGCCGCTCGAGCCGGTCGAGATCGAAACGCCGCTCGAGAAGACAATGGGCAGTCAGGTCGCGGGGAAGAAGCTGACGCTCGTGCCGATCTTGCGCGCCGGGCTCGGGATGGTCGAAGGGATTTCGCAGCTGATCCCTTCGGCGCGCGTGGGGCACATCGGTCTCTACCGCGACCACGCGACGCTCCAGCCCGTCGACTATTACTTCAAGATTCCATCCGGCGAGGCGGACCGCGCGTTCTTCGTGCTGGATCCCATGCTGGCGACGGGCGGGTCGGCGGTCGCGGCCGTGAGCGCCCTGGCGCGCGCCGGCGCGCAGCGGATCCGGTTTTTGTGCCTGGTGTCCGCTCCGGAAGGGGTACAGGCGATGCTGGATGCCCACCCCAA
>DATDEZ010000096.1:0-4042 GCA_036522875.1 Gemmatimonadales bacterium | reverse complement strand
GGATCGGATGCTCGCGGATCACCTCTTCCAGGATGTCCCAAACCTCGGGCTTCTCCTTTTCCACCAGCTTCTTGGACTGCTTGACGGTCTGGCTGAAACCCTTGGCTTCCAGCCGCGAATAGATGAAGGGCTTGAACAGCTCCAGCGCCATCTTCTTGGGCAGGCCGCACTCGTGCAGCTTCAGCTCGGGACCGACCACGATCACCGAACGGCCCGAGTAGTCGACGCGCTTGCCGAGCAGGTTCTGGCGGAACCGGCCCTGCTTGCCCTTCAGCATGTCGGACAGCGACTTCAGGGGGCGTTTCCCACGTCCCCTGATCGCCTTGGAGCGGCGGCCGTTGTCGAACAGCGCGTCCACCGCCTCCTGCAGCATGCGCTTTTCGTTGCGCAAGATGACTTCCGGCGCGCGGTGCAGGATCAGCTTCTGCAGCCGGTTGTTCCGGTTGATCACCCGGCGGTACAGATCGTTCAAGTCGGACGTGGCGAAGCGCCCGCCGTCGAGCGGCACGAGCGGCCGCAGGTCGGGCGGAATCACCGGCACCACGTCGAGAATCATCCAGCGCGGGTCGTTGCGCTGCTCGCCGGCGTTGCCGGAGTTGCGCATCGCGTCCACGATCTTGAGGCGCTTCAGCATCTGCTTCTTGCGATGCTGGCTCGTCTCGGTCGCGACGGTTTCGCGCAGCTCGTCGGCGAGCTTGTCGACGTTGATCCGCTCGAGCAGCGAGCGAATCGCCGGCGCGCCGATGTCGGCGCGGAACGCCTGGTCGCCCTCGGCCTTCGCCTTGGCGCGGAGCTCGAGGAAGCGGTCCTCATCGAGCAGCTCGCGCTCCTGCACTTCCTGCTCACCCGGCTCGATGACGACGTAGTTCGTGTAGTAGATCACGCGCTCGAGATCGCGCAGCGTCATGTCGAGCAGGTTGCCCATCGGCGACGGCAGCGTCTTGAAGAACCAGATGTGCGCCACCGGCACGGCGAGCTCGATGTGCCCCATGCGCTCGCGCCGCACCTTCGACAGCGTCACCTCGACGCCGCAGCGATCGCAGATCACGCCGCGATAGCGGATCCGCTTGTACTTGCCGCAATGGCACTCCCAGTCCTTCACCGGGCCGAAGATGCGCTCGCAGAACAAGCCATCCCGCTCCGGCTTGAACGACCGGTAGTTGATCGTCTCGGGCTTGGTGACTTCGCCCCACGACCACCACGTGCGCTGGCCCTGGAGCTCCAGGCGCTCGCGCTCCTTGGAATCCTTGGGGCCGCGGATCTCCTCGGGAGAGGCGATCCGGATCTGGATATAATCGAAGGCCGAGCTCTTGGGCTCGTGGCCGCTACGAAAGTCGATCACTTATTCCTCCACGTCTTCAGTCGTGCCGAGTGTCACCTTCAGTCCCAGGGCCTGGAGCTCCTTCACCAGCACGTTGAAGGATTCCGGAATCCCGGGCTTCGGCAGGTTCTGCCCCTTCACGATCGCCTCGTACACGCGGCTCCGGCCGTTCACGTCGTCCGACTTCACGGTCAGGATTTCCTGCAGCGTGTGCGCGGCGCCGTACGCCTCGAGCGCCCACACTTCCATTTCGCCGAACCGCTGGCCGCCGAACTGCGCCTTGCCGGCGAGCGGCTGCTGCGTCACCAGCGAGTACGGGCCGATGGAGCGGGCGTGGATCTTGTCGTCCACGAGGTGCGACAGCTTCATCATGTAGATCGAGCCGACCGTCACCTCGGACGCGAACAGCTCGCCCGAGCGGCCGTCGCGCAGCCGGCACTTGCCGACCGGCGAGAGTCCCGCCGCCGCCAGCAGCTCGACCGCCGCGGCGTCGACGTCGGCCTCGGACTTCGCGCCGAACAGCGCCGCCAGCGCGGGACGTCCCGTCGCCTCGAGCACCTCGGCCGGCTTGTCCTTGGCGAGCAGCTTCTCGACCTCTTTCAGGCCGCTCTTCAGCGCGGCCTTCTCGGCGTCGGAGAGACCGTTCGCCTCCGCCGACTCGATCTTGGCCTGATGCACTTCCTGCTCGATGCGGCGCTGCGCGAGCTCACGCTCCACCAGCTCCTTCGCCGCGACCTTCAGGAAGTCGACCATCTGGTGATACAGCTCGCGCGACTCCGCCGATACGCCGCGACCGGCCAGCAACGACAGGCCGGACGTTGCGATGTCGGGACGGTCGCCGCTCGTCGGCGGCAGCTTCCGCAGGTCCGACACGACCTGCGTGACGCGCGGCGTGTCCAGCTCCGGCGGCTTCACCTCGAGCCGCAGCGCGTCGGCCGCCCAGCTCAATCCCGCGAGCCGCAGCAGCGCGCCGATCTCCGTCTCGTCGGCGCCCTGGAATACGGGCGTCTTCGCGTCGAAGCCGAGCAGATGCGCGGCCCAACCGAGATGCGTCTCCAGAATCTGGCCGACGTTCATGCGGCTCGGCACGCCGAGCGGGTTCAGCACGATGTCGACCGGCGTGCCGTTCGGGAGGAACGGCATGTCCTCTTCCGGCACGATGCGGGCGATGATGCCCTTGTTGCCGTGGCGGCCCGCCATCTTGTCGCCGACCGAGATCTTCCGCTTTTCGGCGACGTAGACCTTCACCAGCTGGATGACCCCGGGCGGCAGCTCGTCGGGCTGGAGGATCTTGTCGATCTGGTCCTCCGACTTCTCTTCGATCTTCGCGCGCTCGGCGCCGGCGGCGTCGAGCACGGCGCGGACCTTCTCGTTCACCGACTTGTTCGCCACGCGCAGCGTCTTCAGGTCGATATCCGCGAAGTTGATCTCGCCGAGCTGCTGCTTCGACAGCTTGGTTCCGGCCGGCAGGTACTCTTCGACCGTCCCCGCCTTCAGCATCAGTCCGACTTCCTGATTCGCGAGCAGCTCCACCACCTCGGTGAACACCGCCTCCGAGATGCGCGCCTTCTCTTCGGTCTCGAGCCGGCGCACTTCGCCGATACGCTCGCCGCGGTCCTTCTCGACGACCTGGTCCTCGATGCGCGAAAAGATCTTCACGTCGATGACCACGCCTTCCATGCCCGGCGGCACCTTCAGCGAGCTGTCCTTCACGTCCTTCGCCTTCTCGCCGAAGATCGCCGTCAGCAGCTTCTCTTCCGGCGACAGCTCGGTCTCGCCCTTGGGCGTGATCTTGCCGACCAGGATGTCGCCCGCCTTCACGTGGGCGCCGATCCGCACGATGCCGCGCTCGTCGAGGTCGACCAGCGACTCCTCGGCGACGTTCGGGATCTCGCGCGTGATCTCCTCGCGGCCGCGCTTGGTGTCGCGGACGTGGAGCTCGAGCTCCTGGATGTGGATCGACGAGTAGACGTCGTCCTTCACCAGGCGCTCCGACAGCACGATGGCGTCTTCGAAGTTGTGGCCGTACCACGGCATGAACGCGACCGTCACGTTCGCGCCGAGCGCGAGATCGCCGCCCTCGGTGCCGGCACCGTCCGCCACCACCTGGCCCGCCTTCACCTTCTGGCCCATGTGGACGAGCGGCCGCTGGTTGATGGCGGTGTCCTGGTTCGTGCGCCAGAACTTCTTCAGGCGATAGCGGTCGTGCTGCTTGAGCCGCGCCAGCGGGTGATCGCCGTTGCCGGTGCGGCTCTCGTCGTCGCCCGCGTCGATGATGATCTCGTCGGCCGTCACGCGCGTCACCACGCCGGCCCGGCGCGCGATGACCACCGCGCCCGAGTCGATGGCGACCTTATCCTCGAGCCCGGTGCCCACGAGCGGCGCCTGCGGGAAGAGGAGCGGCACGGACTGCCGCTGCATGTTCGAGCCCATCAGCGCGCGGTTCGCGTCGTCGTGCTCGAGGAACGGGATGAGCGAGGCGGCCACCGACACGATCTGCGACGGCGCCACATCGATGTACTCGATCTTGTCGGGCGTCGACAGCGTGAACTCGTTGCGGTGGCGGCAGGAGACCAGCTCGTCGACGAACTTGCCGTTCTTGTCGAGCTCGGCGTTGGCTTGCGCGATCACGTACTTGCCTTCCTCGATCGCCGACAGGTACTCGATGTCCTTGGTGACCTTGCCGTCCTTCACGCGCCGGTACGGCGTCTCGATGAAGCC
>DATDEZ010000095.1:0-18728 GCA_036522875.1 Gemmatimonadales bacterium | reverse complement strand
CAAGCCGCTGATCTCGCGCGTGCCGGGCGTCGGCCGGGTGGACGTCCAGGGATCCGACGTCCGGGAGCTCGAGGTCATCGCCGACCCGGCACGTCTCGTCGCCAACGGACTCACCTACACCGACCTCGCGGACGGCATTCGGCGCGCCATCACGGTCCAGGCAGTCGGGCGCGTGGCGCAGGACTACCGGCAGTACTTGATCGTGACCGACCAGGAGGCGCACGCCGCCGAGGACATCGGCAACGTCGTCCTACGCGGCGGCCTGCGCGTGCGCGACCTCGCGACGGTCCAGGTCGGCACGGAGGACCACGTCCGGATCATCGCCGGCGACGGCCGACCCGCCGCGCTCATCAACATCACGCGCCAGCTCGGCGGCAACACGCTCGCGATCGCCGACAGCGTCGCGCGCGTCATGGCCGCGATCGCGCCGACCTTGCCGGCGGGGGTGCACCTCAAGCCGGTCTACGATCAGGCCCAACTCGTGCGCGACGCGGTGCGGTCGGTGCGGGACGCGATGCTGATCGGAGCGGCGCTGGCGGTCGTGGTCCTCTTGCTCTTTTTGCGCCACGGCCGGATCACGGCGGTCAGCGCGACGTCGATTCCGCTGACCCTGGCGGTCACCGTGTTCGTGATGCGGCTGCTCGGCCAGACATTCAATCTGATGACGCTCGGCGCCATGGCCATCGCGATCGGCCTGGTGATCGATGACGCGGTGGTTATCACCGAAAACATCGCGCGTCACTTGCGCTCGGGTGCCGATCGCGCCGGCGCCATTCGCGCGGCGGTGCAAGAGCTGATCTGGCCGGTGACCACGTCCACGCTCACGACCGTCGTCGTCTTCTTGCCGCTGGGTTTGCTCCAGGGTGTGGTCGGGCAATTCTTCGCCGCGCTGGCGACCACACTAACCGTGGCCGTGCTCGTGTCATTAGTGCTCGCCCTCACGATCATCCCGCTGCTCGCCGAGCAGTTCGTAACCGCACACGAAGTGGAGCCGAGCACGGCGGGAGCGCTGCAGCGCGCGCAGGCGGCGCTCGACACGCTCGGCCCGCGCTATGAGCGCGCGCTCAGCGGGGTATTGCGCCGCCCGCGGCTCGTGATCATCGCCGCGCTGGCGTTAGCCGCCGTGGGTGTCGGGCTGTGGCGCCTCGTCGAGACCGGCTTCCTGCCGGAAATGGACGAGGGGGCGTTTGTGCTCGACTACTTCACGCCGGGCGGCACCGCGCTCACCGAGACCGATCGTGAAGTCGGCATCGCGGAGCGGATCCTGGCCGAGACGCCGGAGATCGCGGGTACGTCGCGGCGGACCGGCGCGGAGCTGGGACTGTTCGCGACGGCGCAGAACACGGGCGACATCGTGGCGCGGCTCAAGCCGCACGGGCAGCGCTCGCGCGACATCTTCGAAGTCATGGACGACGCACGGGACAAGATCAACGCCGCGGTGCCGCGGTTGCACATCGAGTTCGTGCAAATCCTGTCCGACGTGATCAACGACCTGGCGGGCGCGGCGCGGCCCGTCGAGATCAAGCTGTTCGGCGAGCGACTCGACTCCCTGGAGGCCTACGCGCGTCGCCTCGAGCCGGCGCTCGACAGCGTCGCAGGACTCGAAGATTTCTACAATGGAGTCAGCGAGCCGTCGCCCGAGCTCTTGATGCACGTCAATCAGCCGGAGGCGCAGCGCGTGGGTTTGACGCCCGCGGACGTCGGCGACGTCGTGAGCGCCGCGCTGCTCGGCGTGCAGGCGGGAGAGGTGCGCAGCGGAGACCGGCCGGTGGGGGTCCGCGTGCGCGCCCCGGATTCGGTGCGCTTCGACCCGCTACGGCTGCGTTCCTTGCCGGTCACGGGGATCACGCCGCTCGGCAGTCTCGCGACGTTCACGACGGCAGAATCGCGCATGAGCCTCGAGCGCGAGAACCAGCAACAGCTGATTGCCCTGACCGCGGACGTCAGTGGCCGCTCGCTGGGCGGCGTGATGCGGGACGTGCGCCGCGTGCTGGCGCGCCAGCCGCCGCCGCCGGGAATTCGCCTGGCGCTGGGCGGCCAATATGAAGGCCAGCAGGACGCCTTCCGCGCGCTGCTGCTCGTGCTGTTTCTCGCGGCGGTCAGTGTCTGCGCGGTGATGGTCGTGCAGTTCGAGTCGTTCGTCGAGCCGCTCATCGTGCTGCTCGTCGCCCCGGTCTCGTTCGTGGGGGCGCTCATGCTCCTGCTGATCACCGGAACGGCGCTCAACGTCGCGTCCTTTATGGGCCTGATTCTCCTCGTCGGGCTCATCGTGAAAAACGGGATCATCCTGCTCGACTTCACGCGATTGCGCATGCGGGCGGAGGGCGTGGCGCTCGAGGCTGCGATTCGCGAAGCCGCCCGCGTGCGACTGCGGCCCATCCTCATGACCACGCTCTGCACGTTGTTCGGACTCCTGCCACTGGCGCTCGGCCTCGGAGCCGGCAGCGAATTGCAGCGGCCGCTCGCGCTGGCCGTGATCGGTGGCTTAGTCCTCTCGACTCCGATCACGCTGTTCGCGGTCCCCACGCTGCTCGTTGCGATTCGGGGAGCAGACTTCCGGCTCGGGTGACCGGTTTCAGACTGGTGTGGTCTCAGGGGACCACGACTACACCTTTTTCCTGGAGTGTTTTATGCGCCTACTGACATCGCTCACCCTCACCGCGGCGGTGGCGTTCGCCGGCTCGCTCGCCGCCCAGCAACCCACACGCAACGTTCCCGACAGCCTGGCGTCGAAGGCGAAGATCACCGAAGACTCCGCGCGCGCGGTCGCCATGAAGCGCGTGCCCGGCACCCTGCAGAGCACGGAGCTCGAGCAGGAGCGCGGGCGGCTGATGTGGGAGTTCAACATTCAGCGCAGCGGCCGAAAGACCGCCACGGAAGTCGAAGTGAGCGCGACGACCGGCCGCGTGATCAAGGTCGAATCGGCGTCGCGCGCTAAATCGCGCTCAACAACTCGGCATTCGTCTTAGCGCGTTTCATCAGCTGCAGGAGGTTCTGCATCGCTTGCTCCGGCGGGAGGTCCACCAATCCCCGCCGGAGTTTTTGTTTCGCCTCGATCGTTTTCGCGTCGGCGAGCAGCTCTTCGCGACGCGTGCCGCTGGCGGCGATATCGATGGCGGGATAGATCCGGCGGTCCGCCAGCCCGCGCGCGAGCCGCAGCTCGGCGTTGCCCGTGCCCTTGAACTCCTCGAAGATCACGTCGTCCATGCGGCTTTCGGTCTCGACGAGCGCGGTCGCGATCACGCTGAGTGAGCCGCCCTGGGGAACCGCCCGCGCCGCGCCGAACATGCTCTTGGGTTTGGCCAACGCGTTGGCATCGAGGCCGCCCGACATGGTCCGGCCACTGCCGCGGCCGGTCGTGTTGTGCGAGCGGGCGAGGCGCGTGAGCGAATCGAGCACGATCACGACGTCGCGGCCAAGCTCCACCTGCCGGCGGGCGTGGTCGAACACCATCTCGGCGGCGGCCACATGCCGCTCGTGCGGCAGATCGAAGCTCGAGGCGACCACTTCGCCCCTGCCCCAATCGATCATCTCGGTCACCTCTTCGGGCCGCTCATCGACCAGGAGAATGAGGAGCGACGCCTGCGGATGATTCTCGGCCACGGCCTCCGCGATCGCCTGCAGCATCATCGTCTTGCCGGCTTTCGGCGGCGACACGATGAGCGCGCGCTGGCCGAACCCGAACGGGCAGATCAGATCGACGGCGCGCTGGATGTCGGCGGTGCGCTGACTGGACGCCCGCGGCGTCTCCAAGACGAGCGGGCGGCTGGGATGGACGGCGCCGAGCGATGCGAACTCCGGGCGGCCGTCGAGCTGTTCCGCGGGCAGGCCATTGACCGATGCCACCCGGCCGTTCTCGAGCACCAGCAGGTCGCCGCGGCGGAGTCCCGGCAGCCGGACCTGCGGATCGCCCTTTCCGGGCAAATAGCTGTTCGCCGCCTGGCGGAGGAAGCCGCCCTTGGGCGAGGGATCGAACCAGCCGGTTACGGGGGAGGAAGGCATGGACGCTATATTCTACGCGCGATGCGCCAAGATCACATCCGCAACTTCTGTATTGTCGCCCACATCGACCATGGCAAATCGACGCTCGCCGACCGGCTCATCGAGCTGACCGGCACGCTCGACAAGCGGCTGATGCGCGAACAGGTCCTCGACACCATGGACCTGGAGCGCGAGCGCGGCATCACGATCAAGCTCAACGCCGTGCGAATGAGCTACCATGCGAAGAACGGGCAATTGTACGAGCTGAACCTCATCGATACGCCGGGACACGTCGACTTCACCTACGAGGTATCGCGGTCGCTGGTTGCCTGCGAAGGCGCGATTCTCGTCGTGGATGCTTCGCAGGGAATTCAGGCCCAGACATTGTCCAACCTGCTGCTGGCGATGGACGCGGGCCTCGAAATCATACCCGTCCTGAACAAGATCGATCTTCCGGGCGCCGAGCCGGACAAGCGCGCCCAGGAGATCCACGACCTCATCGGGACCAAGCCCGAGGAAATCCTACGCATCTCGGCGAAAGAAGGTCGGGGGGTGCCGGAGCTGCTCGAGGCGGTCGTTGCCCGCGTCCCGCCGCCGCGCGGCAAGCCCGAGACGCCGCTCCGCGCGCTGATCTTCGACTCCTATTACGACCGCTATCGCGGCGCGATCCCGTCCATCCGCGTCGTCGACGGCGTCATGAAGCCCGGGATGAAAATCGTCTTCGGCGCGCACACCGGCGACGTCTACGAGGTGGATGAAGTTGGCTATCTCCAGCTCGGGCACAAGCCCACCGAGCAGCTCGAGGCGGGTGAAGTCGGGTACGTGGTCGCCAACGTCCGCGGCGTTCGGGAGATCCGCCCCGGCGACACGGTGCTGGACGCGGAGCATCGGGACGTCGAGCTCCTGCCCGGATATCGGGACATCCAATCGATGGTGTTCGCGGGACTCTACCCGACGAACGCCGAGCAGTACGAGGAGCTGCGTGACGCGCTCGCGAAGCTCCAGCTGAACGACGCCTCGCTCCACTACGAGCCCGAGACCTCGGTCGCCCTCGGGTTCGGCTTCCGCTGCGGCTTCCTCGGCCTGCTCCACATGGAGATCGTGCGCGAGCGGCTCGAGCGCGAGTTCAACCTCGATCTGATCAGCACCGTCCCGAACGTCGAGTACCACGTCTACAAGACCGACGGCAAGATGGAGCTGGTCGAAAATCCGAGTCTCTTGCCGCACGGCTCCGAGGTCGACCGCGTCGAAGAGCCGTACGTCAAGGCGCGCGTCTTCGCGCCGTCCGATTACATCGGCGGCATCATGAAGCTCGGCCAGGAGCGCCGCGGCGTGTATCGCGGCATGCAGTTCCTCGACCCGACGCGCGTCGAATTCGACTGGGAGTTCCCGCTCGCGGAAATCATCCTGGACTTCTACGACAAGCTGAAGACGATTTCACGCGGCTACGCGTCGCTCGACTACGAGTTTCTCGAGTACCGTCCGGGCGAGCTCGTGAAGCTGGACATGCTGCTGAACGGCGAAGCCGTCGACGCGTTCAGCGTGATCATCCACGGCGACAAGGCGTACGAATACGGCCGCAAGATCGCGGAGAAGCTCAAAGACCTGATCCCGCGGCAGCTGTTCGAAGTGGTGATTCAGGCCGCGATCGGCACCAAGGTGATCGCGCGTGAGTCGATCCGGCCGCTGCGCAAGAACGTGACCGCGAAGTGTTACGGCGGCGACGTGACCCGCAAGCGCAAGCTGCTCGAGAAGCAGCGCGAAGGAAAGAAGCGGATGAAGCAAGTGGGAACGGTCGAGATCCCGCAGGAGGCGTTTCTCGCCGTGCTCCAGGTTGAGTAGTCTCGTCATCCAGACGGCATTTCTGGGCGACGTCGTCCTGACGACGCCGCTGCTCGCCGCGCTGGCGGCGCGCCATGGTCCGGTCGACGTCGTGACCACACCGGCTGCCGCGCCGTTGCTCGAGACACATCCCGCGGTGCACCAGGTGATCCCCTACGACAAACGAGGGAAAGACCGGGGCTGGACGGGCATCCGTACGTTGGGCGCGCGCTTGCGAGCGGCGCGATATACCCATGCCTATCTGCCGCATCGGTCGCTCCGCACGGCCACGCTGGCGCTCCTGGCTGGGATTCCGGCGCGGATTGGGTTCTCGGGCGGCTGGTCCTTCCTCTATACGGAGCGTAGACCCAAGCCCCGAACGGGTCACGAAACCGACCGTTTGCTGGCCCTCGCCAATGAAGCCGCTGGCCTCTATCCTCCCCAGCTACGGCCCACGGCGGAGGACGAGCGTGCCGCGGCGCTGCTCGACGGGACGTTCGTCGCGCTCGCCCCGGGCTCGATATGGGGTAGCAAGCGCTGGCCGTACTTCGCGGAGCTGGCGGCGGCGGTTGCGGGCCGGGCCCAAGTCGTGGTGGTGGGCAGCGCCGACGACGCCGGGCTCGGTGACGAGATCGCGAAGGCGGCAAACGGCGGCAACGGGCGGCAACAGGTCGTCAACGCCTGCGGCAAGCTGACGCTGCGGCAATCGGCGGCGCTGATCGGGCGGGCGGCGGTACTCGTGACGAACGACAGCGCCCCGCTCCATCTCGCGACCGCGATGGGGACGCCGGTGATCGCGCTGTTCGGTCCGACGGTTACGGACTTCGGGTTCGGACCGCTGCGACCGGGTGACGTCGCGCTCGGCGTCGAGCTGGAGTGCCGCCCCTGCTCGTCGCACGGGCCGCGCGCGTGCCCGTTGGGGCATCATCGCTGCATGCGCGACCTCCCGGTCGGGGTCGTGACTCAAGCAATCGAGGACCTTGGTGCGCTACGTCGTCGGAATTGATGTCGGTGGGACCAATCTCGTGGCCGGCGTCCTCGCGGAGGACGGGTCGGAGATTCTTGCCGTCGTGTCCGAGCCCACGCTGGCGGCGCAGGGCGCGGATCCGGTCATCGGTCGCATCATCAAGCTCGCCAAGGCGTCGATCAAGGAATCCGGTAAGAAAGTGGAGGGCGTGGGGATCGGATCCCCCGGCCCGCTGAACACCAAGACCGGCATAGTGCTGCTGACCCCGAATCTCGGCTGGACCAACATGCCGCTGCGCGACCGGGTGAGCGAAGGTCTCGGCTTACCCGCGACGCTCGACAACGACGCGAACTGCGCGATCTACGGCGAGTGGTGGCGCGGCGCCGCGCGCGGGGCGAATTATGTCATCGGCCTGACGCTCGGCACGGGCATCGGCGGCGGCATCGTCATCGACGGCGACATCTATCGCGGCGTCAGCGACTCGGCCGCCGAATTCGGCCATGTGAGCATCGACGCCAATGGGCGGCATTGCAAGTGCGGCAACTACGGATGCGTCGAGGCGTACGCGTCGGGGCCGGCCATCGCCGAACGCGCGATCGAAGGCATTCAGTCGGGCGCGGAGACGTCGTTGCCGCAGTACGTGAAGGGCGATCTCACGAAGCTGACCGCGCAGATCATCTACGAGGCGGCGAACGACGGCGACGAATGGGCGCTCGAGGTCGTGCGCGATACGGCCGCGCTGCTCGGCGCCGCGGTGGCGAGCTTCATGAACATCTTCAATCCCGAAGTCGTGGTCATCTGCGGCGGCGTCACGCAGGCGGGCGACAAGCTGTTCAATCCGCTGCGCAGCGAAGTCAAACGCCGGGCGTTCAAGCCGATCTGGGAGGCCTGCAAGATCGTGCCCGGCACGCTGCCCGGCACTGCCGGCGTGTACGGCGCCGCCGCCGTCTTCATTCAGAAAAACTGGGGCCTGCGCTGAAGCGACTGGGTGTGATCGGGTCGATGGTCTGGGACACCATCTACGGCCGCGACCCCGCTCAACCAGCCGTGCAGGAATGGGGCGGGATTTCGTACGCCCTCTCCGCCATCGACGCCACGCTGCCGGATGACTGGCAGATCGTTCCATTGATCAAAGTCGGGCGAGATTTAGCGCCGAAGGCCAACGAGTTTTTGCGCACGCTGCGCCACACGCCACACGCCGCACGCTTCATGGAGGTCCCCGAGCCGAACAATCGGGTGACGCTGCGCTACGAGTCGGCGGAGCGGCGCTGCGAGCAAATGGCGGGCGGCGTCCCTCCCTGGACATGGGCCGAGCTGGGGCCGTTGGTGCGAGATCTGGACGGGCTGTACGTCAATTTCATTTCAGGCTTCGAGCTGAACCTCGAAGCCGCGCAGCTCCTGCGGCGCGGGTTTGCGAACTTCATTTATGCCGACCTGCACAGCCTGTTCCTCGGCAAAGAATCGGACGGGACGCGCGTCCTGCGGACCCTGCCGGAAGCGTCGCGCTGGTTCAGCGCGTTCAACGTGATCCAGCTCAACGAAGACGAAATGAGCCAGCTTGGCCCGGACCCGCTGGCCACCGCCGCGGACGCGATGCGCGAGGGCTGCACCGCGGTGATCGTCACGCTCGGGCCGAAAGGCGCGGCGTACTTCACGGGCAATCCGATCCGCACCGCGCGCGTCCCGGTGCCTCCGGTGCATTCCGCGTTCGCGGCTGATACGAACGATCCGACCGGTTGCGGCGACGTGTTTGGCGGAGCCGCCGCCGCCGCCCTCGTGGCCGGCGCGTCGATAGAAGAAGCGGTGCGGACCGGCACGCAGCTGGGCACGCGGAACGTGAGCCACCGGGGCGCCACCGGGCTCCGCGATCACTTGCTGGGCAGGCTCTCCGTCGCATGACGCGCCTCGTCGAAGTCCCCAGCCAGTTCGACGATCGTTCCTTCGACCAGTTCGCGGCGGCATACGCCCAGGCCGACGGCGGCACCGAGCGGATGTTGTTCGACGCGCATGCCGCCGAGTGGGCGTCGCCCTACGGGCTGGTCGGCCTGCTCGCCGCGGGCGAGGCGGCGGGCCGCAAGGGCGAGCGCCCGCTGCTCACCGCGCCGGCCAACGGCGACGTCGCGAGCTACTGGGCGCGCGCCGGATTCTTCCGCGAGGGCGGCGACCTGTTCGAGATCCACGGCAAGGTGCCGAAGGTGAAGCCGGCGGTGGAGAGTGACGTGTTGCTTCCCGTGACGCCGGTCCGCGCCGCCGAAGACGTGCACGCCGTCGTGAGCACGATTCAGCAGCGCGCCTCGGCGATCCTCAGCTCGGAGCTCGGGCTCGATCCGAAAGCGACGATGGGATTCGCTATGGCGCTTTCGGAGTCCTGTCAGAATATTGTGGAGCACGCCGGCACGGGCGGTTGGGTGGCGGTGCAGGCGTACAACTGGCGGCGCAAGCTGGCCCGGCGCGTGGTGGTGATTGCGGTCGCGGATGCGGGAGTCGGTTTCCGGCATTCGCTCGAGGCCACGCAGGCGAAGCGGTTCGGCGAGCGCTGGGGCGATGCCGCGGCGCTGGAAGCGGCGCTGATCCAGGGCGTCAGCCGGTTTCGCGATCCAGGTCGCGGCCAGGGATTGGCGGGGATTCGCCGCTATCTCGCCCGCTGGGAAGGCAAGGTTGCGATCCGCAGCGGCACGGCGCGCATCGCGATCGTGCCGCGCTGGGACGACGAGGTGCCGTTGAAGGACGGACTGCCGGCATTCCCGGGGTCGCAGGTCCTGCTGATCATTCCGGAGCAAGCGTCGGAGAAAGGGTCGCCGAAGAAGTGATTCCGCATATCATGGTGAGCGCGGTCCTGCAGCAGTCGGTCTCCGGCTTTTATACCGATCTCGTCACGCGTCCCACCGGGCGCGCCGTCCGCGAAAACATCGAGCGCGACCTTCCTCCCGGCACCATCGCGGTCATGGATTTCACCGGCGTCGGCTGCCTCGATTATTCCTGTGCCGACGAAATCGTCGCCAAGCTGGTGCGCGACAAGGTGAAAGTGCTGCTGCTGCGCGGTCTCACTGAGGCCCACCGCGACGCGATCGAGCCGGTGCTGGCGGGAGCCGGGCTGGCCGTGCTGTGCGAGCGCGCCGACGGTGTGCTGGAAGGCCTTGGCGCGAGTGAGCCCGCGCCGGCGCTGCTCGACGAGCTCGTCGAGCGGCGGCTGGCGGCACGCAATCCCGGAGGCTCCATCCGTCTGACGGCGGCGTGAAACGCCGCCGGCTGGGTCTGTCGACCCGCGCCATACACGGCGACCCCAAAGCACGCGCCGATTGGTCGGCCGTCGCTCCCCCGCTCTTCCAAAGCGCGACATTCACGAACCCGGTCGGCTCCACGACCGAAGTGCTCTACAGTCGCTACGGGAACAATCCGAACCAGGTCGAGATCGGCAAGAAGCTCGCGCTGCTCGAAGGCGCGGAGGCCGCCCTGTTCACGGGGAGCGGCATGGGCGCGGTCGCGCTTGCGCACCTGGCCGTGCTGCGCCCCGGCGACCACCTGCTCGCGAGCGAATGGATTTACGGCGGCGTGTTCCGGCTGTTCCGCGAGGAATTCGGGAAGCTCGGCATCGACGTCTCGTTCGTGAATCCGACGCAGCAGCGCACGTGGAAGAAGGCGATGCGCAAGACGACGCGCGCCGTGTTCCTCGAAACGCCGACCAACCCGCTGATGCGCGTCATCGATCTCGAGCCCGTCGCCACGCTCTGCAAAGCCGAGGGCCTCGCGCTGATCGTCGATGCGACGTTCGCCTCGCCGGTCAATTTCCGGCCGCTCGAGCACGGTGCCGACATCGTGATCCATTCCGCGACCAAGTACCTCAACGGCCACACCGACGTCATCGCGGGCGCCGTCGCCGGGACCGACCAGGTGGTGGAAGAGGTCCGGCGCCTGATGCAGGTCTGGGGCCAGGCGCTCGACCCGTTTGCCGCGTGGCTGATCGACCGCGGCATGCGCACGCTCACCGTGCGCGTGGCGCGCCAGAACGAGATCGGGCTCGCCGTCGCCCAGTGGTGCGCCAAGCAGGACGCGATCTCCAAGGTTCATTATCCGGGCCTGCCGTCGCACCCCGATCACGAGCTGGCCAAGCGCATCCTCGCCGGGTTCGGCGGCATGCTGGGGGTCGAGTTGAAAGGCGGCGTTCGCGCCGCGGAGCGCTTCCTCAAGGCGCTGACGATCGCGACCCACGCCCCCAGCCTCGGCGGGGTCGAGACCCTCGTCTCGGAGCCACGCCTCACCTCGCACGCCAGCCTGACGGCGGACCAGCGCGCGCAGGCTGGCATTCCGGACGGATTTTTGAGATTTTCCCTGGGACTGGAGGATCCCGATGATCTCATCGCGGACTTCGCCCAGGCCCTGGCGCGGCACTAAGTGATCAAGTTCACGAACGTCTTCAAGGCCTTCCCCAAGGGCGGCCTGGCGCTCAAGGACGTCTCCTTCCACGTCGCCAAAGGTGAGTTCGCGTTTCTCACCGGTCACTCAGGCGCCGGGAAGTCCACCGTCATGAGGCTGATCTACGCCGAGGAGCGTCCCACCTCGGGCGACGTCCGCGTGTCCGGCTACAACGTGAACGAGATGCGGCCGCGCGACGTCCCCATGCTGCGCCGCAAACTCGGCATCGTGTTCCAGGACTTCCGGCTGCTCGAGGACCGGACCGCCGAAGAAAACGTGGCGTTCGCGCTGGAGGTCACGGGTGCGCGCTCGTCCACGATCCCGGCGCGGGTGATGCGCGTGCTCACGCAGGTCGGCCTGGCCGCCAAAGCGCAGGCCTATCCGCGCGAGCTGTCGGGCGGGGAACAGCAGCGCGTCGCGATCGCGCGCGCGCTGGTCAACGAGCCCACGGTACTGCTCGCCGACGAGCCCACCGGCAATCTCGACGAGCGCGCCACGCGCGGCGTCTTCCAATTGCTGCGCGACATCAACGCGAGCGGCACCGCCGTCGTGATGGCGACGCACGACCTCGATCTCGTGCGCCAGGCGCCGTATCGGGTCATCGAGCTCCAGGAGGGCTCCCTCGTCTACGATTCCTCCGTCGACGAGACGAAGGATGAGGCCACGGCGACATGAACCTCACGCTCCGCGAGTCGATGCTGACGTTCAAGCGTGCGCCGCTCCTGTCCGCCTTGTCGGTCACGACGATCGCCTTTTCGCTGTTCGTGCTCGGCCTCTTCGGCCTCGTCGTCGTGAACCTGCAGGCGGCGTTGCGGGACGTCGAAGAGCGCGTCGAAATCGTCGCGTACCTGCTTCCCGGGGCGCCGGTCGAGGCCAGCGCGCAGGCATTGAAGGACATCGAAGCGTTCCCGGAAGTACAGACGGCGACCTACGTATCCGAGGAAGAAGCGCTCTCGCGCGCCCGTGCCGAGCTGATCGAGCTGCGCGACGTCATGCAGGAGCTCGAGCGCAATCCGCTTCCCGCGTCGATCGAGGTGAAGCTCAAGCCAGGCTATCGCGACGCCGACCACGTCGCCGCGGTCGCCGATCGGCTGCGCGGCTTCGGCTTCGTGGACGACGTGCGCTTCGGGCGCGACTGGGTGGAGAAGCTCGACCGCCTGCGCGGACTCGCCGCCGCGGTCGGCATCGTGGTCGGCGTGGCGTTCGCGATCGTGGCTATCATCATCATCGGCACGACGATCCGCATGGCCGTGCTGCAGCGGAGCCGCGAGATCGCGATCATGCGCCTCGTCGGTGCGACCGACGGCTTCATCCGGCGGCCCTTCCTGCTCCAGGGGGCCATCAAGGGACTGCTCGGCGGCGCCGTCGCGATCGGGTTGTCGTTTGCCGCCTACATGCTGATCAATCGCTACCTGCTCCAAGCCTCGTTCTTCACGCAGGAACAAGCCGCGGCCATCGTCGTCTTCGGCGCGCTCATTGGATTGTTCGGCAGCGCCTTGAGTGTGGGACGGCACCTGAAGCGAATATGAGATGTGCCGTGCTGTTGTTGCTCGCGATCGCCGCCCCGCTTGCCGCCCAACGTCCGACGTATCAACAGCAGATGCAGGAGAACCAGCGGCGCCTCGAGAGCATCAAGCGCGAGCGCTCGGAGGTCGAATCAGAGCTCGAGCGCCTCCGGACGCAGGCGCATTCCCTCTCCGACGAAATCGCCAACATCGAGCAACAGAAGCAGAGCACCAACCGCATCGTCAATGAGCTCGACCGCCAGATCCGCGGCCTCGGCACGCAGATCGACCAGATCACCGTCGATCTCCTGATCGCGCAGGACGCGCTGCTCGAAAAGCGCGCCGTGCTGGAGCGGCGGCTGGTGGACATCTACAAGCGCGGGCCGCTCTACAGCTGGCAGGTCCTGCTCGCCGCCGAGAGCTTCGGCGACCTGCTGTCGCGCTACAAGTACCTCTTTCTCGTCAGTCGCCAGGATCGCCTGCTGACCAACGACATGCAGAAGCTGCGCGATCGCGTAGCCCGGCAGCGCCAGCTGCTGGTGGACTCCCGCGAGGCGCTCGCGCACCGCAAAGTCGAGCGCACGGACGAGCTGGGCCGCTACCTCGCGCTCGAGCACGAGCGCGAAACGAACCTGCGCGAGACGCGGCGCAACGCGCGGGAAGCGGAGCAACGGCTCACGCGGCTCGATCGCGACGAGCGAGCGCTCAACGATCGCGTCGAGGCGCTGGAGCGCGCGCGCCGCGAGGCCGAGTCGCGCGGCGTCGCGACCGCGACGACGGGCGCGATCACCACGAGCGATCTGGGCAGCCTCGATTGGCCGGTCGAAGGTTCCATCATTTATCCGTTCGGCACGACGACCGGGCCGAACAACACGCGCATTCCACGGCACGGCATCGGCATCAAGGCGCCGGTCGGCACGCCCGTGCGCGCCGTCGAGGCCGGAACGGTCAGTCTCTCGGGACCGCTCGGCCTCTACCTCACGTCGGTGCTGATCGATCATGGCGGCGGGTACTACACGTTCTACGCCTACCTGAACGACGCCACGGTGAAGCAGGGCGACCACGTGCTCCGCGGCCAGGTGATCGGCCACGTCGGCGGCGAGTCGAGCGACGAGGGCCCGCACCTGCATTTCGAAATCCGCGGACAGGGCGGCATCGCGCTGGATCCCGGCAATTGGCTGCGCGCTCCGCGGGCTCGGCGCTAGCCCTCGGCGCGGCCGCGCTCCTCGCGGCGGCGTGTCATAACGCCGGGAATACGCTGACCGTCGCCGGCACGATCGAGATCCGCGAGGTGCGGCTCAGCCCGCTCGCTTCCGGTCGCCTGCAACGGCTGCTCAAAGACGAAGGCGATTCCGTCCGCACAGGGGACACGGTGGCCGTCCTCGAGCAGCCCGGTCTCTCGGCACAAATCGAGCAGCGCCGCGCGCTCGCCGACGCGGCCACGACCCGCACCGCCGAAATCCGCGCCGCGGAAGCGGACAGCCAGCGAACCGCGAACGACTTTGCGCGCGCCAAGGTGCTCGCGATCCAGGGGATCGCGTCGCCGCAGGAGCTCGAGCGCATGCAGTCGAACGCCGCGGCCGCCGCCGCGCGACTCCAGACGGTGCGCGCGTCGGTTCGGGAATCGCAGGCCGCGCACGCCGCCACCCTAGTCACGGAATCGATCCGTGACCAGCTCACCCTGCTCGCGCCCGCCGACGGCATCGTGCTCACGCGATTTGCCGAGCAGGGCGAGGTCATCGCCGCCGGGGCGCCGGTGGTGTCGCTCGGCCTGGTGCACGAACCCTGGGTGCGCGCGTACGTGGGTGAGCGCTTTGTCGCGCGCCTGAAGATGAGGCAGGAGGTTCGCATCCGCGTGGACGGCTACCCCGACACCGCGTTTGCCGGCACGATCACCGAGATCTCGCCCCGGGCGGAATTCACGCCGCGCGCGGCCCTGACCGAGCGCGAGCGCGCCGATCTCGTGTTCGGCATCAAGGTCAGCACCGACGGCGGCGGCGGCAGGCTCAAACCGGGACTCCCGGTGCGACTGGAGATTCCGCTCCAGCCGTGAACGAGACCGCAGTCACTGTCGACATCCGCCACCTCACGAGACGCTTCGGACCGATTGTCGCCGTTCGCGATTTGCATTTCACGATCGCCAGAGGTGAAGTCTTCGGACTGCTGGGCCCCAACGGCTCGGGCAAGACGACGACGATCCGCATGCTCTGCGGTCTGCTCGAGCCCACCGAGGGCACGGCGATCGTCGCCGGCGTAGACGTCCGGCAATCGCCCGATCTGATCAAGGAGCGGATCGGCTACATGTCGCAGCGCTTCGGCCTGTACGAGGACCTCACCGTGGCGGAGAACATGGACTTCTTCGCCGGGATCTACGGGCTGGAGGGGCCGGGCCGCCGCGGCCGCATCGCGGAGGTCGTGAGCTTCCTGGGGCTCAACCGGCGGCTCGATCAGATCGCGGGCACGCTCTCGGGCGGCTGGAAGCAGCGGCTCGGACTCGCGTGCGCGCTGATGCACCGGCCGCCCGTGCTCTTCCTCGACGAGCCCACGGCCGGCGTCGATCCGGCGGCGCGCAAGGGATTTTGGGCGACCATCAAGTCGCTCGCGGAAGGCGGCACCACGGTCATCGTGACGACGCATTACATGGATGACGCGGGCCGCTGCGAGCGCATCGCGCTACTCAGCCAGGGCCGGCTGATCGCGCTCGGCACACCGGACGAAGTCGCGCGGCAGGTCGGCGGCAAGACACTCGAGGAGGCGTTCATCATCCTGCAGGAGCGTGACGAGCAGGAGCAGGACGCGTGAGGCGCTTCGTCCCGATGTTCCGCAAAGAGTTCATCCAGATGCGGCGCGACCGCCTCACGCTCGGCATCATGACGGGAATCCCAGTCATCCAGCTCTTGCTGTTCGGGTTCGCCATTCAGACCGAGGTGCGTCACATCCCCACCGTCGTGCTCGACGAGTCGCGCACGCCGGAAAGCCGCGATCTCATCGCGGCGTTCGAGAACACGGGCAACTTCCGCATCGTCTCGCACGTGGACGGCCGAGACGCGCTCGATGACTGGATCGCGCGCGGCGACGCGCAGGCCGGCATCGCGATCCCGCACGACTTCCCGCGCGACCTGGCGCGCGGGACGACGGCGACGGTCCAGGTTGTGGTCGACGCCTCCGACCCCTTGTCGTCACAGGCCGCGCTCGCCGCTGCCGCCGGCGTCGCGCAGATGCGCAATCTGGCGATCCTGTCGGCCGCGGCGCACCGCACGCTGCTGCCGCTCGAGACGCGCGTCCGGCCGCGCTACAATCCGGGACTGCGCAGCCCCAACTACATCGTGCCCGGCCTCGTCGGCGTGATTCTCACGATCACCCTCGTCCTCGTGACCGCGATGGCGATCGTGCGCGAGCGGGAGCGCGGCACGCTCGAGCAGCTCATCGTCACGCCCATCACGCGCACGGAGCTGATGCTCGGCAAAATCGCGCCGTACGTCGGCGTCGGCCTCGTGCAGATGACGACCGTTCTGCTGCTCGGCCGCTTCGTGTTCGACGTGCCGCTCACGGGCAACGTGCTGCTGCTGTATGCGGTCGCGCTCGTCTTCGTCGTCGCCAGCCTGGCGCTCGGCTTGTTCATCTCGACCCTCGTGCGGACGCAGCAGCAGGCGATGCAGGCGGCGTTCTTTTTTGTGTTGCCGAACATCCTGCTGTCCGGATTCATGTTCCCGCGCCAGGCGATGCCGGCCGTGTTCCAATGGATCGGGGCGTTCCTGCCGCTCACCCATTTTCTCAAAGTCTTGCGCGGCATTCTGCTCAAGGGCGTCGGCGTCCCGGAGCTGTGGCGGGAAATGCTGATCCTGGTGGCGTTCGCCGCGATCCTGATCGCGTTGTCGGTGCGCAGGTTCCATAAGACGTTGGATTAGGCGCGCGCGCGCGCGCGCGTTTATAGTTCTCGCATGTTGCGCCCTGCGCCCGAAAGCCGTCGCGCCCGCACCCGCATGGTCATGCGGCATCTCGCGGGGCGCGGCATTCGCGACCAACGCGTGCTCGCGGCGATGCGTTGGGCACCGCGCGAGTGGTTCCTGCCGCCCCACCTCGCGGGCGATGCCTACAGCGACGGGCCCCTTCCGATCGGCAGCGGGCAGACGATTTCCCAGCCCTACATCGTCGCGTTGATGACCGAGCGGCTCGCGCCGCGGCGCGCCAGCAGGATCCTCGAGATCGGGACCGGCTCCGGGTATCAGACCGCGATCCTGGCGCGGCTCGCGAGCGCCGGCACCATTTTCACCATCGAGCGGCTGCCCGACCTCCTCGTCGAAGCCGAGGAACGCTTTCGCCGATTGGGACTCACGAACATCGAGACCCGTTTGGGCGACGGCGCCGGCGGCTGGCCGGAAGCCGCGCCCTTCGACGGCATTATCGTCGCGGCGGCAGCGCCCCGCATCCCCGAGCCGCTCATCGCGCAGCTCGCGCCGGGTGGGCGGCTCGTGATTCCCGTCGGTGACCTGTCGGCGCAAGAGCTGGTCATCCTGGAACGACCACTCGATGGGTCGGGAGTCAGGCGCCAAGATGCGGGCGGCGTCCGATTTGTCCCACTGATCTCGCGACACGCGTTCACCGAGGAGCCGCCGCTGTGATGCTGCTCGGTGCCCACGTCTCGAGTCAGGGTGGCGTCGCGGAAGCGCCGCAGCGCGGCGGCGCGCTGCGGGCCACGGCGATCCAGCTCTTCACCAAGACGCCGAACCAGTGGCGCGAACGCACCGTGTCTGAGGAGACCGCCGCACAGTTCAGAGATGAGGTGGCGCGACACGAGCTCGAAGCAGTCGTCGCGCATGACAGCTACCTGATCAACCTCGCGTCGCCCGATCCGCTGCTGCGCGAGCGGAGCATGGAAAGCTTTTGCGCCGAGCTGGAGCGCTCGAGCGCGCTGGGTCTCCAGGCCGTCGTGTCACATCCCGGCAACTACATCGACGACCGCGAGGCCGGGCTCGAGCGCAATGCGGCCGCCTACGCCGTCTGTCTGGCGCGGGTGCCGAGTGCGCTCGAAGTCTGGATCGAGGGCACGGCGGGGTCCGGCACGGCGCTCGGCGCCCGCTTCGAGGAGCTGCGCGACCTGCGCGACGCGCTGCCTGACGAAATCCGGACGCGGGTCGGGTTCTGCCTCGATACCGCGCACCTGCACGCGGCCGGATACGACCTGGCGCGCATCGAGGAGGTGTGGGAGGAGTTCGATCGCATAGTGGGGTTTGCGCTGCTTAAGTGCTTGCATCTCAACGATTCCCGCGCCGCGGCGGGGTCGCGGGTCGACCGGCACGAATGGATTGGTGAAGGCCGGATCGGTGCCGAGCCGTTCCGGCGCATCATGCGTGACACGGCGCTCTCCGGCGTGGTTAAGATTATCGAAACGCCGAAGCGGGACGATCCGCTGCGGCACGACCGCCGGATGCTGCGGCGACTGCGCGCCTACGCGCGCAAGAATTAGGAGCCACGCTGAAACGGATTCCGCTCGTCATCCTTCTCGCGCTCCAGGCGTTGGGCAGCGGTGCCATCACATTGGCACACGCGCGCGACGCCGTCGTGGCGCCGCCGGGGATCGAAGCGCGGCATTCGCAGGGTTGTCGGATTCTCCACGACGAGATGCGTTGCGCGCTGTGCCATTATGCCGGCACGCGCGTCGTCACGCAGCAGACGCTGACGGCCCCCGCGCCCGCGCGCGGCATGCGGGTGTCGTTCGCCCTGCCGGTGTTCCCCGCGCGCAGCGTCATTCACCACACCGCCCCCGCCCGAGCACCTCCCGCCCTGCTCTCCTGACATCCCGAGTACCGGCATCGCACGTCGCGATGCCCGTGGACCGTTTACAACTCGAAGGAGAGATCGACACATGAGACGCACGTGGTGCGCCGTACTCGTTACGGCGTCGTGCCTGGCGGCGCCGGCCATCGGACGGGCGCAGCAGCCTACCCAGCGGCAGGTCGACTCGCTGGCGGCGCAGATCCGCCAGCTGCGCGCGCGGCTGGACAGCGCGCTCGCGGCGATGCGGCAGCAGCCGGCCGCCG
>DATDEZ010000094.1:0-11747 GCA_036522875.1 Gemmatimonadales bacterium | reverse complement strand
CTGCTCCAGCGCGCGCTTCGCCTCACGCGCGATCCGGGTCGTGGGGTTGTACTGATTGATGACGATCTTGATTCGCTGCAGCCGGTGGTTCAAATCGTCCTCGAGCTGGCCCAGCGTCTCGAACAGCAATTTGAGACCGTGGAACGACAGGAAATCCGGGAGCACCGGCACGAGCAGGTCGTCGGTCGCGATGAGCGCGTTGAGGTTCAGCAGCCCAAAGGAGGGCGGGGCGTCCATGACGATGAACTCGTAGCGGTCGAGCACCCCGGCGAGAGCCCGCTGGAGCTTGTACTCGCGCCCAGACATCGGCATGAGCGAGATGTCGATCGTCGTCATCCGCAAGTTGGCGGGGAGGACATCGAACTCCTCGAGTGGTGTCGGCAGAATCACATCGGTGATCGGGACTCCGCCCACCAAGGTATCGAAGACGGTGCGCTCGAGTTTCTCGGGACCGAGGCCGAGGTGCTGCGTCGCATGTCCCTGTGAATCGAGGTCAATCAGCAGAACGCGATGACCCAGCTCCGCGAGGCGGTAGGCGTACGCCACCGACAGGCTGGTCTTGCCGGTGCCACCCTTGAAGTTGAGGAAGAGCTGGCGGCGCAGCGGCGCCCGGCGCGGGTGAAGGTCCAGCACCCTGCGGTACGCCGACAGGTGGCGCGGCTGGTACGACGCGGGTCCGCCGCCGAGTGCCTTGAGCTCGGGCAGCTTGTCCGCGGCGGCCAGCTGCTTGTCCGTGAAGCCGAGGAGCTTGGCGAAGTGGGCGCGCTTGTACCGGATGTCCACTATGAAGCTCGCTGCACGATATCGGCTTCCGTGCGCTGAGAGTCCTGGGGAGCAGTCCGAAGAATGCGATGCACGACGCGGCGCACCTGGGGATCGGGATCGCCGGCGAGCGGCTCGAGCAGCGGCCTCAGCGCGAGGCCGCGCGCGGCGGCCGCGGCGAGGACGACGCGGCGCCGCACGTGCGGGTTCGCGTCGGCGATGCCCCAGCGGATGTGCGGCTCGAGCCGAGCGGGGTCGCGTTCGAGCAGCCGGCCGAGTGACTGGTAGGCCGCGGCGCGAACGTTGGGATCCTCGGCGGTGGCAAAGGGCCGGACGGCGTAGAACGCGTCGTCACCGCCACGGCGGCCGAGTCGCAGAAGCAGCTCGACTTGCTCCTGTGGGTTCTTCGTGGCTCCCAGCGCTGCGACGAGATCGTCCCCTGGGGGAGTGGGGAGTGGGGAGTGGGGAGGCGGCTCCGGCGTAATCGCAGTCGCCAGCTCGAGCTGTTCGCGCAGCGCGGCCTCGCGGCGCTCTCCCATGGCATTGTCGCGTTCGAGATCGAGGACGGCGCGGCGCAGGCTGCCGATGAATTCGGCAAGGTCGACGGCTTCGGGGTCGCCGGCGCGCACGGCGCGCTGCCATTCGATGACGCGCGTGAGCAACGTCTCGCGCGACGCCACCAGCTCGTCCACGCGGGCGCGCAGCTGCGACGCCGTCTGTTCGCTTGCGGCGATGCGATCGTGGGCGGCGGCGACTTCGCGCCGCAGGCGCACGAGCTCGTGGGCGTCGTCGCGACCGTCCGACTCGAAGAAATGTCCCTGGAGTTTGGCGCGCAGCGCCTCGGAGTGTTCGAGTCGCCGGTGCAGCGCGGCGACTTCTTCGCGGGCGCGGGCGAGCTCGGCTTGGAGCCCGCTCAGGCGCTGCGTTTCATCTGCCTCGCGGGCGGCGGCTTCGGCCAGCTTGATGCGGGCCTGATCGGCTTCGGCGCGCGCTTCGTCGAGCGCGCCGCGCAGCTGCTCGAGGCGGCACTCGAGCAGCAGGGTTCGATCCGGGCCGCCCCCGGTTGGCGTGCTACGCCGCGGAGCCGTTATGCCTTCTCGCAAGGCAAAAAGACCATGCGTCACTATAGCAAAACGCGTCAGTTAAGGAAACCCGGGAGGTCGGGTCAGGTCCCCTGAACCGTGGCCCGGCGACGCCATGGCCATCTGGGCGGCCTTCAAGCAGAACGGCTGGGGGTAGGGTGCTGCTCTGCCCTGGCTACTGTACGACGACCTTGACCGATCCTTGGACGCCCTCGCACGTCATTGTGACCACGGTCGTACCCGCCTTGACGGCGCGATACACAATGGCGTGCTCGTTGTACAAGAAATCCTGTTGCAGGATCGTGGAATCGCTCAACGAGAACGCGGAGGGCCGGCCCCACACGATGTTCCGTCGCGCGTCCCACACGTTGAAGGCGATCATGATGGTGTCACCCAGCGACTCGGTGACCGTCCCGACGAGGAGCGGCTGGACCTCGGCGACCGCGGTGTCGGATGCGCGCAGTGCGCGCACGGCGAACTCGTGGGTGCCGGACTCTCCGTGGTAGTTAACGGTCAACGTCGAATGACCAGGCCGCACGGCCCGCAACCCGATCGACAACGCGCCCTGATAGACAATCTCGATTATAAACTGATTGCTGACAGACCACTCCGCGGAGTCTCCTCTCGGTACCGAGGAGTCCGGTTCCATGAGTGAGAAGGTGACATAGTCTCCGACGACGAGCGTGTCGCCCATCGACGTGCCGGTGACGTCGTCCCGCACGATCGTCAACGTCCCTCCGGCAGGTCCGTCGACTTTATCCCGTTGACACGCCATCGCGATCGCGATAGATGCGAGCCAGACGATGGACTGCCGACGCATGGATCCGCCGAGGAAAGGGTGCACCTGTAGTACCCAGGACGGGGCCGTTGGATGGGCGGAGTTATGACTTCTGGGGCGCGAGAGCCCCCCGCCAACAGCAGGTCCTTCGCGACGCCCTGCACCTGGCTCTTTATGGCGTTGCACCACCTGTACAACTCCCATCCACCCCTCGCTCCGTCGGATAGGTGATCCCTAACTGCTCGAGGTACGTCCGGTACCTCGTGGGATCATAGTAGAAACGGCGCATCTGCGGCCGGAATCTCGCCATCACGTCGCGATTCAACTCGATCGCGGGCCGGTCCTGCGGCCGGATCAGCGGCTGATATTTCACGTCCTTGGTCTGCACGTTGCGGAAATAGTCCCAGGCCTGCGTCACGAGCTCTGGCCGCAGCAGGAAGTCGAGCATGGTCATCGCCATCACCTTAGCGCCGGCGGTCGCGCCTTTGTGCGCGATCGGCGTCGCCATCGAGATCGCGTTCGCCCAGTTGTGGCCGGGCAGGCCCGGAATGTTCGACGGGAAGCGCAGCGTCACGGTCGGGACGTTCCACGACACGTCGCCGATGTCGTCGGAGCCGCCGCCCATGCGCTCGTTCGGCCTGAGCGGCGGTCGCAGGCTGTCGAGCGTCGTGGCGAGCCCCGAATCGGGCACGCCCAGCTCGTGCTGGAGGGCCTTGGCGAGACGCTGGTCGGCGTCACTCCACTGCGGCAATCCCACCTGCTTGATGTTCTCGTACATGTCTTCGGCAACGACGCGATTGAAATGGCCGGGCCATGCGGAGCCGAGGATGCGCTCGGGCAGCAGCGTGGTGCTGGTCATCATCGCGGCGGCGCGCGCCATCGTGTCGCCGAGCGCGAACAACTCCTCGATGTGCGAATAGTCGAGCTCGCGAAAGTAGTACCAGACCGACGCGGTCGGCGGAACGACGTTGGGCTGATCGCCGCCGTCCGGGATCACGTAGTGCGAGCGCTGCTGCAGGCGCAGGTGCTCGCGGCGGAAATTCCATCCCACGTCCATCAGCTCGACGGCGTCGAGTGCGCTGCGCCCGCGCCACGGCGCGAAGGCTGCGTGCGCGCTCTTGCCCTGAAAGCTGAAGAGCACGGAGACGAGGCCGCTGCCGCCGGCGTCGCCCCACGACGTCGCCAGGTTGTCGTGCACGTGCGAAAACAGGACGATGTCGACGTTCTGGAAAAGCCCGTCGCGCACGAAGTACGCCTTCGTGCCGAGCAGCTCTTCGGCGACGCCGGGCCAGATCTGAATCGTGCCGGGCAGATGCTCGCGCTCCATGATTTTCTTCACGGCGAGCGCGGCGGTGATGTTCACCGCCTGCCCAGAGTTGTGGCCTTCGCCGTGCCCGGGCGCGCCCTCGATCATGGGCGCGCGACACGCAACGCCGGGCTTCTGCGAGGCTTGCGGAATGTCGTCGATGTCGGAGCCGAGGGAGATGACGGGTTTGCCGGAGCCCCACGTGGCGACCCAGGCGGTGGGGATGCCGGCGACGCCTTCGCGGACGGTGAAGCCGTTCTTGCGCAACAGATCGACCAGATAGCGCGAGGTCTCCGTTTCCTGAAACCCCAGCTCGGCGTAGCTGAATATCTGGTCGACCATCTGCTGCGTGAATTGCGCGCGGCTCGCCACGTCGTTCACGACTTCTTGTTTGAGCGCGGCGAGGCGGGGCGATGGCGACGTTGCAGCCTGCAGGACCAGCAGGAACGAGTGGAGAGACGGCACGATTCACCTCCGGATGTGAACGAGCTTGTGCGCTCACCGCTGGTCAAAAAGCTATAGACGCCCTCCGGCTCCGCCACCGGGAAGCGGCGCGAGCGACGCGAACTCGACGCGCCGGCGCAGCAGCCACCAGGCCTCGCTGCGCTGCTGGAACGGCGCGAACCCGGCCTTTTTGCACCCTTTGAGGGACGGAACGTTGTTGATGCCCACATAGGTGAGGACCCAGCGGGCGCCGAACTCGCGCGCCGCAACGGCAATGCGGCTCATGGCGTGCGGCATGATCCCCTGACCGCGGTAGGCGTCACCCGTGAACGCGCCCTCGAGCAGGGCCTCGCCGGGAGCGAGCTGTGGGAACAGATCGTCCCATTGCGCCCGGATGCGGTCGTTGTCCCTCGGCGCGACGAGCCACTGCATGTAGCAGACTTTGCCGTCGGGCGCGATCGCGACCCAGCAGGTCGGCAGCTTGGAATTGATCAGCCGCCGTTGCGACAGGCGCTCGAACATCACGTCGCTCGCGAGCCCGCCGGGTGTGTCGACATCCAGGATCGACAGGTCGTCGCCGGGCTGGAGCGGTCTGACGGTGAGCGGAATTTTCGCCGTCGGATGCTCGAACGGGACGTCGAGGTCGCGTCGCAAACCGAACGCGAGCGTTTCAGAATGGAGGCGCGTGCCGAGCGCGCGGCGCAGCAGCGTCTGCGGATGGCCGCGCATGAGCAGGCTCATGGCGTCCTGAGTACGAAGAAATAGTTGGGGGATCACGGGGCCGGGACACGGCAGGATTTGTACCGCGGCGTTGCGGCGGCGCCACACGCGCCCGTGCATCGAAGCGCTGCATGCGCGGGCGCCCCGTGCCGCGTGAACGGCGAAATCAGCGAGGCGGCGCGGCGGCGTCCAATTTCTGCAGCATGACGGCGACTTCCGGATTGGCCATGAACGTCTTCCACAAGAGCCCGGTGCGATAGTTCTCGACCATCGCGACGACCGGCGCCTGGTTCAGCCCCATATAGATCGGCGACACCCAGTCGACGGAAGGATTGTAGGCGTCGCGCGGGCCGTAGATGTCCCACAGGTCGGCGCCGAGGTCGCGGTAGTAGTGTTTCAACGCCGCCATCGAGGCGTCTGGCGCGTAGGGGAACGACGCCAGCGCCCCGGTGAGCGCGATGGTGCCGAGGTCGTTGGCGGAGTCCGGGGCGGCCGCAACGTAGTCGGCGGGGCCGTCGCTCGCCGTCAAACCCCACGCATCAGCGCCGTAGCCCGCAAAGTGCTTCGGGTTGGCGACGCACCAGGCGCGATTGATCAGCGCGATGTTGCGGTTGTTGTCGAAGTACGAGGCGGTATAGCGATCGTGCAGCTGGTGCGGATCGAACGCCAGGAACGAGTAATGCGTGAAGAACAGCGGCCCGCCTCGGCCCACACCCACGTCGAGCGTGATGCCGAAATACGTGTTGCCGTTGGCGTAATGGTTGCCGTCGGTCGTTCCCGACCAGCCGGCGCGGTACTCGAGCGCGCGCTGGTTCTGGCCCGCCCATCCTGAGTAGTACATCTGCGCCGGCACGCCGTGCGTCGGCGAAGCAATCGCCAGGAGATACACGACCATCACCTCGTTGAAGCCGATCAGCGGGTGATGGATCTGGAAGCCCCACTGCGGCGACCAGTGCCAATAGATGAAGTCGCTCTGCGCGTTCTCGCGATACCAGTCCCACTCCACCGTCTCCCACAGCCGCGTGATGCGCTGGTACAGGTCGCGGTCGGTCTTGAAGTACTGCCGCGCGGTGAGCAGGCCCTGCATCAAGAACGACGTCTCGACGAGATCGCCGCCGTTGTCCAGCATCCCGAACAGCGGCATGGTCTGGCCGGTCGCGCCGTTCATGTAGTGCGACCACGCGCCGTGATAGCGCTGCGCGTGCTCGAGAAAGCCCACGATCTTCGTGAGTCGCTCGACGCCCTGCTGGCGCGTGATGAAATGCCGGTCGACGCCGACGATCAGCGCCATGATCCCGAAGCCCGACGCGCCGGTCGCGACGATGCGATCGTCGCCGGGCACGTTCTCGTACGCCATGCCCGAATTCGGCTCGGCGCCCTCCCAGTAATAATGAAAGGCGCCTTCCTGGAGCATCGTCAGGAGCGCGGTGTCGCTCAGCTCGCGCGTCGTCGCGGTGACGGTGGCCGAGACGGGGGATTCCCGATTCTGCCAATCCGCGGCAGTCACGCGGTAGCTCGCCGTGACGTTCGCGGCGCCGAGAAAATCGGAGAAGCGGTGGATGCCGGGCAGCTGAATCCCGACGGGCGCGAACGTGCCGCCGCCCGTCGAGCGATAGACGACGTAATGCGCCAACGCGGGCGTATCGGTCGATTCCCACTGCACGACGACGTGGCGGTCGTAGCCCTGCGCGGTCACGTGGAGTGGTGTCTTCGGTCCGTCAGGGGGTGAGGACGCATCATCCACGCGCACCTGATCGACGATCAGCGTGTGATCGGCGTCGTCGCCCAGTCCCTGATGAAAGATGACGCTCTGCAAGTGCGCCGGGTCGAACGGATACACGGACGCGGTGTGCAGCGCCGTCATCGGAATGCGGACCTGCACCCATGTTGCGGCGGCGAGATCACCCGCGTACTTGCCGAGCGGCTCGGGCGCGGTGAAGCTGCCCGGGAATGTCGCGACCTGCAGTCCTTCGCGCGCGTCGGACAGTACTACGTTCGGCAGATCTGCGGCCGCGATCGGCTGCGCCGAGTAGATCCAGAAGTAGAGGTTCCGGCCGGCGAGCTCCGGCGCGCGGTTGCGGAAATTCACGAGGTGGATCTCGGCGTCCCAGCCGCCGCCGGGCGCGGAGTGCCAGTGCAGTCGCAGCGCGTTCGGCGGAGAGAGGAACGTGTTCGTCTCGACCGGCAGCCGCCAGTTCTTCGCCTCGAGCGTGCTCGGCGCCGTGGCGACGGCGCTCGAGTTCCAGTAGTAGTCCCGTTGTTGACTGTTGTCGAACAGCGCGTGACGATAGTATGCGGTCTGCGCGGGCAGGATGCGCACAAACCACACCATCACCAGCAACGACAACGAGGAGTACCGGGGCATGAACGTCCTCCTATGGATCATCCAGGGCGCGCTCGCGTTCACCTACTTTGCGGGCGGGTTCTACAAGATGTCGAAGCCTGACCTGCTCGCCAGCCAGGTCCCCACGATCGGCCTCGGCGCCTGGCGCGCGCTCGGCCTCGTCGAAGTCCTCGGCGCGATCCTGCTGATCGTTCCCGCCGCACTCCACTGGATGCCGTCGCTGACGCCGCTCGCGGCGGCGGTGCTGGCGGTCGAAACGTGGAGCCTGGCGATCACGTTCTACCGGCGCTATTCGCTGAAGCTCACGCCCAAGAATCCGACGCTCTGGCCGGTGGTGATGGGCGTGCTGGTGGCGTTCGTCGCGTACGGCCGGTATGTGCTCGCACCGGTGATCGCGACGCGCTAGCTCGTACGCTCCCGCGGCAGCAAGCGATTGGCGATCAACACGATCTGTCCGCCGTGCCAGGCGCAGCTCGTGACGACGCCGCCCCACACCTGGCGCAGGGACACGGATCCAAAGTGTTCGTCGTCGACCTGCCGATCGAAGTCGTCCTCGCGCGCCTGCTCGAGTCGGCTGCGCGTCAGGGCGCGGACTTCGTGAAAGTATTCCAGCAACTCGCGCTTCGACGGCCATGAGCCGGCGGCCTCCTTCACCGACCGGCCGAACGGATATCGTTTCGGAAGTCGCAGCACCTTGTCGCGCACCCAGTTGTCCTCGACCTCGGGGATGTGCCAGAGCAGCCAGGCGATGGAGTTGCCGCCGTTCGGCGGTTGCCACCGCAGCTCGTCTTCCGAAAGCGGCTCCGTCGCGCGCAGCAGGGCGGGGGTGCGAAACTCGAGGCTGTCCCAGATGACGCGTGCTTGCGGTCCCACGTCACCGTTCCCGCGCACCGCAGCCGCTCGCGCGGCGCCACGCGCCCGGCGTGAATCCGAATTGCCGCGCGAACGCCCGCGTCATGTGGCTCTGGTCGGCAAATCCCGCCTGCTGCGCCGCCGTCGCCAGCGTCGCGCCGGCGCGAATCAACACCCGCGCGCGCTCCACGCGGCGACGCAGGAGCCACGCGTGCGGCGGCACGCCGTAGACCTTCTCGAAGCGGCGCATCACCTGGTAGCGCGAGAGGCCGACCAGACGGCCGAGCTCGTCGAGTGTCGGCACCGCGGCCTGCGTGTCGCTGAGCCGCTCGCGCACCGCGCGCACGTCGCCGTTTGCGGCTCGCGGCTGAAACGGCGCGCTGCCGTGACGCGCCATGAGATGCGTGCACGTCTCGGCCAGCGACTCTTCGCACGCGAGCGCGTCGGTTCCGCTGCGCGAGACATTCCAGCGCTCGAGCCGGCCGAATAATCGGGTGAACGACCGAAACAGCGCGCGGTCGCCGATCACGGGTCGCCCGATCGCCGCGCCGCGCGCGAACGGCCGCATTGTCATTTCATCCATGTAGAGAATGCGCCAGCGCCTGGTCCGGCCGCCGATCGGCGCGCCGTCGTGGATCTCGCCGGGGTTCAGGGTGATGACGTCGCCCTGATAGCCGCGGACGTGGCCGCGCCCGCTGAACCAGCGTTGCGCACCGCGCTCGATCACGCCCATGCCGAACGTGTCGTGCCAGTGCCGTTCGAACTCGAGCGCGGTGTCGAGGTGCGTGGCGTACGCGCCCGGCCACGGGGTGGCGAGGACACGCGCAATATCGTTCAAGACATCCTCCCCATACCCGATCAATCTGGTTTTCTGATGGCGAACCGGAAGCCTCGTCCCTACATCCACGGCTACGGCGCCGACGAAGCGGAGCGGCTTCACGCACAGGCGACGTCGGTGCAGGGACTCGTGCATGGCGATACGCGATTTCCGGCGGGAAGTGTCGTGCTCGAGGTGGGCTGCGGCACGGGCGAGCAGACCGAGAGCCTCGCGCGCAACAGTCCCGGTGCGCGGATCGTCGCGTTCGATCGTGAGCCGCAGTCGCTCGCGCGCGCCCGCGCGCGGATCGAGGCCGCGGGGCTCGCGAACGTCGAATTCCATCGCGCCGAGCTGTTCGCGTTGCCGTTTCGCCGGCAGAGCTTCGATCACGTGTTCGTGTGTTTCGTGCTCGAGCATCTCACGAACCCCCTCGAGGCGCTCGTTCTGCTCAGGGAGTTTCTGCGTCCCGGCGCCAGCATCACGGTGTTCGAGGGCGACCACGGGTCGCCGCTCTTTTTTCCCGAGACTCAGGCCGCGCATCGCGCCATCGAATGTCAGGTGGAATTGCAGCGGCGCGTCGGCACGAATGCCTGCATCGGGCGCCAGCTCTATCCGCTCCTCGTGCGCGCGGGATATGCGGATGTGGTCGCTTCGCCGCGCGTCGTCTATGTGGATGGGAGCCGGCCGGATCTCGTCGAGTCGTTCACGAAGGGGACGTTCACCGCGATGGTGCAGGCAGTGCGCGACGCGGCGCTGGCGCAGCAGCTGATCGACGCCGAGACGTTCGATCGCGGCATCGTCGATCTCGCTCGTACGGCGAGCGCCGACGGCGTCTTTGTCTACACGTTCTTCAAGGCAACGGGGTCGTGCCTGACGCGAACGCGCCACAGCCAATAGAGCAACGCGACCAGTGGCAGGATCGCCAGAGCCATGAGCAGGCCGGGGATCCGCACCGGCTTGGGAATGAAGCGCTGCTGGCCGAGAAAGAACGATCCTGAGGCGACGAAGAGACCGAAGCACATGCGCCAGAGATGGCGCGCGAGTCGGCGTGGACCGCGTAAGGCACCAGCGCGGATCATCCGCAGGTCGCCGGCACCGGCGAGCAGCGCGATGGTGCAGAGGAAGAACAACATCCCGAACGGCGCGCCGTCTTTCATCCCGGTCGGACTCTGCATCGCCTCCAGGCCACCGAGGAAGCACACTGCGCCAAAGAAAAATGCGAAGAGGGCGAGCCCCACTCCCAAGCCGACGGGCTCGCGGGTGGGAGGCCGCACCGTCGTCATCGCCGTGAACACCAGATAGGCGGCGAACAATCCTCCGAACGGCGATTTTCCTTCGTACACGGAGATGGCTGTCGCCAAGACGCCCATCGTGAGCATCGCGTAGACGAAAACCATCCCGGCCCGCTTGTGCAGGCGCGACCCCTTGCCGACCGTGAGTGCGACGGCCCCCGCGGTCAGACCGGTCAGGCCGGCGGTCGCGTGCACAATGAGGGCCCAGTGGGGCAGACCCGTTGATGTCGCAATGCGCAGGTGCGCGGCCTGAAGCATCATCGCAGGGGAGGGGCAGCCGGCCCCCGCAACAGATGGACCGCGACCAGGGCGATCCACACGCCTTCGAGCAGCGTGACGAACAGGATGCCGCCGACGTTCAGATAGAGCGCACCGGACAAGACGCCGAACGCGAGGACGGCGCCGACGATTAGCCCCGCGATCGCGACCACGCGGCCAAACCCGCGGCTGTGCTGTTGCCACAGCGCGGCGCCCCACAGCGCGATGCTGCCGCCGATCGCGGTCACGCTGACCTTGGCGAACGCCTGGTTGAGCAGGCCGGTGTAGAGGAGCAGCGGTCGCTCGGGCAGCGCATCGGGAGCAACGAAGCCGCTCAGCGTCGCGGCGGTGAGAATCGCGACGATGCCGAACGCATAGCAGACGAGCGCGAGCGTTGCGACGTCGGAGCGCAGCGAGCGCCACACGCCGAGCAGGCCGACGAACACGATGGGCTGCGCGGCGAGCGAGACGCCGTGGACGACGTGGTTGATGAGGACGAGTCGCGCGCCACCGGTCGCCAGGTCACCGCCCGTCGGGTGCATCCCCATGATGAACAGCGGGGCGAGCACACCGATCAACAACAGGGCGGCGGCGCGGCGTTCCTGCGGCAGGCTCATTCAGCCAAGATTACCGGCTTCGGGCAGGGCTGGCTTGAACGCTATTGCAGCGCTACGGCGTCGAAATCTCCGTGCGAATGATGAAGTCGCCGTTGATCCCCAGCGCCTCGGCCGTGGTCCATCCGGTCGGATTGGCATTGATGAGGTTGCGCGATGCCGTGCGCGCGCCGTCGATCGCCACGGACGGAACGCCGTCGTGCTGGAACGCGATGGCGACGCGGATCGTCTGCTGCGCGGCGACGTGGAGGTTCAGGCTGCTCAGGTCGATCTCTTGCATCGCCGAGTTCGAGCCCTTGCGCGAGTAATCGGCCGAGTGGAGCACGGCGCCGGGATTCGTGGTGCCGCTGTCCGCGTAGATCGTGAGCGTGAACGTTTTCGTGGCGGTGTCGCCACCGAACAGGAACTGCACCTTGCGGATCGTGAACCCTGCCGTCTGCGGTCCGAGCCGCGCGGCCGCGGCATCGCCGCTGACGAA
>DATDEZ010000093.1:0-27894 GCA_036522875.1 Gemmatimonadales bacterium | reverse complement strand
CACACTCGGCACCATGCCGAAGCGCTTTGCGTCAGTGGGTGACCGTCACGCCGCCATCGATCAGAGCGCCGGATCGTTGGACGGGCTGCTCGAGCTCTCCGCGCGGCAGGAGCGGGAAGGGCAGGGCGACGCGCCCTGGCCGCCGCACTACAAGAAGCAGCCCGGCGAACCGCCCCGCGTGC
Source organism: Gemmatimonadales bacterium (assembly GCA_036522875.1). Lineage (GTDB taxonomy): Bacteria > Gemmatimonadota > Gemmatimonadetes > Gemmatimonadales > GWC2-71-9 > 20CM-2-65-7. The sequence goes on along the minus strand of DATDEZ010000093.1, from coordinate 27,712 downwards.
AGCCATCCAAGGCGCGCCGGATTCCGAAGTTTCCGTTGATCGAAGTGAGTCACGGGAAGAATAAGAAGGAGGCGCTCGCGGGATTTGCGAAGTGGAAGAAACGGCATCCGCGCATTGCCAAGCTGCTGCAACCGGCTGACGTGCTCGTCGATCAGATGCGCGGACGGTCCTCGGCATGGTACAGAATTCGGCTCAACTTGCAGCACGTCCCCGAGAACCTCCGGCCCCGGCCCCGGCTCCGAACACCTTCTCGAGCTCGAAGGCCGGAGTAACCTCGAGCTGATCGTAACGACAATCCGTCGGCTCCTTGTCGGGACGCCAGCGCTGGAACACCGTCGCATGGCGGAAGCGATCGCCTTCCATGTGATCGTATTTCACTTCACACACGCGGGCGATGCGCAGCGGCTCCCACGACAGATCTTTCCCCTGGCTCCAGCGACTTTGGCCGCCGGGCATGCGGCTCGATTCGGCCGCGGCGCCGGCCCATTCGCGCCAGGGGTGATGGGCGAGGGCGTTCTTGCGGAGCGGCGCGAGCTCCTTCACGAGCTGTTTGCGCATCGCCATCGTGAACGCCGACGTCACCCCGACGTGCTGCAGCATGCCGCCGTCGTCGTACAGGCCGAGTAATAGAGAGCCGACGGCGTCGTCCCCGCTCTTGTGCCAGCGGAACCCCGCGACCACGCAGTCCGCCGTGCGGACGTGCTTGATTTTGAACATGGCGCGTTTGCCGGGCTGATACCTCCCCGCCGCGGGCTTCGCGACCACACCGTCCAATCCGGCGCCCTCGAAGCGATTGAGCCAATCGACGGCGCGCGCGGGATCGGTCGTCATGGGCGTCAAGTGCAGCGGGCGCCGCATTGGCTTGAAGATCTTCTCGAGCTGGTTCCGCCGCTCGCGCTGCGGGGACTCGAGCAGACTCTTGCCGCCGGCGGCGAGCAAGTCGAACGCCACGAACGCGGCCGGCGTGGCCCGCGCGAGTTTCTCCACGCGCGATGCCGCCGGATGCAGGCGCATCTGCAAACCGCCGAAGTCGAGGCCGTGCGCCGTCGGCATCACGATCTCCCCGTCGACCACGGTCCCGACCGGCAGCTGCTCGAGGAAGACGGCGTGCAGCTCGGGGAAGTAGCGATCGAGTGGCTTGAGGTCGCGACTCTGGATGTAGACATCGTCTTTGCCGGGACCGCGAAATACGATCGCGCGGAAGCCGTCCCACTTCGGCTCGTACAAGAAGTCGCCGTCACGGGGCACGGTCTCGGCGATCTTCGCAAGCATGGGTTCGACGGGCGGAGGTACCGCCAGCGCCGCAGATGTGGGCTTCCTGGGCATGCCATAAAGTAGATCGGCCGGACCTAGCGGCGCGATTGGGGTTAAAACAGCCCACGATGCGGATCGCCCAGGTTGCCCCGCTCTTTGAGAGCGTGCCGCCGAAGCTCTATGGCGGCACCGAGCGCGTGGTGTCGTATCTGACGGAAGAATTAGTCCGGCAAGGTCACGAGGTTACGCTGTTCGCGAGCGGCGATTCGGAAACGTCGGCGCGGCTCGTGGCGGCAACGCCGCGGGCGCTACGGCTCGACGAACGCTCGATCGATCACGTCGCGCATCACATCGTGCTGCTCGAGCAGGTCGTGCGGCGCGCTCACGAGTTCGACGTGATTCATTATCATATCGACTACCTCCATTTCCCGCTGTCGCGTTGCCGGCCGCATCCGCACGTCACGACGCTCCACGGGCGCCTCGATATCCCGGATCTCGTGCCCATGTACGACGAGTTTCGCGAGATGCCCGTCGTCTCGATCTCGAACAGCCAGCGCGCGCCCCTGCCGCAAGCGAACTGGCAGGCGACGGTCTATCACGGGCTGCCGCGCGATCTGCTCCCATTCCACAGCGGCACCGGGCGTTACCTCGCGTTCATCGGGCGGTTTTCGCCGGAGAAGGGTGCGGACCGCGCCATCGAGATCGCGAAGCGCGCGCGGGTGCCGCTCAAGCTCGCCGCGAAAATCGATGCCGCCGACCGGGACTACTTCGAGCGCGAAATCCGCTCACTGCTCGACCACCCGCTGATCGAGTTCATCGGCGAGATCACCGAAGACGAGAAGGCCGAGTTCCTCGGCAACGCCGCGGCGCTGCTGTTTCCGATCGCGTGGCCCGAGCCGTTCGGCCTGGTCATGATCGAAGCGATGGCGTGCGGCACACCCGTGATCGCTTTTCCGGGCGGCTCCGTGGACGAGGTCATGGAGGACGGCCGGACTGGTTGGGTCGTGGAGGACGTGGGCGCCGCGGTCGCCGCCATCCGCCGTCTGAGCGAGTTCGACCGGCGCGCCTGCCGGGCGGTATTCGAACGGCGGTTCACCGCCGGTCAGATGGCGTCGGAGTACGTGCAGGTGTACGAACGCGCCATCGCGCAGCACGCGCCATCGCCCCGACTCAAGGCGCCGGCGGCATGAGCGACGAAGTCATCCGCGTCAACGACTCCTATTACATCCTGGCGACCTCCACGCGCGTGGACGACCGTCGCCGCGTGCTCAAGTACGACGATACCTTCGGCGTCTTCGACCGGTACGGCGACATCGAGATCGTGGGGCCGCCGGAATTCGGGTTGTACCATCACGACACGCGCTACCTATCGCGGCTCGCGCTGCGCCTCGGCGAATATCGGCCCCTGCTGCTGAGCTCGACCGTGAAAGAAGACAACGCGCTGTTCACGGTCGACTTGACGAACCCCGACGTGCCGCAGCCGAATAAGATCGTGGTGCCCAGGGGCAGTCTGCACGTCTTTCGTTCCAAGCTCCTGTGGCAGTCCACGTGTTACGATCATCTACGCTTGCACAACTACGGCCGACTTCCCATCGCATTGTCGCTCGTGTTCGAGCTCGACGCGGACTACGTCGACCTGTTCGAGGTCCGCGGCATGCAGCGGGCGCGTCGCGGCACCGTACGCACGCCTGTCCTCACCCCGCAGGGCATCGAGTTCGGCTATGAAGGCCTCGACGGCCGCGTTCGGCACACACGCGTGCAGTGCACCCCGGAGGCCACGCACGTCCAATCCGACCGGGTGATCTTTGACGTCCGCCTCGACCCGCAGCAGGCCGCCGAGTACGAGCTGGCGATCGCCTGCGAATGGGAACAATCGAGCACCGCGCCCTCTCCGAATCCTCCCGCGCACTTCCGTGACGCGGCGGCACGGCTCGTCGGAACGCTCGAAAGTGCCCGCGCGCGCCAGCCTGAGATCGTCACGTCCAACAGCCAGCTGAATTTCTGGGTGAATCGGTCGATTGCGGACCTGCAGCTGCTGCGCACGGAGACGCCCACGGGCAGTTATCCCTATGCCGGCGTTCCGTGGTTCTGCACCGCGTTTGGACGGGACGGCATCATCACGGCGCTCGAGAGTCTGTGGTACGATCCCTCGATCGCGCGCGGTGTGCTGGCATTTCTCGCCGCCACGCAAGCCGATCGCGACGATCCCGACCGCGACGCCCAGCCGGGCAAGATCCTGCACGAAGCGCGTGCCGGAGAGATGGCCGAGCTGCTGGAAGTGCCGTTTGGCCGCTACTACGGCTCGGTCGATGCGACACCCTTGTTCGTCATGCTCGCCGGAGCCTATCACCGCCGTACCGGCGACATCGCGTTCGCCCGCGAGTTGTGGCCGCACGTGCAACGCGCCCTGGACTGGATGGATCACCATGGCGACGCCGACGGCGACGGCTTCATCGAGTACGCGCGCCGCAATCCGACCGGACTGGTGCAGCAGGGCTGGAAAGACTCGAACGATTCGGTGTTCCACGCCGACGGCACGCTGGCCGAGGGCCCGATCGCGCTCTGCGAGGTCCAGGGCTACGCCTACGCGGCCAAACGGGTCGCCGCCGCTCTCGCCGAGGCACTGGGAGAACCGGACGCGCGGAGCGCCGAGCTCGAGCAGCAGGCCGAGACGTTACGGCAGCGATTCGAGGCGCAATTCTGGTGCGACGATCTCGGGACCTACGCGCTCGCCCTCGACGGCGAGAAACGGCTGTGCCGCGTGCGCACGTCCAACGCGGGCCATTGCCTCTACACGGGCATCGCCAGCCCAGAGCGCGCGCGGCGCGTCGCCGGCGGGCTGCTCGGCGACACCGCGTTCTCCGGTTGGGGCGTCCGTACTGTCTCGGCCGACGAACGGCGCTACAACCCGATGTCGTATCACAACGGCTCGATTTGGCCGCACGACAATGCGCTGCTCGCGGCCGGCATGGCGCGCTACGGCCTGCAGACCGAGGTCGAGCGGATTGTGGAGGGTCTGTTCGAGGCGAGCCGATGGTTCGATCTCCACCGGCTGCCAGAGCTGTTCTGTGGCTTCCACCGGCGGACCGGTGAGAGTCCCACGTTGTATCCGGTCTCGTGCGCGCCGCAGGCGTGGGCCGCGGGCGCCGTCCTGCTCCTACTGCAGGCCTGTCTCGACCTCTCGCCTGCCGTGGGCGCGGACGGTGCGCCCGAGCTCACGCTGGCGCGCCCGTTCCTGCCGAGTTTTCTGCGTGAGGTGCAGATCAAGAATCTGCGGATCGGCCGCGGCACGATCGACGTGATGCTGACGCGGCTCGCGAGCGGCGAGGTGCACGTGGACGTCACCCGCGCCGACGGTGTTTCATTTCTCAACTCGGGTCAGGGTTCGCGCCAACTGTCGCATTCCCCTTAGTTTTAGGGCCGCATGAACAATCGTGTCTCTTCTATTGTGGCGCTGGCGACCGTCTCAGCCTGCGCCGTTTCCGCGATCCAGGCGCAGCAGCCCAAGAATTACACCGATGCCGACGTGCATTTCATCGCCGGCATGATCGGCCATCACGCGCAGGCGATCAAAATGGCGGGCTGGGCGCCGACGCACGGTGCCAGCCCGTCGGTGCGCGTGCTGTGCGAGCGCATCGTCGTCGCGCAGACCGACGAGATCGCGTTCGCGCAACGCTGGCTGCGCGAGCACGGCGAGTACGTACCGCCCGCTGATCCGCGCGGCCACATGATGCAGGGCATGGACCAACCGATGTTGATGCCGGGGATGCTCACACCCGAACAAATGGCCCAGCTCGACTCGGCGCGTGGGCCGGACTTCGACCGGCTGTTCCTGACCTTCATGATCCAGCACCATCAGGGCGCGATTACGATGGTGCAGCAGCTCCTGGCGGTCCCGGGCGCGGCGCAGGACGGACCGGTGTTCCGATTTGCCTCCGATGTCAATGCCGATCAGACCACTGAAATCAATCGTATGACCCTGATGCTGAATGCCTTGAAAGGAAGCGCTCAGTGAAATCACGATTGCTCCTCGCTCTTGCCGTCGGAATCAGCGCCTGTGCCTCCTCGCGCACGAGTGCCAATACGAGCTATGGCACCGCCAGCGCGACGGTGCCGCGCCAGGATCCGCGCATCGGTCTGAAGGCCGGCTGGATGAACGCGGGACAGGCCGCCTGGAACATGCGGCTGGTCTCGACGACGGCGCCGTCGGCGGACTTCATCAACCCGGCGTCACCGGGCGACTTCCGCTTCATCAACTCCGACCTGTCGTTCCGCGGCACCTACGTCATCCAGGGCAACTTCAACGGCGTGCAGATCTGGGACATCACGAACCCGAAACTCCCGACGCTCTACAAGGCGTTCGTCTGCCCGGGCTCACAGAGTGACGTCTCGGTCTACCGGAACTTGCTCTTCGTCTCCGGTGAAGCGCTGAACGGCCGGACCGACTGCGGGACGCAGGGCGTGGCGGACACCGTCAGCCACGAGCGCCTGCGCGGCATTCGCATCTTCGACGCCACGGATCTCGCGAATCCCCGCCATATCACGGAAGTCCAAACGTGCCGCGGCTCGCATACGCATACCGTCGTCACGCAGCCCGGCGACACCGATAACGTCTATATCTACGTCTCCGGCTCGGCGCCGGTGCGGTCGCCCAATGAGCTGGCGGGTTGCGCGGTCGGCTCCGTCGATTCGACGCCCAACACCGCGCTGTTCCGCATCGAGGTCATCCAGGTACCGCTCGCGCATCCCGAGCAGGCGCATCTCGTGAGCTCACCCCGGATCTTCGAGGGCCTCGTCGCGCCCAAGCGTCACGGCGAAGCGCCCGAAGACAGCGCGGCGTTCAAGCGCGTCGTCGATTCGGTCCGCGCCGCGGGCGGCTACGTCGTGAACTTCGAAGGCAACGACGTCATCCTCGGCAATCAGACCGTCGCGATGGCCCTGGACAGCATCGTCAAAGCGCGTGGCGGCACGGGAGCGCCGACGGGTGCCGACAGCGCGACGCTTCGAGCCAACGCGCTCACGTTCGTGACGCAACGCGTGCAGGCGAACCGGCGCCGCGCGGGCGTTGCGGCGAATAGCGGCCCGACGCAGTGCCACGACATCACCGTGTATCCCGCCATCGGCCTCGGCGGCGGGGCGTGCGGCGGCTACGGCCTGCTGCTCGATATTCGCGACGCCGCGAATCCCAAGCGCGTCGGGGCCGTGTCGGATTCGAACTTCTCGTTCTGGCATTCGACGACGTTCAACAACGACGGCACGAAGGTGCTGTTCACGGACGAGTGGGGCGGGGGTCTGCAGCCGCGCTGCCGTGACACCGACAAACCCGAGTGGGGCGCCGATGCCATCTTCACGCTGTCGGGCAACGCGATGGCGTTCAAGAGTTATTACAAGCTGCCGGTCCCGCAGACCCGCAACGAGAACTGCGTCGCGCACAACGGGACGCTGATCCCGGTGCCGGGGCGCGACATCATGGCGCAGGGATGGTATCAGGGCGGCGTGTCGGTCTTCGACTGGACCGATGCCTCCCATCCGAAGGAAATCGCGTTCTTCGATCGCGGCCCAATGGACTCGACCAAGCTGGTCGGCGCGGGCTCGTGGTCGGCGTACTGGTATAACGGCTACATCGTCAGCTCGGAGATCGCGCGCGGGCTCGACATTCTGGAGCTGACCCCGAACGCGCTGCTGACGCAGAACGAGATCGACGCGGCGAAGCTGGTGCACTTCGACTACCTGAACGCACAGGACCAGCAGAAGCTGGTCTGGCCGGCGAGCTTTGTCGTGGCGCGGGCGTATCTCGATCAGCTCGCGCGGTCGAACGGCATGACCACGGCACGCATCAATACCACGCGCGACGCGCTCGGCCGCGCGGAACGGGCGTCCGGCCAGGCTCGTCGAGATGCGCTGACGCAGATCGGCGCCCAGCTCAATGCCGACCTCCAAGGCTCGAGCGATCAGCCAAAGCTCCGCCTGCTCATCGGGGTGGTGAACGACCTCGGCAAATAACCGGACATTGACGCCGGTTCACAGCGGGGTTCACGTTCCAGCGTGAGCCCCGCTGCGTCTTCCCGGAAGCGCTACGAGCAGTTCGTCGAGGACTACAAGCACGGCCGCCTCGACGACATCGGCGAGGACGGGAAAGCCGCGCCTCACCCCAAGCCGGCCACCAAGACCAAGCGCCGCGCCTATCTCCAGGAATATGTCCGCTGGCTGAAGCCCCATCGCTTCGAGCTCGGGTTCGTGTTTTTCATCGCGCTCGTCGTTGCCGGTCTCCAGATGGTGGAACCGCTGTTCATGCGGACCATCATCGACCGCGTGATCCTGAACAAGAATCTCGACGTTCCCGCCCGGCTCGAGCGGCTGAACCTTCTCGGGCTCGCGTTCCTCGGGGTGATCGTTCTCTCGCACGTCGGCGGCGGGTTCAAGGACTATCGCCAGCGCATCCTCAACGTGCGCGTGATGCTGTCGCTGCGCCGCTCGTTGTACGAGCGACTGCTCCATTTGCCGCTGCCGACCCTCTGGGACATGAAGACGGGCGGGATTTTGTCCCGCCTGACCGGCGACGTCGAAACGACCACAGGGCTGTTGCAAATGGCGATCGTGTCGCCGGCCATCTCGGCGATCCGGCTCGTGATCGCGATCGCCATCCTCGTGGCGCTGAATTGGCAGCTGGCCGTCACCGCGCTCGCCGTGATCCCGGGCGTGATGTTCCTCAGCCTGATCTTCACCCGCCGCATCCGCCCGATTTATCGCTCGGTCCGCAAGGACGTGGAAATCGTGGACGGGCGCGTCGGCGAGACGTTCTCCGGGATTCGCGTGGTGCGCGCGTTCCGGCAAGAGGTCCAGGAGCTGCTCAGCTTCCTGCTCGGCCGTCACACCGTGCTGCGCAAGGAATTGTTCGCGCATCGCCGCGAGCTGCTGCTCTGGACGTCGTGGGGACTGCTCGAGGCGGCGATCAGCGTCGTGATCGTCTGGTTCGGCGGCTACCTCAACATCGTCGGCCGCGCGTCGGTCGGCGACATCATGGCGTTCCAGTGGTACATGATGTTGCTGCTCGGGCCGGTGTGGAACATCGTGAACTCATTCTCGGAAATGCAGCGCTCGCTCGCCGCGATGGAGCGGGTCTTCGAGGTCCTTGGCATGGAAGACGACAAGCCGGACCGGCCCGGCGCCCGGACCGCGCCCGCCGTCGTGCGCGAGCTGCGATTCGACGACGTCGTGTTCGAGTATCGCGAAGGCCAACCGGTCGTGAAGGACTTCAACGTGACCGTGGCGGGAGGATCGGTCGTCGCGCTGGTCGGGCGCAGTGGCGCGGGGAAGACGACCGTGACCGACCTCGTCGCCCGCTTCCATGATCCCACACGCGGCCGGCTGCTCCTCAACGGGACCGACATCCGCGATCTCCAGCTGCGGAGCTATCGTGACCTCCTGGCGATCGTGCAGCAGGACGTCTTTCTGTTCGATGGCTCGGTCCGCGACAACATCGCCTACGGGCGTCACGACGCGACCGACGCCGAAGTCGAGGACGCGGCGCACCGCGCCAATGCCCATGAATTCATCGCGCGGCTGCCGCAGGGCTATGACACGTTCATCGGCGAGCGCGGGGTGAAACTGTCGGGAGGACAGCAGCAGCGCCTGGCCATCGCGCGGGCCATTCTCGCGTCGCCGCAGATTCTCATTCTGGACGAGGCGACCAGCAACCTCGACACGGAGAGCGAGCAGCTCATTCAGGCGTCGATGGCCGATCTACTCGCGGATCGCACGACGTTCGTCATCGCGCATCGCTTGTCGACGATTCGTCGCGCGGACCTGATCCTGCTGATGGAGAACGGCGCGATCGTCGAGCGCGGCACGCACGAGGACTTGATGCGCGCGCGGGGGATGTACCACGAGATGGTCAAGCGGCAGATGGAAGCCCAGGCCCGCGACGGCGACGAGGTCCTGCGCTAACGCAGAACGAGCCCATTGGACCGATAGAATCCAGTACGCTGAGGCCGCGGGGATCGAACCGAACGGGCGCTTCCAGCGGCGCGTGCGCGACGACTTCGCGAGTGGCGTGCGCAGCGGAGTGAACGGCACGCCCACCTCTTTCATCAACGGCGAGCGCTACGAGGGCAGCGCGAACGATTTGCTCGCCTCCCTGATGGAGGCTACGATAGACGCCCCACTCTAACGTGAGGCCGAATGACCGCGCTGTCCGCCCTGTGGCTGCCGATCCTCGTGTCGACGGTACTGGTGTTCGTCGTCAGCTCGATCATCCACATGACGCCGCTGTGGCACAAGGACGATTATCCCCGCTACCCGAACGAAGATCGCGTGCTCGACGCGTTGCGCCCGATCGGCCTTCCGCCCGGTGATTACCTGATGCCGCGCCCGGCCAATCCAGCCGAGATGCGCTCGCCGGCATTCCAGGAAAAAATGAAGCGCGGTCCCCTGGTGATGATGACCGTCATGCCGCCGTGGAGCGGATCCATGGTGAGCAACCTCGTACAATGGTTCGTCTACGTCCTCGTGGTCGGCGTGTTCGCCGGCTACATCGCCAGCCGCGCGCTCGCGCCCGGCGCCGTCTATCTCCAGGTGTTTCGGTTCGTCGGGGCGACCGCGTTCATCGGCTACGCGCTCGCGCTCTGGCAGATGTCGATCTGGTATCGGCGCGCGTGGAGCATGACGATCAAGGGGACGATCGACGGCCTGATCTACGGACTGCTCACCGCGGGAGTGTTCGGCTGGCTCTGGCCGCGCTGACGCTCTGCTATCATCGCATCGGCGGCCCGCTCGAGCTGGGTGTCACGCGAGTGGGCCGCGCGACGTTTGCCCGTCAGATGACGGCGCTCGCGCGAGCGGGCTGGCGTACGCTGTCGCTGGCGGAGTATGCCGACCGGCGCACGGCGGACGGCGCCCGGCTCGCGTTTCTCTTGACGTTCGACGACGGTTATGCCTCGTTGGCCGACGCCGCCTATCCGGTGCTGGCCGATCTCGGCTTCACCGCCACGACGTTTCTCATCACCGATTACGTCGGCAAGTCCAACACGTGGGACGTGCGCTACACATGGAACCGGCTGCCGCACCTCGATTGGCCGGCGATCGAGCGGTGGCGCGCGAAGGGTCTCGAGTTCGGCTCGCACGGCGCGAGCCACCAGCGACTCACCTGGCTCGATGATGCGGCCGTCACGAATGAGCTCGCCCGGTCCCGCGACTCACTCGTACAACACCTCGGGCCAGACGCGGGAAGCGCCGTTGCGTACCCGTTCGGTGCCGTCGATGCGCGCGTCGTCAGGCTGGCGCGGGCCGCGGGGTATGCGCTCGGGTTCGGGGGAGTGAAGGGCAGCGGTGATCCGCTGCACCTGGCCCGCGTGCCGGTCTACTCCTGGGATCTCGGAGATGTGCCGTTCGGATTACGAAGCGATGTACTCGGGCGGGTAGGACGGCTCGTTGCGCACGGGGCGAATCGCTGTGCCGTGGGCACGAGCGTGATGCAGGCTATACAAAGAATCGCGCGGCAACCGGAATCAGCTGTGGATGCTTGATCAAGGCTTTCGCGAATATCCTGCCGAGTGAGCGCTTCTCGGCCGGGATTCTGTTGACGGTCCGCGCCAGGGAATTGAGAAACTCGTCGTCCATGTGCTCGAGCGCCTGCTTGATGCGGTAGTACTTGAGGTGGTCGTCGCCGAGCAGCTCCATCCAGGCGTCGTGGTATTGCGAGAGCCGACGCTCGCTCGTATCACCTTCGCGAATCGCCGCGGCTGCCGTTCGCCCGGCGAGACGTCCCGCCTTCATCGCGTTGTTGATTCCGCCGCCCGACAGCGGATTGACCATGTGCGCCGCGTCGCCGGCGATCAGAACGCCGTCGCCGTAGGCTTTCTTGATCGTCGTATGGACGATCACGCCGCCCACGGTGTAGCCGGTGCGCGCCCCTGCCGGGAAGCGCCGCGCGATCCAGTCATCGAGATACTGTCGTGCGTTACGACCGTCGGTCTTGAGGGCGACGACGCCGAGGCCGACGTTCGCGACCCCGACGCCCTTGGGAAAAATCCAGGCGTAGCCGCCGGGCGCGATCGCGCTGCTGAACTGGAGATAAATCGCGTCAGGATTGAAGTCGATGCCTTGCAGCACGTATTGCGCGCAGGATTCCATGTCGCGTGACGGGACGCGCGTATCGAGTCCCGCCCAGCGGCCCACCATCGTCTCGACGCCGTCCGCGCCGATGACGACGCGCGCGCGATAGGTCGTCTCCCGGCCACGTTCTTTGACCTGCACGTGCCACCGGCCGTCCCCGTTCCGCGCCATGCCGGTCGCTTCCGTCCCCACCAGCACCGCGGCGCCCGAGCGGGCGGCCTCGGCCGCCAGGTACGCATCGAAGCGCGTCCGGTCGAGGATCCAGCCGACCCCTGAATTCGCCATCACGACCTCGGTGTCGTCCGGCGCCTGAAAAATCACGTCTTTGATGCGCCGCGAGACCCAGTCCGCGCCGTCTGGATCGGCAAACTCACGGAGCCCGGCGTCCCCGACGCCCTCGGCGCACCGTACCGGCGCCCCGACCGCCCGGTCCCGCTCGAGCAGGACGACATCGAGCTCTCGGGCGGCCTGCTTGGCTTCCCACGCCGCCACTGCCCCCGCCGGTCCCGCGCCGACGACCAGGACGTCGACGTCAGGCATGGGCGGGAGCCGCGCGCCGGGCGCCGGGCGCGAACGGGACCATTGTCAGCGCGCCTACCGGGCATGGTGCTACGCATTTCTCACATCCCGTGCACTCATCGCGATCGACGGTCAGGATGTTCAGCGCCAGATGGATGGCTTCGGGCGGGCAGAGGGGGAGACACAGTCCGCAACGGTCGCAGACCGCGAGGTCCACGACGGCGATTGTGTCGGGGGTCACGCGACGCATGGGCGAAAGGCTAGCCGAGCGATTTAAGCCCGTCAAGCTTCACGCTTGCTTGGGGTTACGCATTTCATTACCTTGTGCCCGTTCGCCGTTGCCCGCCAAACAATTTTACCGACGATCACGTGCCACCACGCTGGCTGAATTTTAAAATGGGTGCCTGGAGTCCGGCGAACGAAATCGCCGTCGATCTTGGTACCGCTAACACACTCGTCTACGTTCGCGGCGAAGGGATCGTGCTCAACGAGCCTTCCGTCGTCGCGATCGAAAAAGCTACCGGCAAAGTCAAAGGCATCGGCCTCGAAGCGAAGCGCATGCTCGGGCGCACGCCCGACGGTGTGCTCGCGGTTCGGCCGCTGAAGGACGGCGTCATCGCCGACTTCGACGTGACCGAGAAGATGCTCCGGTTCTTCCTCAAGACGATCATCGATCGCCATCTCTTCCGCGTCAGACCGAAAGTCATCGTGTGCGTCCCGTCGGGGATCACCGAAGTCGAGAAGCGCGCGGTGCGTGACTCGGCGCAGTCGGCCGGCGCGAAAGAGGTCTACATGGTCGCCGAGCCGATGGCCGCGGCGATCGGCGTCGGCCTCCCGGTCGAAACGCCGACGGGGAACATGGTCATCGACATCGGCGGCGGCACGACGGAGATCGCGGTGATTGCGTTGTCGGGCATCGTGTCCGACACCTCGATCCGCACCGGCGGTGACGAGCTCGACCAGGCGATCGTGCAGTTCATGCGCAAGAACTACAACCTGCTCATCGGCGAGCCGACGGCGGAGCAGATCAAGATTCAGATCGGCTCCGCGGCGCCGGTCGGCGAAGAGCGCGAGATGGAAGTCAAAGGCCGCGACCTCGTGTCCGGCATTCCCAAGATCGTCCGCGTGCACTCGAGCGAAATCCGGGAGGCGGTGCAGGAGCCGATTCAGCAGATCGTCGACGCGGTCCGGCGCGCGCTGGAGATCACGCCGCCCGAGCTCGCGTCGGACATCGTGGATCGCGGTATCGTGATGACGGGCGGCGGCGCGTTGATTCGCGGTCTCGACTTATTGCTGCAGCAGGAGACCGGCCTGCCGATTCACCTGGACGAAGATCCGATGACGTGCGTGGTACGTGGCGCCGGGCGGATTCTCGACGCTCCGGAGAAATACCGTAACGTCTTGACGACTTAACCGCATGGCGATCGGCACGGATCGGTACGCGTCGCGCGCCGACACGCTGCTTTTCATCGCCTGCGTGGGGCTGTCCATCGCTGCGCTGAGCCTGCCCAATCAATGGCGCGACCCGCTTGCCCAGGGACTGCGGCAAAGCGTGCTCGCGCCGTTCCTGTTCTTACAGCGTCAGAGCGAGCTCCTCGCGGCCGCGCGCTATCGCTACGACGCGGTCGTGGCCCAGCGCGATTCCACCTCACTCGCGGCGACGTTCCTCCCCGAGCTGCGCAGCGAGAATGCGCGTCTGCGCGCCCTGCTCGGGCTGAGCCAGCGCCTGGGAACCGGCTACGTCTCCGCTGAGATCCTGCATCAGCCCGAGCCGACCAATCCGTTGAGCTTCGTGGTGTCGGCCGGCAAACGCGAAGGCGTGCGCCCGCTGTCGGCCGTCGTCAGCCCCGAAGGATTGGTGGGCCTCGTGGCCACGGTGGACGAGCACACGAGTGTCGTGCTGAGCTGGGCGCACCCCGAATTTCGCGCGAGCGCCATCGCGACCGACGGCAGCGTGGTCGGCATCGCGGCCCCGCACGGGGCCGAAGGGCCGGGCGTGTGGTTGCTCGAGCTGCAGGGCGTGCTCTATCGCCAGCAAGTCCCCGCCGGCACGGTGATCGTGACGTCGGGCCTCGGCGGCGTATTCCCGCGCGGCATCCCGATCGGCACCGTGATCGGGCCGGCAGGAGAAGAGAAGGGCTGGGGCCGGACGTACCTCGTGCGCCCGGCCGTGCACCCCGCCGCGCTCTCGCACGTGATGATCCTGACGACTCAGGGCCGGCCGGGTGCCGATCTGCGCAACGCCTTCACCGTGCCGCAGGACAGCGCGACCGCTGGGACCGGGACACCGCCCGAATGAGACGCACCGATCGTTATCGCTATCCGGTGATCCTGACGCTGCTCGTGGTGCTGCAATTCACGGTGCGGAGTCACTTGGGCAACGATCGCGTCGCGCCGGATTTCCTGCTGCTCGCGCTGCTCATCTACACGATTCGCGCGGAACCGGGCAAGAGCGCCGCCGCCGGCTTCATCCTCGGATTGCTGCGCGACGCGCTCACGCCGGCGAGCTTCGGCGCCGGGGCGCTCGCGCACACGCTCGTCGCCTTCGGCTCGTCCTGGGCGAAAGCGGTGTTCTTCGCGGAGCACGTGTTCGTCAAGGGCTGCCTGTTCTTTGCCGGCACGTGGCTGCGCAACCTCATCGTGCTCCTCGTGTCGGGCCGCCTGCAGAGCTCGCAAGTCGCCTGGGAGCTCCTCGTCTGGTCGCCCCTGCAGGGACTGACGACCGCGATCGTCGGCGTCGCCGTGCTCTGGTTCTTCCGCGGCTGGCTCTCGCCCCGCCGGCCGGGGGCGATGGGCGCGCGCGTGCCGGTGTGAACGCGTTTCATCCACACCTGCTCGATCGCCGCCTCGGCACGGCGCGCACCACGGTGTGGGTCGTGCTCGGCATCATCATCCTGTCGTTCTTTCGCACGCAGATCCTCGGACACGGCAAGTATCAGCTACAGTCGGAGACCAATCGTCTGCGGCCCATTCCGCTGCCCGCGCCGCGCGGCGTGATCTACGATCGCAACGGACATGTGCTCGCGGAGAACGTGCCGGGCTATACGGTGTCGCTCCTGCCCGGGCCCGAGGCCGACCTGCGCGCGACGCTCGCACGCATCGCGCCCATCGCCAACATCGACAGCGTGGAGATCGAGCGCGTGATTCAGCGCGCCCGCCGCGCGCCGTATCAGCCGGCGCTCGTCCTCGGCGACGCCCCCTTCGGCGTGGTTTCGGCGCTCGAGGAGCGGCGCGTCGCGATTCCCGGGCTGGTGATTCAGGCGGAGCCAAAGCGCTTCTATCCGGACAGCGGCGTCCTGGCGCATCTCCTCGGCTACGTCGGAGAAGTGACGGAAGCCGAGCGCGCGACCAAGCGCTTCGCGAGCATCCGGCTCGGTGGTCTCCTCGGGAAGGACGGGCTGGAGCGCGAGTACGACTCCACGCTGCGTGGCGACGAAGGACTGCGGTTCGTCGAAGTCAGCGCGCGCGGCCAGATGGTGCGGGAGGCCGAAGCGGCGGCGAACCTCGCGCCGGTCCCCGGCAAAGACTTGCACACGACCGTCGATCTCGACCTGCAGCAATACGTCTCGCGGATCTTCCCGGCGGGGCAACGCGGGGCCGTCATGGCGTTGAATCCCAATACGGGCGAGGTGCTGGCGCTCTACAGCGCTCCGGGCTTCGATCCGAATGCGTTCGTCGGCGGGATCTCGGCCGATTACTGGCGCTCGCTGAACGAGAATCCGGCAAAACCGCTGCTCGACCGCGCGATCCAGGCGCGCTATCCGCCCGGCTCGACGTGGAAGCTCGCGGTCGCGGCGATGGCGCTGAAACGCGGGATTGTGGGGCCGCGGACCAAAATGCCGATTCCATGCCGGGGGGGACTGCAGTACGGCAATCGCTACTTCCGCTGCTGGGAGCCGCGCGGGCACGGCGATCTCACGCTCACCGAGGCGATCGCGCAGAGCTGCGACGTCTACTTCTACCAGCTCGGCATCAAGCTGGGCGTGACGTCGCTCATCGAGGATGCCAACGAGTGGGGCTTCCGCGGCCGCACGGGGATCGATCTGCCCGGAGAAGCCACGTCCGAATTCCCGACAGGTCCTGAGTATTACGACCGGCTCTACGGTCCCAGTCACTGGACCTCGGCCGTGGCGTTGAACCTCGCCATCGGGCAGGGGGAGAACGCGCAAACGCTGGCGCAGATGGTGCGCCTGTACCAACAGCTCGCGAGTGATGGCCGAGCGCGCACGCCGTTTCTCGTCCACGCTGCCGCCGCCGAGAACGTGTCGCTCGATCTCAGTGCCGACCAGCTCGAGGTGCTGCGCCACGCCATGATCTCCGTCGTCGAGCAGGGAACCGCGCGCGGCTCCCGCCTCGGCAGTATTACCATCGCCGGCAAAACCGGCACTGCGCAGAATCCCCACGGTCCCAATCACGGGTGGTTCATCGGATTCGCGCCCGCCGACAAGCCCGAGATCGTCGTCGGCGCGATCGTGGAATTCGCCCGCGAGGGTCCCTACGTCGCGCCGCTCGTCACGCGCACGATCGCCCACTACCTCGGTATCGACGAGCAGCGCGCGTCCACGCTGAAAGTCACCGTGCCGAACGATTCCGCGCCCGAGCCGTTCCAGGTGCCCGTCACCTTGCCCGAATCGTCGGTGCAGCTGCAGCTGCCCGATGTGCGTCCCACGCTGCCGAAGCCCCCCCCACGTTCCAAGCCGGACAGTGCTGTCACGCGCCCGCCAACTCGATAAAGGCCTGCTGCTCTCGGTCGGCGCGCTGGCGCTGTACGGCCTCGCGACGCTGTACTCCGCGGGGCAAACCGATGTACCGACCTTCGTCGCCACCATCTGGGAGCGTCAGGTCGTATGGCTGGGGCTCGGCCTCATCATCGCGTGGATGACATTCCGCACGTCGCCACGCATGCTCGAGTGGGCGACGCCGTTCGTCTACGGGATTGCCGTCGTGCTACTCGCCTTCACGCTGATCTTTGGCACCGGCGCCGGGACCGCGGCCGGCTCCAAGTCTTGGATCGCGTTCGCCGGGCACCGCGTCGGGCAGCCGGCGGAGCTGGGAAAGCTCGCCGTCATCCTGATGCTGGCGCGTTGGCTGGCCGCGCTCCGCGAACCACCGAGCACGCTGCGCGACCTGATCGTGCCGGGACTCATCGCGGGATTCCCGTGTCTGCTCGTGCTCAAGCAGCCCGATCTGGGCAGCGCGATCGTCTTCGTGGCGATCCTGTTCTTCATGCTGTTCTGGGCCGGTACGAAGCCATCACTGCTCGTGCTGGCCGCCTCGCCGGTCATCGGCCTCGTGCTCGCGTTCTCGACCGTGGCCTGGGGCGTATGGATCGCCATACTCGCCGGCCTCCTGCTCTGGTGGCGCCCCTATGTGTGGGAAGGCATCGCCATCATGGTGCTCAACGTCCTGGGCGGCGTGCTGGCACTCCCGTTCTGGAACCGCCTCGCGCCGTACCAGCAGAACCGCCTCCTCGCCTTCCTGAACCCCGACGTCGATCCGCGAGCCGCGGGTTGGCACGTCATTCAATCCAAGGTGGCTGTAGGGTCGGGCGGACTCCTTGGGAAGGGGTTCACCGAGGGCACGCAGAAGCGGCTGGCCTTTCTTCCTGCCCAGCACACCGACTTCATCTTCTCGGTGGTCGGTGAAGAGCTCGGCTTCGTCGGCGTATTGGTCGCCTTGGCGCTCTTCGGGTGGCTCCTCCTGAGCTTGCTACGAGTGGCGCGACGCGCGACAGACCCATTCTCGAGCCTCTGCGTGTTCGGCATCGCTGGGCTGCTGTTCACCCACATCGTCGAAAACGTGGGCATGACGATCAACCTCATGCCGATTACCGGCATTCCGCTGCCGTTCTTCTCCTACGGCGGCTCGTTCCTGCTCGCCTGCTTCATTGGCGTCGGTATTGCGCTTCGAGTGGCGTGGGAATCTCGGCAGTCTGGTTATGGCGAGTTGGGACAATGACTTAGCTCCTTGGGGCTGGCGTTGCTCGGGCCCCGGTCCCAAATTGTGCGCTTCGTCACTCTATGGCACGAATGGCCTGGTTCAAAAAGGAACGCAAGCCGCGCACTTCAGAGCGAGTCAAGCTCGAGATCCCGGCCGACGCTTGGGAGAAGTGTGATCAATGCGGCCACGTCGATATCCGCGAACGCTTCGTTCGCGCGCTCAATGTTTGCCCCAATTGCGGCCATCATCGCCGCATCAGCGCGCAGGAATACATCGACCTGCTGGTCGATGAAGGTTCGTGGCACGAGCTGTTTCCCGCCCTGAAGTCCGCCGATCCGCTCAAATTCGAGAACTACGCCGAACGCGTGCAGGCTGCCGTGAAGAAAGCCGGCCCACTGGACGCCATCCGGACCGGGTACGCCCGGCTGCACGGCATGTCGGTCAGTCTCGGCGTAATGGATTTCGCGTTCATGGGTGGATCGATGGGCTCCGTCGTGGGGGAGAAGATCGCCCGCCTGACCCGCCACGCGATCGACAAGCGAACGCCGTTGATCCTCCTTTCGGCCTCGGGCGGCGCGCGCATGCAGGAAGGCGTGCTCTCGCTCATGCAGATGGCCAAGACGTCGGTCGTGATCGCGGAGCTGCAGACCGCGAGCGTCCCGTTCATGTCGATTCTCACCAACCCGACGACGGGCGGCGTGTCGGCGTCCTATGCGATGCAGGGCGACGTCATTCTCGCCGAGCCCGGCGCGGTGATCGGATTCGCCGGACCGCGCGTGATCAAGCAGACCATCGGTCAGGATCTGCCCGAAGGCTTCCAGACGGCGGAGTTCCTGCTGGATCATGGGATGATCGATTCGGTCGTGGCCCGCGGCGAATTGCGCGACACGGCCGCTCAGCTGCTGCGACACATGACCGGCGCCTGGCCGGCTGAGGCCGCCGACTGACCTTCGAAGACGCCTGCCAGTTCCTCTTCGCCCGACAAGCCGGTCGTATCAAATGGAGCCTTGGCCCGACTGAGGGGCTGCTCGACGCGCTGGGGCACCCCGAGCGCCATTTTCCCACGATTCACATCGGTGGCACGAACGGAAAGGGATCAACCTGCGCCTTCGTGGCCAACGAGCTGCGCTCGCAAGGGTGGCGCGTCGGCCTGTACACGTCGCCACACCTGATCTCGCCCGTCGAGCGGATCATGGTCGACGACGTGCCCATCACCGAAGCGGCGTTCACCGAGTGGACCGCCCAGCTGCGCCCGCATATCGACCGGCTGAATGCCAGCTTCTTCGAGGCCACGACCGCGATCGCCTTCGCCGACCTCGCCGCACGTGGCGCCGACATCGCGGTGATTGAAGTCGGCCTGGGCGGCCGCCTGGATGCGACCAACGTGCTCACGCCGCTCGTCACGGCCGTCACAAAGATTGCGCTCGAACACGCCGACTACCTCGGGCACGACTTGAAGGGGATCGCCCGCGAGAAAGCGGGGATCGCCAAGCCCAACGTGCCGTTCATCACGGGCGAAGCCGATCCCGAAATCAGGGCCGAGCTCGTAAAGGAGGCGAAGCGGCGCGGAGCGGAGCCCGTCATCACGGTCGACACGAGCCTCAACCCGCGCAAAGACACACGCCTGGGTCTGCGGGGCCGGCACCAGGTGGCCAATGCGCTGGTCGCCCACGCAGTCCTGAACGCGTTGCCCAAGCCGTTCGGGCCGGCCGGGAAGCAGCTGCCGGCGAGTTTTGCCACCGCCTACATCCCCGGCCGGTTCGAGACGCGGGGAAAGTGGATTTTCGACGTTGCGCACAACCCCGACGGGATGGCAGTGGTCGCGGACGCGATCCAGACCGCCCAACCGCCGATCCGTCGACCTTTGCACGCGCTCGTCGGCATCCGCAATGACAAGAATTGGAAGGGCATGCTGGACGTGCTCACCCCAGTCACCGACGGCATCGTCTTGACCGTTCCGCCGTCGATTCCGGTGATGCAGCGGTGGTCGGTGGCGGATTTCGATGGACGCGCGATTCCGTTCGAGCCGGACTTCGAGCGGGCACTGCACGACATTCAGGACGGCGCGGCAACGGTACTCGTTACGGGATCATTCCACACCGTCGGCGACGCGATGGCACGCTTGCCCGGCTTCGCGCCGGTCGGTTAAGTTGTTGCGATGCAAGGAAAAGCCCTCCCAGGCTTTCGCGATTTCTACCCTGAAGACCTGACTCTCCGCAATCACATCTTCGCGACCTGGCGCGCCGTCGCCGCGCGCTACGGCTTCGAGGAGTACGACGGTCCGCCGCTGGAAGCGCTCGACATGTACACCAAGAAGAGCGGCGACGAGATCGTCCAGCAGCTGTATGCATTTCGTGACAAGGGCGACCGTGAGGTCGCGCTACGGCCCGAGATGACGCCCACGCTCGCACGGATGGTCGCAGCGCGCGTGCAGGCGCTCAAGAAGCCGATCCGCTGGTTTTCGATTCCCCAGCTGTTCCGCTACGAGCGGCAGCAGCGCGGGCGGCTGCGCGAGCACTTTCAGCTCAACATGGACATCATCGGCGAGGCCTCCCCGCTGGCCGACGCGGAGCTGATGTCCGCGGCGATCGACATCATGCGGGCGTTCGGCCTGGGTCCGAGCGACGTGAAATTGCGCGTCTCCGATCGCCGGGTCATCCGCAGCATCCTGCTCGGCCGGGGCCTTACCGAGGGTCAGCTGCCGGCCGCGTTTGGCGTCATCGACCGCAGTGAGCGTGTCCCGAAGAACGTCCTCGAAGAGATGATGAAGGAGGCGGGATTCGGCAGCCGGGAGGCGGGAGCCGTCTTCGACGTCGCGGCCCTGCGCGGGGACGATGCGCTCGCGGCCGCCGGCGAGGCGGCCGAGCCTTTGAGCCAAGCCGTGCGCGCTCTGCAGGCGATGGGGCTGGGCGAGTTCGTCTCGGTCGACCTCACCATCGTGCGGGGCCTGGCCTACTACACCGGCATCGTGTTCGAGCTGTTCGACGCGCAGAAGACGCTGCGCGCGATCTGCGGCGGCGGGCGTTACGACGCGCTGCTCGACCTGCCCGCGCTGGGGTTCGGTATGGGCGATGTTGTACTGGGTGAGCTCCTCAAGGAGCGCGGCGCGGCACCGAAGGCGTCGATCGAACTCGGCGCCTTTTTGATAGCGGTCGGGGCGGATGATGTGCCCGTGATGCTGCAGATGGCGCACGCGCTGCGCGACCGGGGCATCTCCGTCGAGTACGGACTCCGGCATACGGGCGTGCGCAAGCAGCTCGAGCTCGCGTCGGTGCGCGGCGCCGCGCGCGCGGTGATCATCGGTCCGGAAGAGCGGGCCGCGGATATGGTGGTCGTACGGGACCTGCGGACCAGCTCGGAGTCCAAAGTCCCCATTCAGCAGGTTCTGAACGGATATTTCGACTGATGGCTCAAGCACCGAACGCGAAAGCACAACGGATTACGCCACGCGCCAAGGACTTCAGCGAGTGGTACGGCGACGTCATCATGCAGGCGCAACTAGCGGATTACTCGCCGGTGCGCGGCTGCATGGTCATTCGCCCCCACGGCTACCGCATCTGGGAGCTGATGCAGCGCGCGCTGGACGACCTGATCAAGGCCACGGGACACAAGAACGCGTACTTCCCCCTGTTCATCCCGATGAGCTTCCTCGCCAAGGAGGCGGAGCACGTCGAGGGGTTCGCCAAGGAGGTGGCACTCGTCACGCACACGCGGCTGCGCGCGACGGGCAAGCAGGGCAAGGACGCCATCGCGGTGGATCCGACGTCCGCGCTCGAGGAGCCACTCGTCGTCCGGCCGACCTCGGAGACGATCATTTACGCGATGTTCGCCAAGTGGATCCAGAGCTACCGCGATCTGCCGCTCCTGATGAACCAGTGGGCCAACGTGGTCCGCTGGGAGCTACGCACCCGGTTGTTTCTGCGCACCACGGAGTTTCTCTGGCAGGAAGGACACACCGCGCACGCGGATGAAGCGGGTGCCGAGCAGGAAGCCCGGACGATTCTCGACGGCGTCTATCGGAAGTTCGTCGAGGAATGGATGGCGATGCCGGTGATCACGGGGGTGAAAACCGAGAGCGAGAAGTTCGCCGGTGCGCTCCGCACCTACGCGATCGAAGCGCTGATGCAGGACAACAAAGCGCTCCAGGCGGGCACGTCTCACAATCTCGGCCAGAATTTCGCCAAGGCATTCGGCGTCCAGTACCAGACCGCTGCCGGCGGGCTCGAGTTCGTGTGGAACACTTCCTGGGGCGTCAGCACTCGTCTGATCGGCGGCCTGATCATGGCGCACTCGGACGACAATGGCCTGATCGCGCCGCCCCGGCTCGCGCCTGTGCAGGTCGTGATTGTGCCGATCTGGAAGACCGACGAGGAGCGAGAGAAGGTGTCGGGTGTCGGGTTTCAGGTGAAGGCCGACCTCGAGAAGCTTGGCGTTCGGGTCGAGTTCGATGTGCGCGACAACCTGAAGCCCGGGGCCAAGTATTTCGAATGGGAGGCGCTCGGTGTTCCCGTGCGGCTCGAGATCGGGCCACGGGACTTGGCGAGCGGGCAGGTCGTGCTCGCTCGGAGGACTGGAGGGAAGGGACCGGTGGCGTTGCAGGGACTGACGGCGGCGGTCACCAAGGCGCTCGATGAAATTCAGAGCTCCCTGTTCACGGCGGCGAAGGAGCGCCGAGAGAAGAATTCGCTGCGGGGAGCGACCAAGGCGCAGTTCCTCGAGTTCATGAAGGGGAGCGGCGGATTTGTCTACGCGGGCTTCTGCGGCGCCGCGACCTGCGAGGCGGAAATCAAAGAGCAGACGAACGCCACTGTGCGCGTGCTGCCGGACCCCGAATTTCGCAGCCCGGAAGTGCCCAAGACCTGCATGTGGTGCGGCGCGCCCAGCGTCGCGGAGGCCGTGTGGGCACAGGCGTACTAGGGTTCGATCCGGGATTGCTCCAGGCAATCGCGGATCGCATCGGCACGCCGGCGTACGTCTACAGCAGTCATCTGATTCGCGCGCAGTACAACGCGCTCGACGACGCGCTGCACGGCATCAAGCATCGCATCTGCTACTCCGTCAAAGCCAACGGCAACCTCGGCGTCCTGCGCGTGCTGCAAAAGCTCGGCGCGGGCGCGGATATCGTGTCGGTTGGGGAGTTGCGCCGCTGTCTGCTGGCCAAGTTCGATCCTGACGGGATCGTATTTTCCGGCGTCGGCAAGACGCCGGCGGAGATCGGTGAGGCGATTCGCGCGGGCGTCGGCTTCATCAACGTCGAATCGACGAGCGAGCTCGACACCATCATCGCGGTCGCCAACGACCTCAAGCTGCCGGCGCGTGTCGGCATCCGCGTGAATCCGGACGTCGCGATCGACACGCATCTGTACATGAAGACCGGCGACAAGACCGCCAAGTTCGGCATCCCCTTCGACGAAGTGGTGCGCGTGGCCCGCCGCATCGCCGCCCAGCCGCGGCTCATCCTGCGCGGGCTCGCGATGCACATCGGCTCGCAGATTCACGACGTCACGCCATACCATCGCGGGACGGTCAAGCTCATCGAGCTCGTGAGCGCGATCCGCGCGTCCGGCATCAACACGCTCGAAGCGCTCGACGTCGGGGGAGGGCTCGGCGTCCGCTATCATAACGAGAAGGCGCCGACGCCGAAGGCCTTTGCCGATGCGGTGGTGCCGGCCGTGGCCGCCGCAGGGCTGGGACTCTTGTGCGAGCCCGGCCGCTATCTCGTCGCGAACGCCGGCGTCCTGCTCACTCGCGTCCTCTATCGAAAACACGCGGGGGGCAAAGAGTACGTCATCGTCGACGCCGGCATGTCGGACTTCGTGCGGCCGAGCCATTACAACGCCCATCACGAGATCATCCCGCTGCGGAACGGCAACCGGCCCGAGGAAACCGTCAACGTGGTCGGTCCGATCTGCGAAACGGGCGACTTCCTGGCGCTCGATCGCAAGATGGTCGTGGGAGGGCCCGGCGACGTCCTCGCGGTGCTCGGCACGGGCGCGTACGGCTTCGTGATGAGCTCGACCTACAATCAACGGCCGCGCCCTCCCGAGGTCGTGGTCGACGGCGACCGCTATTACGTGGCGCGGCAGCGTGAGACGCTCGACGACCTGTTCCGCGGCGAAACGGCTGAACCGACGACATGGTACAAGGCGTGAATCGGATCCTCATCCTCGATTGCGGCTCGCAGTTCACGCAACTCATCGCGCGCCGCATTCGTGAGGCGAGCGTCTACTGCGAGATCCATCCCGCGGAGCGGGGCAAGGACGTCGCGTTCGTGAAGCGGTTCGATCCGCGCGGCGTCATTCTGTCGGGCGGGCCGAATTCGGTGTTCGAGGCGGGCGCCCCGACGGTCGACCCAGCAATCCTCGATCTGGGCACACCGGTGCTGGGGATCTGCTACGGCATGCAGCTGATCGCGCATCTCTCGGGTGGAAAGGCGACGCCCGCGAGCGCGCGCGAGTACGGCCGCGCGGACGTGACGATTCAGGAGAACAAGGCGCTGTTCGCCGGCTTCACGACCGGCGAGTCGGTCATCGTGTGGGCGAGCCACGGGGACCGCATCGATACGGCGCCGCCGCACTTCCGCGTGACCGCGACGAGCGCCAACGCGCCGGTGGCCGGGATGCGGCACGACACCAAGCCGGTCTACGGCGTGCTGTTTCATCCCGAAGTCGCGCACACACCACGCGGCGGCGAGATCCTGCACAACTTCCTGTTCGACATCTGCGGCTGTACGCCCGACTGGACCCCCGGCCACTTCATCGATCAGGAGATCGGCCGGATTCGCGCGCTCGTGGGCACGGAGGGGCGGGCGATCTGCGGTCTGTCCGGCGGCGTCGACTCCGCGGTCGCCGCGGCGCTGGTCCATCGGGCGATCGGCAACCGGCTGACCTGCGTCTTCGTCGATCATGGCTTGCTGCGCAAAGGTGAGCGCGAACAGGTCGAGCACACGTTCCGAGCCCATCTGGGCATGGATTTGCGCGTCGTGGACGCCACGCACCGGTTCCTGAAGGAGCTGAAGGACGTCGAGGACCCCGAGGAGAAGCGGCGGCGCATCGGACACACGTTCATCGACGTATTCGAGGACGCCGCTCGGCACATCGAAGGCAACGTCGGCTTTCTGGTGCAGGGAACGCTCTATCCCGACGTGATCGAGTCGTCGTCCGCGAAGGGCGGTCCCTCGCAGACGATCAAGACGCATCACAACGTGGGCGGGCTGCGTCCTGATCTTCCCTGGAAGCTGATCGAGCCGCTGCGCGAGCTCTTCAAGGACGAGGTGCGGCAGGTGGGCCGCGAGCTGGGACTGCCCGACGAGATCGTCGGCCGCCATCCGTTCCCGGGCCCGGGGCTCGCGATTCGCGTGCTCGGCTCCGTCAATGAAGCTCGGCTCGATCTCCTGCGGAAAGTGGACGCCATCTATCTCGAGGAGATCCGCGCCGCGGGTCTGTACGACCAGATCTGGCAGGCGTTCGCCGTGCTGCTTCCCGTCAAATCGGTGGGCGTCATGGGTGACGGCCGGACCTACGACAACGTCGTGGCGCTGCGCGCAGTCACCAGCCGCGACGGCATGACGGCGGACTGGTTCCCGTTCCCGCACGACGTCCTCGGGCGCATCTCGAACCGGATCATCAACGAGGTGCGCGGCGTCAATCGCGTCGCGTACGACGTCAGCTCGAAACCCCCGGCGACGATCGAGTGGGAGTAGCGGAAACGACGCTCGGCGGCAGGTCGGCACGTCTCGCGATGCGCGCATGGCAGGTTGCGCTCGCCGCTGGACTCCTCGCCTTCGCAATCGCGGCTCCCGCAATCCGCAACGAGTTCGTCGCCGACGACCAGTGGGTCATCGCCAACCGCCAAGTCCTGGAGCATCCGCCATCCGCCGCCGCGGTCCTAGAAGAACCGTACTGGCCGGCGTCGTTCGGCGGCGTGATGTGGCGGCCCGCCGTGATGGCGTCATGGGCACTCGACTACCGCGTGTCGTCGAGCCCGCACTGGTTTCACGCCATCAACGCCCTCTGGGCCGCCGTCGCGGCATCCCTCTTCGCGCTGCTCGCGTGCGACCTCGCCGGGCCGGCGGTCGGTCTGATCGTCGGGCTCTTGTTTGCCGTCCATCCAGTACACGTCGAAGCGGTGGCCAACGTTGTCGGACGCGCCGAGCTGATGGCGGCAGC
Organism: Gemmatimonadales bacterium; assembly: GCA_036522875.1. Taxonomy (GTDB): domain Bacteria; phylum Gemmatimonadota; class Gemmatimonadetes; order Gemmatimonadales; family GWC2-71-9; genus 20CM-2-65-7. The sequence continues at coordinate 1,718 of DATDEZ010000093.1, read as the reverse complement.
GGGTTACGCGCTCGCGCTCGTGTGCGCGGTTCGCGCCGAACAGCGAGGACGTTGGCTGATCGGCGTCGCGCTGGGGGGCACGCTGGCGATCGCGTCGAAGGAGATCGCGGTCACGCTGCCCCCGGCAGTTGCGCTCGTGTCCCTGGCGCGCCGCTCGTCCATGCGCGCGGCATGGCGGCCCATCATCGCGGCCACTCTCCCCATTCTCGTCTACTTCATCCTCCATGGGATGGTGGGCATCCGCACCTTCTACGGCGGCGGATTGGCGGTCGGCCTCGAACATTTGAGTTTCGTGCAGCGCACCTGGGCTATGGTCCCGTTATCGCTGCAGTGGTGGAGGCTGTTTGTTTTCCCCGCGCATCTCTCGGCTGACTACTCGCCCGGCGAGCTCGCGGTCTCCACGGGCTTCACCGCATGGCACGTCGCCGGACTGCTCGTCTGGGCGGCGCTCGCAGTGCTCGCGTGGCGCACGCGCCGCTCGATTCCCGGCATCGCGATCGGGCTGATCTGGATCGTCGTCACGATCTCGCCGGTCGCCAACGTCGTCATGCCGAGTGAGTTCCTGATCGCCGAGCGGACGTTGTATCTGCCTTCTTTCGGCGCGGTGTTCGCGCTGGCGAGCGCGGCGCTGGCGTTGCGGTCGCCGCAGTTGCGGAATGCGCTCGTCGCAATCGCGGTGGTCGCCGGCGCCGCCCGGAGCATCGCGCGCGCCCCGGCCTGGCACGACGACGAGACCCACTATCAGGCGCTCAGGCGTGAGGCGCCGCGTTCCTACCGCACGCTGTGGCTCGAAGGAAAGGATGAATTTGCTGCCGGCCGGTACGCCGAAGGGGAGCGTCTGTTACTCGCGTCGATCACGTTCGCGCCGAACCTCACGGGGCCACGCTATGATCTGGCGCGATTCTACATGAGCGCAAAGCTCTGGCAGCCCGCGATCCGGCAGTTGGAGGCCGCGGTCGCGGTCGACAGCACGTTTCAGTTGGGACGCGAAGCCCTGCAGGTGGCGCGCGACAGCGCGCGCTAGATGTTCTTTTCTTCCAGGAGCTGCAAAAACTCGGCGGGAGTCTTGAGCTTCGACAGGCGCCCTGGTACGTCGCCCTCTTTCGCGAACTGCGCAATTTTGCCGAGCACGGGCAGATATTGGTTCGAGACCTCGAGTGGTGGGGCGACGATCAAGAAGAAGTAATTGACCGGCTGGTCATCGATCGCCTTGAAGTCCACGCCCTTCATCATGCGGCCGAAGGCACAGCGGAGCCGGGAAACCACGAGCGAACGACAGTGCGGGATGGCGATGTGCTGCCCGATGCCGGTCGAGCCGAGTGTCTCGCGCCGCTTCAGCATCTTGAACAACAAGCCTTGGGCCTTCTCGTCGAGTTTGAGAAGACCGACCAGCTCCTTGAGCACGGTGTCCTTGGACGTGCTCTCGAGCTCGAGCGAGATGGCGTCTTCGGAGAAGAATTCGCGCAGGCGCATTGCGGCGCGAAAGGTAAAACTTGGTTGCTCGCCGCGCAACGCGCTATTACGTTCCAGCGCATGAACTTCCCGTATCGGGTCGCGCACGACTTTCCGCTCTTCCTGGCCCCCATGGCGGGGGTCTCGGAAGCGCCGTTCCGGCAGATTTGCCGCCGCTACGGCGCGGACGTCGTCGTGTCGGAGTTCATCTCCTCGGTCGGCATCTCGCTCGGCATCGAGCGGGTTTTGGCCGAGATGCGGTTCGA
>DATDEZ010000092.1:0-12658 GCA_036522875.1 Gemmatimonadales bacterium | reverse complement strand
CAAGATGGCCACCCCGTCCGCAGCCAACCGCGCAATGCGGCCGCGGAGATCGCGCCGGGCGATGGCATCGAGTCCTGAAAAGATCTCGTCGAGCAACAGCACGCGGCGGCCGCCGAGCACGGCCTGCGCGAGGTTGAGGCGATGGATGTCGGCACGCCCCAACGCCTCGACCTGGCTGTCCGCCACGGCGCCAAGCCCCGCCAGCTCGAGCGCTTCGCGAACCAGGCCCCGCGGTCCCTGCAATGCGCGCGGTTGCCAATGCAGCCGCGCGTAGTACATGAGAATTTCGCGCACGGTGAGCACGGGAGGGAACAGCCGGCTGTCCGGCGCGTAGCCGACGAGCCGACGTGCCGCGGCATCACGCAACGGCAGTCCGAACACCCGCACCTCGCCGACCAGCGGCCGCACGCAGCCGGCGACCAACTGCAGGAGTGTGCTCTTCCCCGCCCCGGCCGGCCCGACGACGCCGGTGATCTCACCGGGGAGGAGCGCGAGCGAGACCCCAGCGACACGGCGTCCCGCGACGTCGCAGAGTGTGAGTGCGTATTCCGTCATCGCCGAAGGCCCGCCCGCCGTCCGTTGATCGCCATGCCCGACACGAGCACGCCGAGTCCCGACCATGCGAGGGCATGCAGAACGGCGCCCGCGTCCCCGGCCTGAATGTCGCGATAATGCCAGAGCGCCGGCCCAAGCTCGAGCGCACTCGCCGCCGCGAGGCGCACGAGCCCGGGATGAGCAAGATCAACCAGGCGTTCGGGCGCGACCGCGCCGGCGACCGCCATAAAGAGGAAGAGGGCCGCGGCGGCGGTCCGGCCGGCCACGAGCACGGCGGCGAGCGTGCAGCCGCCCACCGCCGCGGCGGCCGCAATGCCGGCGAGCATGAGGCCGGCGTGCCATCCGGTGGCGAGCTCACACGAGATCACGAGCAGCACTGCCGGCACGGAGACCGCGAGCCAGCGGCCGAGCGCGATCGCCAGCGGAGTCGTCGGATGCGCCAGCGCGATCGTCAGCGTCGCGCGATCGCGCCGACTCGCGGCCATTCCGCCGGCGCCGATTACGGAAGCGAGCGCACCAGCCTGGAGGGCAACGGTCGTCGCATCGAAGCCGCGCCGGCTCAGCCAGATCAGCGCGCAGGCGAGTGAGAGCAGCGAAAGGCCGAGTCGCGTTCGGGAAAGCCGCGGAAGGACCAGCGCGTATTCAGCGTGTACGCAATGCAGGAATCGCATGGCGGCACGATAGCGATGGGGAGGAGGACCTGCGGCATCATTTCGCCGCCGGCGGGATCAAATCGTCGCGCGTGCTCCGATAATCGCGTCGACGAGCACGGCCGAGTCGAATCGCACCGGATCGGTGGCCGGCAGGCCGGTCTCGTCCGCTGCCTTCGCGATCGCCTCGCGCGCGGCGCGCTCCGTCATGTCGTACGTGTTGAGACAGATCCCGATCACCTTCGTGGGATGGACCGGATGGGCCGCGCGCTCGTAGATCTCGATCATCTCGGTGTACGACGGAATCTTCACCCACGGCTCTCGGCCGTGGTAATCACCGATGTAATCGCGCGTCGCCTGGTGACAGAGAATCAGCGCGTCGGGGCAGGAGCCGTGCAGCAGGCCGAGCGTCACGCCGGAGTATCCGGGATGGATGAGGCTCCCCTGTCCTTCGACGAGCACGATGTCGTGATCCTTGGCCCCCTGAATCGTGATCTGCTCGGCGGCGCCGGCGATGAAGTCGGCCACGACCGCATCGACGGCGATGCCCCATCCTTCGATGAAGATTCCCGTCTGTCCCGTCGCGACGAAGCTCGTGCGATGGCCGCGCTTCACCAGCTCGTCGCGCAACTGGAGCTGCGCCGTCATCTTGCCGACGTTGCAGTCGGATCCCACCGCGAGGATGACCAGCGCATCGACTTCGGCGGCGCGGCCGTCGGCGATCGGCAGATTCGGCGGCGGGCGGCGCGCGTCGAGGATGCGAACGCCGCGCGCGGCGGCGAGGGGGCCAAGCTCGGGATCGTCGCCGATGAACGTGTGCAGCCCGCTCCAGATCTCGAGCTTCTTGTTTATTGCAGAGCGAAGCCACGCTTTCCACTCATCCGGCAAGCGCCCGCCCGCGGGCGCGATCCCGATCAAGACGGCGGTGGCGCCTTTGACTCCCGCTTCGAAATCGCCGACAACGGGGATCTTGCCGCCGAACCCCAACACGTCCTGGGCCGTCTTGCCGGCCTGTTGGCGATCGAGCACCGCGACGATGCGGTCGGGGAAATAGCGAATGCACGAGTTGGCGGTCTTCGACGTCAGCGGCCCGAAGTCGCCGTCGGCGATGATCAGGAAACGGTGCTGCGATTGAGTCATTGCGTCGCGCTCACGGCTCTGCGGCGTTCGACCCCGGTCCATGGCTCGGTGGGCCGCAGCACCGCCGGTTTGAATCGGCCCGGCTCGCCGTAGATCTCTCCGTGCAAAATGTGACGGATCAAGACCATCACCACGCAGAGCACCGGCACCGCCACGATCAGCCCGATCGCGCTCAGCAGTGTGCCCATCACCAGGACGCCGGCGATCGTGAGCACCGGTGGGAGCTCGACTTTGCTCTGCATGATGCGCGGCACGATGACGTTGGCTTCGACGACGTGCACCAGGACACCGAGCAGCAGGACCAGCAAGACCTTCACCCAGTCGCCCGAGGCGACCATGAACAGCGCGGGGAGAATCGTCGAAAAGAGCGAGCCGAAGAACGGCACGATCGCCACGAGACCGGTGAAGATGCCGAACGCGAGCCAATAGGGGACGCCCAGAATCCAGAGGCCCAGCGCCGTGAGCAGCGCGAGCAGCGACATGGCGATCAGCTGGCCGACGACCCAGGCGCGCAGCGTCGCGGAGGCGTCGTCGAACACGTTCCGCGCGATCTGGCGATGATGCGGCGAGAACAGCGAGATCAGGCCGTCGCGGTACAGGGCGGGCTGGCGCGCGAGATACAGCGCCATCACCAGCACGCTCGCCCCTTCGATGAAGATCTTCCCACCGCCGCGGACGTAGCCGAGGATCGAGCCGCTCAGGAAGCCGATGGCGTCGGTGACGAGTCCCGAGAGAACGCCGGACGATGGATTGGCCAGATCGGTTTGATCCAGCACGGGGTACTGGCTCGCCCAGTGCGCCAACACGTTTTGGATGTTGGTCAGGGTTTGCGGCAATCCGCTCATCAGGGCGCGGGTCTGCTCCACCACCGGCGGAGCCAGCAGGACGCCGACGCCGACGACGGCGGCGACTGTGGCGATGATCGTGACCGTCAGACCGGCCCAGCGCCGTGTCCCGAAGCGACGCTCGAGCCAATCGGTGACGGCCGAGAGGTAGACGGCGAGCAGAATCGCGAGGAAGAGCAGCAGCAGGACGTCGACGACTTTGAGCAGGAACCACACGACGAGGGCCGCAACAAAGAGCGCCACGAACGTGGCGCTCGACAATCCATGAGAAGGCGACGGCTCAGGTCCGCTCAGCTCTTTTGCTCCGCGTCGTCATCCTCGAGCAGCTCGGCTTCCTTCGCGCCCTTGCCGAGCGCGCGCGCCTGCTCCGGGCTGCCGCCGGAGGGCAGCAATCCCATCTTGCGCTTCAATGCCAGGAGCTGCTGATCGGCGTCGGCCTTCACCTCGAGGCCCTGGAACTGCTTCACCAGCGAGTCGCCGGAGAGATCTTCGTTGACTTCGGCGGCGGCGATGAGCTTGCGCTCCTCGTGCTCGATCTGCTCGGCCATCCGCTCGAACGTCTCGAAGGCGCTCTTGTCGGAGATCGAGCCCATCGTCTCCTGAATGCGCTTGTGCGCCTCAGCCCGCTTTTGGCGCGCGATCAGGATGTTCTTCTTGCGTTTGGCTTCTTCGATCTTGTCGTTGAGCTGCCGGAGCGACGCCTTGAGCTTGTCGGTCTCTTCGCGGTGCTTGGCCCACGTGTCCTGGAGCTGCACCGCGTTCTGCACGTGCTCGTTGTAGCGCAGCAGCGCCTGCTTGGCGAGGTCGTCGCGGCCTTCCTGCACGGCGAGCACGGCGCGCTTCTCCCAGTCTTCCGAAAGCTTCTTTTCCTGCTCAGCCTGGGCGGACAGCCGCTTCTCATCGGCGATCGCGGCGGCAACCTGCTGCTTGGCTTTCGCCAGCTGATTGCGCATGTCGATGATGAGCTGCTCGAGAACCTTCTGCGGGTTCTCGGCGCGCGAGATCAGATCGTTGATATTCGACCGGATCAGCGTGGACAGACGATCGATGATCCCCATGGGTCTCTATGCTCCTGGCAATAAGCGCTCGCGCTTGCTCGCAAGCAGCCGCTCCGCAAAGTCCAGACGCTCGGCCATCTCGTTCAATTGACCCTGCATATCCGCAACGCGTTGCTCCAGATCGGCGACATGGCCCGGATCGCTGTCCAACTCCACGTGCTTCCGACGCCCGCGAATCCGCTCGCCCAACGCTTTCGCAATCTCCGACTTGAAGAAGGAGTAGAACACCACGCCGGTCACGACCATCCCGCCGATCGCCCCCACCAGCGGAATGATCTGATTGGGATCGAACGGCAGCATCGGTGGCGGCGTCTGCAGTAACACGATGACTCTCCTACGCCTCGCCAGCTACGGCCGTTTCAGCAGGTAACACTAGCTCCTCGGCTTTCCCAACTGCTCGGCGTTGCGCTGGCCGAGCAGTCGTTCGGTAAAATCTACTCGCTCCGCCAGTTCCGCCACCTCTCGGCGCAATTGCTCCACACTTTCGAGCAGCTCGCCGTGCTCTTCGGGGCTCACGCCGTCCTGCGCAGCCCCTTTTCCGCCGCGCAACCGCTCGGCATACGCCTTCCCCACCGGGGACAGCGCAATCATCCAGGCGAAGAAGCCGCCCACGGCGACGATCGGAATGAACAACGCCAGGATGTCTTCCATCAGCCGCCTTTCGGCTTCGCCAGCAGTCGCTCCGCGAAGTCCATGCGCTCGGCCAGCTCCGCGACTTCTTGCCGGACCGCGTGCAGCTCGCTCAAGATCTCGTCGCGCTCGGCCGGGTCGAGCGCCCCTTTGCGATGCTCACCGGAAATGCGTTTCGCGAGCGCCGCCCCGATGGGACGCAACACCCAGAACGTGCCCCCGAAGAACATGAACGCCACAACGGCTTCGGGACCACTCACGAGGGGTTCTTCTTTGCGAGCAACCGCTCGGTGAAGTCGATCCGCTCGCTCAGGTCGCCGATCTCCCGGCGCGCCTGCTGCAGCTCGGCGAGCAGGTCCTCGCGCAGCATCTGGATCTCTTCGCGTGTGCCCGCGTCGGCGCGGCCACGAATGCGCTCCGACAGGGCACGAACGACGGGAAAGAGTAGAACGATCCCGCCGATAATCGAAATCGTAAATAGAAACGCGACCCCTTCAGGCGGCATCGATTCTCCAGGCTCCGTGCTTGGTCCAACCTATCGTTTAGTCCCCTGCCTGCAACACCTTGCGCAGGAAGTCGCCCGTATGCGACGCCTTCGACTGGGCCACGCGCTCGGGCGGCCCCTCAGCGACGATCCGTCCGCCCAGCTCGCCGCCTTCCGGGCCCAGATCGATGACCCAGTCCGCGGTCTTCACGACATCCAGATTGTGCTCGATGACGACGACCGTATTCCCTTTGTCCACGAGCCGGTGGAGGACCTCCAACAGCAGCCGCACATCCTCGAAGTGCAATCCGGTCGTCGGTTCATCGAGGATGTAGAGCGTCCGGCCGGTATCGCGCTTGGCGAGCTCCGTGGCCAGCTTGACGCGCTGCGCCTCGCCGCCCGAAAGCGTTGTTGCCGACTGTCCGAGATGGATGTATCCGAGTCCTACGTCGTTGAGCAGTTCGAGTTTCGTCCTGATACGAGGCTGATGCTCGAAGAAGTCGAGCGCGTCGGCGACCGTGAGGTCGAGCACGTCGGCGATCGACTTTCCTTTATATCGCACCTCGAGCGTCTCGCGGTTGTAGCGCCGGCCTTTGCAGACCTCGCACGGGACGTAGACGTCGGGGAGGAAGTGCATCTCCACTTTGACGAGCCCGTCACCCTGACACGCCTCGCAGCGCCCGCCCTTCACGTTGAACGAGAACCGACCGGGTCCGTAGCCGCGCAGCTTCGATTCGGGCAGGTAGGTGAACAGCTCGCGAATCGGCGTGAACAGGCCCGTGTACGTCGCGGGGTTCGAGCGCGGCGTCCTGCCGATCGGGCTCTGATCGATGTCGATGACCTTGTCGACGTGGTCGAGTCCCTCGATGCGCTCGTGCGCGCCCGGCACCACCTTGGCGCGATAGAAATGCCGGGCCAGGGCCTGGTAGAGAATGTCGGTGACGAGGGTCGACTTGCCCGATCCCGACACGCCCGTCACGGCGACAAAGAGACCGAGCGGGATTTCGACCGTGAGGTCCTTGAGGTTGTGCTGGCGCGCGCCGGCCACTCGCAGCATTCGATCGGCCGTCGCGATGCGACGCCGCGGCGGGACCGGAATGCGCAGCTCACCGCGCAGGTAGCGTGCGGTCAGCGACTCGCGATGGCGCACGACGTCGCTGAGTGGACCCGCGGCGACGACCTCGCCGCCATGGCGTCCCGCGCGCGGCCCCAGGTCCACGACGTAGTCGGCGGCGCGCATCGTCTCTTCGTCGTGCTCGACGACGAGCACCGTATTGCCGAGGTCGCGCAGCTCCTTGAGCGTGGCGAGCAGTCGCGCGTTGTCGCGCTGGTGCAGGCCGATGGACGGCTCATCGAGGATGTACAACACGCCGACGAGGCGGCTGCCGATCTGCGTCGCCAAGCGGATGCGCTGCGCCTCACCGCCCGACAACGTCGCCGCCGAGCGATCGAGCGTCAGGTAATCGAGTCCGACGTCGACGAGAAACCGGAGGCGGTCCGTGACCTCCTTCAGGATCGGCTTGGCGATTTCCGGATCGAGACCGGGACGGCCGGCTCCGCGCAGCGGAAGCTTCGAGAAGAAGTCGAGCGCTTCGCGCACCGGCAGCGCGACGATCTCGCCGATGCTCTTGCCCGCGACGAGCACCGACTGGCTTTCCGGCTTGAGGCGCCGGCCGCCGCACGCCGGACACGCCTGCTCGACCATGTACTGCTCGAGCTGCTCGCGCACCGCGTCGGACGCGGTTTCGCGATAACGCTTCTCGACGTGATGGAGCACGCCCTTCCAGCCGGAGTCGTAGGAGCCGTGCCAGCGCTCACTGTCGTATTGATAGGTGATCGTCTTTCCCGGCGCGCCCTTGAGCAGGATCTTCTGCACCGACGGCGAGAGGTCCCGCCATGCCGAGTTCGGGTCGAACTTGTACGCCTTCGCCAGCGCCGGCAGCACGACCTTTTTGAGGTAGCCGCTCGGCTCACCCCAGGGCAGGACGACACCCTCGAGAATCGACAGGCTCTGATCGCCGAGCACGAGGTCGGCGTTGACTTCGCGGCGCGTGCCGAGCCCCGAGCATTCGGCACAGGCCCCGTACGGTGAGTTGAACGAGAACTGGCGTGGCTCGAGCTCCGGCAGTGACAGCCCGCATTTTGGGCAGGCGTAGCGCTCCGAGAACATCCGAGAGCGCGGACTTCCGGTCTGGCGCACGACCTCGACGACGCCGTCGGCCGCCTTGAGAGCGGTTTCGATCGAGTCGGCGAGCCGGCCGCGGTCGGCGGCGCGTACCACGAGCCGGTCGACGATGACCGCGATCTCGTGATTCTGCCGCTTGTTCAGCTTGGGGAGGTCGGACAGGTCGTACGTCTCACCGTTGATGCGCGCGCGAACGAATCCCTGCTTGCGCATGGCCTCGAACACGTCGCGGAACTCGCCTTTCCGTCCGCGCACCAGGGGCGCCAGCACTTCGATCTTCGTCCCCTCTGGCCACTCGAGCACCAGGTCGGTGATCTGCGATGCCGATTGTCGCTCGACCGGGGTGCCGTCGTTCGGGCAATGCGGCGTACCGGTGCGCGCCCACAGCAGCCGGAGGTAGTCGTAGATCTCGGTGATGGTGCCGACCGTGGACCTCGGATTGGCGCCGGCGGTCTTCTGTTCGATCGAAATGGCGGGCGACAGGCCCTCGATCGCATCGACGTCGGGCTTGTCCATCAGGCCGAGGAACTGGCGCGCGTATGCCGACAGCGATTCGACGTAGCGGCGCTGACCCTCGGCATAAATCGTGTCGAACGCCAGGGAGGATTTCCCCGACCCGGAGAGTCCCGTGATTACGACGAGAGCGTTTCGGGGAAGCTCGACATCGATGTTTTTGAGGTTGTGTTCGCGGGCACCACGAACGATGAGGGCGTCGCCGGGCATAGACCCGGAGGCTAGCCAGGTTATGGCGTTTTGGTCAACTCTCCGACAACGGGCGGCAATGGGCGGCAATGGGCGGCAATGGCGGCAATGGGCGGCAATGGGCGGCAGAGGCGACCGTTGCCTCCCTATGCCGCCTATTGCCGCCCTTGTTTCGATTTCCCATGTTAGCTCCCCCATGATGAGCCCCAAGGACCGGAACAAGCGCGAGCGGCGCTGGCAGACCTCGCAGGAGCGGGCCCGAGTGGCGGCCGAGCTCATCGAGGAGGCCGAGTCGCTGACGGAAACGGCGGCGATCGCCTCACCGCGAGACGTCGCGCGCGACGACCAGCCGCCGCCGATTCGCGTCGCGCAGCCGTTGGCCACTCCGGCCGTGACGTCGAAGCTCGACGACGCCGAGTCGTCGCCACCACCGGCTCCTCCGGAACCTCCGCCTCCTCCCGCACCGGCGGCCGCGCCGACCAGCACGTCGGCCGACGACCCGCTGTACATCTCAGCTCGCGAAGCCACCGAGCGCGGTGAGATGGAGCGTGCGGCGACTTCGTATCGCGACCTGCTTGCCAAGGATCCGAATCACGTGAAGGCCCGCAACAACCTGGCGTTGATTCTCGACGCGCGCGGCGACCGCGAGGGTGCGCTGATCGAGCTCGATCGCGCACTCGAAACCGATCCCGACAACGCGGCCCTGCTGCTCAACCGCGCGGCGGTCCTCGGCGCGACCGTGCGGTACGCCGCGGCGCAGCGCGACCTCCAGCGCGTCCTCCGGAACGATCCCGCGAACGTCGAAGCGCTGTTCAACCTCGGCATCGTGCTGACGCGTCGCGGCATGTGGCGCGAAGGAACGGATCAGCTGAAGCGCGCCGTCGAGCTCGAGCCGGGGCGCGCGCCGGCCTGGTATTATCTCGGCGAAGCGTTGAACCACATGGATGATTTGACCGGCGCGCTCGCGGCTTACGAGCGAGCCGTGGAGCTCCAGCCTGTGAATCCGAAGGCCCTCTATGGCATCGGCAAGGTGCTCGACCGATTGAACCGGCCCGATGAGGCCACCGCGATGTACCGCCGTTCCCGGGAAATTTCCGGGGGAGGGAGATGATTCGCGTCGTCGTGGACGACCTCGCGTCGTTCGCCGCTGACGCCCTCGTTCGCCCCGCCACGACTCGCCTCGATCCCACCGCCGCCGCGCTGCGCCGTCTCGAGATCGTGGGCGGGCAGGAATTCCAGACTCGCATTCGCTTGAGCCGAGAGCTCGCGGTCGGCGCCGCCGTCGTGACCGCGGCAGGCGGCGACTTGCCGGCCGAGTTCGTGATTCACGCCGTGATCCGCAGTGAGACAGAGCCGGTGACGCGCGGCAACGTCGCCCGCGCCTGGCTGTCGACGCTCCATCAGGCGCAGGAGTGGGAGTTCGCCCACGTCAGCGCGCCGCCGCTCGGCACCGGCGCCGGCAATCTCACGCTCGAGGATTCCGCCGAGATCATGGCGACCGTCCTGCACGCGCATCAAGGGAGCGCGCAGTTCCCCGCCGACGTCTCGTTCGTGGTCGAGCGCACCGAGGATCAGCAGCTGTTCGAGGTCGCGCTCCAGCGCGCCGCCTCATGACACGCAAATCCTGGGGCCTCGCGATTCTCGCCGCCTGGATCCTCTCACTCGGCTGGCTGGTGAAGCGCGAGGTCTTCCGTCCGACCGGCGCTCGGCTGGCCGCCGCCGCGCTTGCCGTTCCACCAGGCGCGATGTTCTACCGGCTGGACGCCGGCAGCCAGCAGGTCGGCTATTCCTCGACGACCATCGACACGCTGACGAACTCCATCCGCGTCGAGATGGTGCAGGTGCTGCAAGTGCCCGCGCTCGGAAAACTCGGCCGCACGACGGTGCGCAGCACCGCCATGGTGTCGCGCGCGCTCCGGCTCGAAAGTGTCGAGACGAAGTTCGACGGCGATCTCGGCCGGTTCGAAGCGCATGGCCGCGTGCTGGGCGACACGGTCCTGTCGATCGCCATCGTCGTGGACGGTGACTCGCAGATGACGCGAATCCCGCTGCGCGGCCCGATCACGCTGCCGAGTCTGCTGCCGCTCCGGCTCGCGTTCGGCGGCGAGCTGCGTTCCGGGCGCTCGTACACGGCGCGCCTGTTCGATCCCCTGCTCATCACGACGCGCGACGTGACGGTCCAGGTCGCGGCCGAATCGACGCTCGTCGTGCCGGACAGCGCCGATCTCGATTCGACGACGATGACCTGGGTGCCCGAGCACTTCGATACCGTCCGCGCCTTTCGCATCGACCATGACGCGAGCGGAGTCCCCACGAGCAGCTGGATCGACGCGCAGGGCCGGATCGTGCTGTCCGAGACGGCGGGGCTCAGCAGCGAGCGGTCGGCGTTCGAGATCGTGTACGAGAACTTCAAGCATCGCGACACGCTGCGTCTGGCGCGCGCCAGCGCCGATCCGGCGCCCGGCGAGATCGTCCCCGTGACGATGCTGGCGGCGGGTGTTCGCGAAACGCCGCCGCCGCCGCCGCGGCCCCGGCTCCGGCTCCGGTGGAGCAACGGCGACACGCTCGACATCATCCAGCCCGGCGCGCTCGACGCGCACGCCGCGTCGTATCGGCTGCCGTCGCACGACACGGCGCTCGCCCGTTGGCTCGTCCCCGAGCCATTGATCCAGAGTCGCGACCCGCGCATCGCGGCGCAGGCGCGGCAGATCATCGGCGCCGAGCGCGAGCCCGCGGCCGCGGCAGCGCTGCTGGCGCATTGGGTCCACCGCACCGTGCGGCGCGCGCCGGCCGACGAGGAGGGCGTTCCGAGCGCCGTGCGGGTGCTGGAACAGCGCCGCGGCGACTGCAATGAGAGCGCGACGTTGTTCGTCGCGCTGGCGCGGTCGGCTGGCCTGCCGGCGCGCACGATATCGGGACTGCTGTACGTGAACGGCCGTTTCTACTACCACGCGTGGGCACAGGTCTATTTGGGTGACTGGGTCCCGGTGGATCCGACGTTCGACCAGTTGCCCGCGGATGCCGCGCGCGTGCCCGTCGCGATCGACGGGCTCGCGCGGCAGATCGAGCTGGTGCCGATAATCGGCCGGCTCACGCTCGAGGTCCTATGATCCGGTTGGAGAATCTCACCAAGCTTTACGGCAGCTTTGTCGCAGTGGACGACATCAGCCTCCACGTTCCACGCGGCGTGCTCTACGGCTGTCTCGGCCCCAACGGCGCCGGCAAGACGACGACGCTGCGGATGATCGCCGGTATTCTGCGCCCCACGCAGGGTCGCGTGCTGCTCGGCGGCGACGACGTGCATGTGAATCCGCTGGGTGCAAAGATGCGCCTCGGCTTCATTCCCGATCGCCCCTTCGTCTACGACAAGCTCACCGGCGCCGAGTTTTTGCGGTTCGTCGCGGGGCTGTACGGACAAGAGGGCGAGGTCGTCGATCGCCGCATTGCCGAGCTGCTCGAGGTGTTCGAGTTGACGAGCTGGCAGGACGAGCTGGTCGAGGCGTACAGCCACGGCATGCGGCAGAAGCTGATCATCTCGAGCGCGCTGATTCACCGCCCCGAATGCATCGTGGTGGACGAGCCGATGGTGGGCCTCGATCCCAAGGCGGCGCGACTGCTCAAGGACATTTTCCGGCAGTTCGTCGAGCGCGGCGGCACGGTGCTGATGAGCACGCACACGCTCGAGATCGCGGAAGCGATGTGCGACCAGATCGCGATCATCCAGCACGGCAAGATCATCGCGGCGGGCACCGTGAGCGACGTGCGGCGCCAGCACCAGGCCGGCGACGCGTCGCTCGAAGAGCTGTTTCTCAAACTCACCGGTGGCGCGCAGGTGCGCGAGCTGGTCGAGGTGCTCGGGGCGGGCACGTGAAGCAGCCGTCGTTGCTGCACGTGCTGCAACCCAAATGGCGCACCGCGTTGCAGCGAATCCGCGAGGAACGCAACAGCGGCGGGCGCGGGAAGCTCATCGTCCTGCTCCTGGTCGCCGGAGCGTTCTGGGCTTTCGTCTTCACGGTGCTGTACCGGATCCTGAAAGCGCTGCACGCCGTCCAGGAGCTCGGACCGCTCATCCCCGGCAAGATGCTCGGCCTCATCCTGCTGTCGTTCATCTCCATTCTGATTCTCTCGAACGTCATTACCGCGCTCTCGAGCTTTTTTCTGGCCAAAGACCTCGATCTGCTCGTCTCGGCGCCGGTCGACTGGCTGCGACTGTATCTGGCGAAGCTCGGCGAAACGCTGCTGCACTCCTCATGGATGGTCGCGCTCATGATCATCCCGATCCTCACGGCCTACGGCGTGGTGTTCAAGGGCGGCGTGCTGTTCGCGCCCTACGCGATCCTCACGATACTCCCGATGCTGATCGTTCCGGCGGTGCTGGGCTCGGCCGTCACGTTGATTCTCGTGAACGT
>DATDEZ010000091.1:0-30381 GCA_036522875.1 Gemmatimonadales bacterium | reverse complement strand
CGAGCTGGACGCCGCGCGCGCGGCCGGCATGCGCACGGCGCTGGCCACGCGCAGTGGCGCAGAACCGGACGAGTCGCTCACACCGCATCCTCGCGTTCGCTCCTTTGCCGAGCTAGCGTAGGGCCCCATGGGTTTGCTCGGAATCATCGGCCTGCTGGTCGCCGGGTGGGCCGTCTACACGTTCAATCGTCTCACGCGGCTCCGGCAGCTCGGCGACAATGCCTGGGCCGACATCGACGTGCAGCTCAAACGCCGCCACGACCTGATTCCGAACATCGTCGCGGTCGTCCAGGGCCACGCGGGCTATGAGCGCAGCACTCTCGAGGCGCTCGTTGCGGCGCGCGGGCGCGCAGTTCAGGCGAGCACGGCCGGGCCCGAGACGCGGGCGCGAGAAGAAGATCCGCTGGGCAATGCGCTGCAGCGCGTCGTCGCGGTGGCGGAGGCCTATCCGGAGCTGAAAGCCGCCGCGAGCTACGCGTCGCTCCAGCAGACACTCACGGACGTCGAAGACCACCTGCAGAACGCGCGCCGCTACTACAACGCCGTGGTGCGCGACTACAACACGGCGATCGCGCAATTCCCGGCGGGCGTCGTGGCCGGCGCCATGCGGCTCACGCCGCGCGAGTTCTTCGGCCTCGACGATCCGTCGGAGCGCGCGGTCCCGAAGGTCGCGCCGCTCGTGCTGCTCTTGCTCGCGCTCTCCGCCACGGGACTTCGCGCGCAACAGAAGTCGTACTCGATCGAGCGCTTCGACGCGCAGATCCGCGTGAACACGGACGCGAGTCTCGACGTCACCGAGACGATCACCGCGCGCTTCGTGGGCTCGTGGAACGGTCTCTACCGCACGATTCCCGTTGCCTATCACAGCCCGCAGGGGCTCAACTGGACGCTCGGTGTCTCGCTGCAAAGCGCCACGGACGACGCGGGACGCG
Organism: Gemmatimonadales bacterium; assembly: GCA_036522875.1. Classification (GTDB taxonomy): domain Bacteria; phylum Gemmatimonadota; class Gemmatimonadetes; order Gemmatimonadales; family GWC2-71-9; genus 20CM-2-65-7. Next base: position 29,449 of record DATDEZ010000091.1, on the reverse strand, counting down.
CGCTGCGCACCGAGACGAGCCGCGAAGGCGCCAACATCAAGTACAAGATCTGGATTCCCGGCGCGGCCGATGCCGAGCGCACGCTGGTGCTGCGCTATCGGGCGACGAACGGGCTGCGCTTCTTCGAAGACCACGACGAGCTGTACTGGAACGTGACGGGCGACGAATGGGCCGTGCCGATCAACGCCGCGCGCGCCGAGATCGATCTTCCACCCGGGGCCGGCGGCGTGCGCGCGATCGCGTACACCGGCGTGTACCGCTCACGCGCGCAGGAAGCGAGCGTCGAGATTCAGGGAGCCGTCGTTCGGGTCGCGATGACCCACGGGCTTGGGTTCCACGAGGGGCTGACGGCGGTCGTCGGTTGGAACAAGGGTCTCGTCACGGAGCCGAGTGTCGCGGCGCGGGCCGCGAGCGTGATCGGCAGCAACTGGCCGCTGCTCATTCCGATCATCGTACTCGGGTTCGCGTTCTGGAGCTGGTGGCGGCGCGGCCGCGATCCACGCGTCCGTCCGGTCGCGGTGCAGTACGAGCCGCCCAAGGGCATGACACCCGCCGAGGCCGGAACGCTGGTCGACAATTCTGTCGACATGCGTGACGTCACGGCCACGCTCGTGGATCTCGCGGTCCGCGGATACATCCAGATCGAAGAGCAGCAGAACCCCAAGCTCTTCGGCCTGTTCGGCGGCGGCACGACGTACATGCTGCGCCGGCTCAAGGAGCCGAACGACCTCACGCCGCACGAATCCGCCCTCTACTCGGGCATTTTTCTCACCCGCGGCGACCGCGTGTCGTTCGACGAGCTGAAGGACCAGTTCTACAAGAAGCTCGACGGCATCCGCGACGCGGTCTACGATCGCCTGACCGCGAACGGATACTATCGGAACCGCCCCGACAAAGTGAAGACGAATTGGACCGGCGGCGCCGTGGGTCTCGGGATGGTCGTCGGACTCGGCGGCATGTTCGTTTCCAAGCTCACGCTGCTCACGCCGGTGCCGTTCATCATCGCGGGCGTCTTCAGCTTCATCATCCTGCTCATCTTCTCGCAGATCATGCCGGCGCGCACCGAGTCCGGAACGCGGGCGCTCGAGCAGGTGCTGGGCTTCGAGGAGTTTCTGCGGCGCGTCGAGAGTGAGAATCTCAAGCGGGTGATCATCGGTCACCCGGAGCTGTTCGACAAATTCCTGCCCTTCGCGATGGCCTTCGGCGTCGAAAAGCAGTTCGCGCGGGCCTTCGAGGGGATCTATACCGAGCCGCCACGATGGTACGTGGGGCCGAGCGTCATGAATTTCAACGTCACGCACTTCTCCAGCAGCGTGTCGCATCTCTCCACGGTCGCCTCGACCACGATGGCTTCCTCTCCACGCAGCTCGGGAGGGTCGGGGTTCGGCGGCGGTGGCGGGTCCGGCGGCGGCGGGGGCGGAGGCGGCGGAGGAGCGTTCTAATGAAACGATTTTTGGTCTGGGTCCTCATCGGCGGTCTCGCCGCACCACTCAGCGCGCAGGCGACCCACGCGGCGATCACGCCCGCCGACTTGCGCCAACGCCTCTTCCTGATCGCCGCCGACTCGATGATGGGGCGCGAGACGGGCAGCGAAGGCGCGTTCAAGGCGTCGGCCTACGTCGCATCCGAGTTCAAGCGCCTTGGCCTCGAGCCCGCGGGCGATCACGGCACCTATTTCCAGACGGTGCCGTTCTGGATCGTCGCGCTCGATCCGCAATCCTCGCTCACGCCGAGCACCGGCACCGCGCTCGCACCGTTCACGGACTTCATGCCGACGAGCTCCTCCGCGCCGCCGCGCACGCTCAACCAGGCCGCCGTCTTCTTCGCCGGCTCGGCGCAGGACACCGCGCACCTCGCGGCGGGCACCGGTGTCGCCGGGAAGTTCGTGGTGATCGACGCGCCTCCGGGCACGGATCGTCGCGGCCTGGGACCGTTGCTGGGCCGCTACCGCGAAGCGGCAGCCGTGGGCATCGTCGCGCTCGAGCAGCTGGGCAGCGAGCAGGTCGCGCGCGTGCGCGAAGGCCGCCCTGTTGCCGACACCTCCCGCAATCCGCAGGCGATCGCGGTGGTGTGGCTCACCCGCCGCGCCGCGACCGCGATTCTCGGCGCCGATCCCGCCACGCTGTCGCCCGGCGCGACGCCGGCCGTGACGGTCAGCGGAATGTTCGACTTCACGCGCAAACCGGTGCCCTTCACCGCCCGCAACGTCGTCGGGATTCTGCGCGGCTCCGATCCGGCGCTGCGCGGCGAGTACATCTCACTCACCGCGCATCACGATCACGTCGGGTTCGACCACAACCCGGTGGATCACGACTCGCTGCGCGCGTTCAATCGCGTCGTGCGGCCGATGGGCGCGGATTCCCCCAACCGGCCCGCCACCGATTCCGAAAACGCGAAGATCCGCGTGATTCTCGACTCGCTGCGCGCGCTGCGGCCGCCGCGCCCCGACTCGATCCGCAACGGCGCCGACGACGACGGCTCGGGAACGGCCGCGATTCTCGAAATTGCGGAATCCTTCGCGCGCTCGAATCCGCGGCCGCGCCGTTCGATCCTGTTCGTCAGCCACACGGGAGAAGAGGCGGGATTGCTGGGGTCGCGCTGGTACACGGACCACGCGACGGTGCCGATCGACTCGATTGTGGGCGAAATCGACGAAGACATGGTGGGACGCGGTACGGCATCCGACTTTCCGCACGACGGCGTCGGTGCGGGCAGCCCCACCTATCTCGAGGTGATCGGTGCGAAGCGCATCTCCCGCGAGTTTGGCGAGATGCTGGAAGCGGCGAATGCCGCCGAGCCGGTGCCGTTCGTGTTCGACTACCGCTACGATGCGCCCGGGCATCCGCTGCAGTATTACTGCCGCGCCGATCATTACAGCTACGCGCGGTACGGCATTCCCTCAGTGGCGTTCTCGCGCGGCGAGCACCTGGACTATCACCAGGTGACCGACGAGCCGCAGTACATCAGCTATCCCGATCTTGCCCGCGTCGCGCAGATGGTACACGACGGCGCGCTCAAGATCGCGAACGCGCCGGAGCGCCCGAAGCGGGACGTGCCGAAACCGACCGATCCGCACGCGCCGTGCCGGCAGTGAGGCGAAGCTGGGAGAGGTCGGTCGAGGGCGGTCGAGGTGGTGAAGGCTGGTGAAGGTTGGTGCAGGTTCTGATCATTCCGAGATCATTCCCTGCAGCTGCTTCGGCTCCTCACCGAGCCACTCGGGATGCTCGGCGGTCGAGTCGAACAGGGACGACGTCTTGAAGAGCTCGTAGTCGCCATGTGCGGCGGCATCCCGCGTGCGGCTGCGCAGCGCATCCATGTCGGATTCCGACAGCGGACTGAACGTCCGCGCGACCGTGAGCGCCTGCTTCAAGATCTTCATGCTGTCGATGCCCGTGATCACCACCGACGTCGGCAGCGACAACGCGTAGCGTAGGCAGTCCTCCGCCTTTACCGTCTTGGACTTCAGGATGACGCCCTGCGCGATGCTCTTCATGCCGAGCACGCCGATGCCGCGGCGCACCAGCTCGGGCAGGACGAGCCTCTCGAAGCTGCGGTAGTGCGTGTCCATGAGGTTCAGCGGCATTTGGACGGTGTCGATCCGCGCACCGTGCTCTTCCGCCTGCTGCAGCATGTAGAGATGAACGTGCGGGTCCTTGTGACCCGTGAAGCCGATGAAGCGGAGCTTCCCTGCCTTCCGCGCTTTCTCAAGCGCCGCGTGCGCGCCATCCTTGCGAAAGATCCGATTCGGATCGTCGAAGCGGATGATCTCGTGATGTTGCACCAGGTCGACGTAATCGACCTTGAGACGCTTGAGTGACTCGTCCAGCTGCTCCGTCGCGGCCTTGGCGGACCGGCCGTCGATCTTCGTCATCAGGAACGCGCGCTCGCGGTAGCCGCCCCGTAAGGCCTTGCCCATGCGCTTTTCGCTCGCGCCGTCGTGATAGTCCCAGGAGTTGTCGAGGAAGGTGATCCCTTCGTCGATTGCGGTCCGAACGATCTGAATGGCCAGCTTTTCCGAGACGTCCTTCTTCCCGAGGTGGGCACCACCGACGCCGAGGCAGGAAACCTGTTCGCCGGTGGAGCCGAGGGGCCGAGTTGGTACGGGGGAAACGACGGCGGGCATTGACGGGTCCTGATATATGAAGGTGAACCCGTGATACCGCCCGTTTCCTCGTGATGTTCATCACGCGGCGCCATCCGTTAACAACGTCGCCGTCGCGCCGTCTGCCGACCACCATCCTGAAGCCCGACGCAGTAGCTTCCTTCTCTTGGGGATTAGAACAATTTCGGCAAGCCTTGCGTTGCGCTATCGTGCGTAAGTCAGGCAACTTGTTCGAAAAGGGGGGTAATTCTAGAACATGAATACCACCGTTCGTGCGTCGCTGGTTCTCGGTGCCCTGCTGCTTTCCGCCTCCCGATCCTCAGCGCAATACAACTTCGGCCGAAACGCCGTCCAATACCGAGACTTTCATTTCCGCGTTCTGAAGACCCAGCACTTCGACATCTACTTCTACGACAAAGAAGAAGGTATGGCGGCCCAGGCGGGCCGTATGGCGGAGCGGTGGTACACGCGGATCTCCGGGATCCTGCGGCATCAGCTGAATGGCCGCCAGCCGCTCATCCTCTACGCCGATCATCCCGACTTCGAGCAGACGAACGTGCTGGGCGAGCAGCCCGGTGAAGGGACCGGCGGTGTGACCGAGAGCCTGAAGCGCCGCATCGTCCTGCCGATGGGCGCCTCGCTGTACGAAACGGACCACGTCATCGGCCACGAGCTGACCCACGCCTTCCAGTACGACATCACCGGCGTCGGCCGCGGCAACATGGCGACCGGCTTGAATCGCGTTCCGCTGTGGTTCATCGAAGGAATGGCCGAGTACGTGTCGCTGGGCCCCGTCGATCCCAACACGACGATGTGGATGCGCGACGCGGTGCGCATCGGCAAGCTGCCCAGCTTCCGCCAGCTCGACGACCCGCGCTACTTCCCCTATCGCTGGGGTCAATCGTTCTGGGCCTATCTCGGCGGCACCTACGGCGACGACATCGTCGGCGCCGCGCTGCGCGCCGCGGGCCGCACCGGCAACGTGCAGGGCGCGCTGGAGCAGATGACGCACCGCCCCGTGGACAGCCTCGTGGCCGATTGGCACCGCGCGCTCACCGAAGCGGCGCAGCCGGTCGCCGTCGCCACCGGCGTGACGCTGCCGACCGGGAAGCAGCAATACCAGCAGGCACGGCAGGTCGCGGTGTCGACGCCCGGTGCCAAGCTGCTCATCAACTCGAGCCGCGAGCAGGCATACAACATCGCGCCGGCGTTGAGTCCCGACGGCAAGCGCATGGCGTATTTCTCCGACGCCGGACTGTTCTCGATCGACATGTATCTCGCCGACGCGGAAACGGGCAAGACGATTCGCAAACTCGTCTCCGCCACGCGCGACCCCCACCTCGAGAGCATGCAGTTCATCAACTCCGCGGGCGCGTGGAGCGCTGACGGCAGCCAATTCGTGTTCGGCGCCGTCGTCACGGGCCAGGCCGCCTTGCGCATCGTGAAGGGGAGCAACGGCGACGTCGTGAAGGAGATCAAGCTCCCGTCGCTCGGCGAGATCTTCAATCCGACCTGGTCGCCCGACGGCAAGCGGATCGCGTTCAGCGCGCAGGTTGGCGGCGTCACCGATCTCTTCATCTATGATCTGGACGGCGGCCAGCTCGAGCGATTGACGGACGATCCGTACGCCGATCTCGAACCGGCGTGGTCGCCCGACGGCCAGAAGATCGCGTTCGTGACCGATCGGTTCACGACGTCGCTCGATTCGCTCGCGTACGGCCCATACGAGATGGCGCTCACGGAGCCGCGCCGCGGCGCGCAGATCACGCGCCTGCCGCACCTCGAGGGTGCGAAGCACATCAATCCGCAGTGGAGCGGCGACGGCCGCGAGATCTACTTCATGAGCGATCCCGGCGGCTTGACGAACGTCTTCCGGCTGACGCTGGCCGATGGATCGATCACGCAGGTCACGAACGTGTTCACCGGCATCAGCGGCATCACGTCGCTCAGCCCGGCCCTGAGCGTCGCGCAGAAGACACCGCGCGCCGTGTTTAGCGTCTATACGGGCGGCGGGTACGCCATCCAGGCGATCGACGACATCCACACACTCGAGGGCGGTCCCGTCACCCCGCTGCCCAAGTCGGCGGCGATGCTGCCGCCGCTCGATCGCTCGGGCGTCGGCACGGGGATCGGGGCGACCATCCAGAACCCCGCGCCCGGTCTCGTGTCTGCGGACGCGTTGTCGCTCGCGAGCGCGGTCAAGGCGTACCACCCCAAACTCTCGCTCGACTTCGTCTCCCAGCCGAGTCTGGCCGTGGCCGTCGATCGGTTCGGGACGTACGTGGGCGGCGGCATCACGCTCTACTGGAGCGACATGCTGGGCGATCACAACCTCGTGACGATGGCGCAGGTCAACGGCCGCATTTCCGATTTCGCGGCGCTGGTCGCCTATGTGAACCGGAAGAAGCGCCTGAACTGGAGCGTGGGAGCGCAGCAGATCCCCTACATCATCGGCGGCTTCGGTGGCGGCTGCGATCTCAGCGGAAACTGCGTCGAAGAAGTGGAGCGTCTCAAGACAACGAGTCGCGACGTCAGCGGCATCGTGGCGTATCCCTTCAATCGCTCCGACCGCATCGAGGCGTCGGCGGGATTCGAGCAAATCTCGTTCGCCCATGAGATCCGCTTCACCTGTTTCGATCCCTTCGGCAACGTCACCTGCGACTCCACACAGCACCTGCCGGTGCCCGGCGCGCTCAACATGATCCAGACGACGGCCGCACTGGTGCACGACAACTCCTTCTACGGCGCGACCGGACCGATTCTCGGTTCGCGCTGGCGGCTGGAGGCCGATCCGACGTTCGGCAATCTGCGGTTCATCACGGCGATCGCCGATTACCGCAAGTACATCATGCCGGTGCGGCCGTTCACCATCGCCGCCCGCGTGCTGCACATCGGCCGCTATGGCCGCGACGCCGATGACCAACGGATGTACCCGCTCTTCATCGGGTATCCGAGCCTGGTCCGGGGATACGATATCGGCAGCTTCGGAAACGGCGAGGAGTGCGTTCCGTCGGCCACGTCCCCCTGCCCGATCTTCGACCAGCTCCTCGGCAGCAGGGTCCTGGTCGGCAACGCCGAGCTCCGCTTCCCGCCGTTCGGGCTGTTGGGAATCGGCAGCGGGTACTACGGCTTCCTTCCCGTCGAGGCGGGCATCTTCTACGATGCCGGCGTCGCGTGGACGGGGACCGAGGGCGCGCAGTTGTTCGGCAACGGCCCGCGCAAGCTCGTGCGCTCGGCCGGCATGTCGTTGCGGATGAATCTGTTCGGCTATGCGATCGGACAGATGGACATCGTGCATCCCTTCGACCGGCCGCAGAAGAACTGGATGGTCCGCCTGAGCATCACCGAAGGATTCTGATCCATGCGGCAACGGAAACTCGGGACCCAGGGCCTCGTGGTATCGGCCCTGGGTCTCGGCTGTATGGGCATGTCGGATTTCTACGGCCGGCGCGACGACACGGAGTCCATCGCGACAATTCACCGCGCGCTGGACCTCGGCATCACGTTCCTCGACACCGCCGACGTCTACGGCCCGTTCACGAACGAAGTGCTCGTCGGCAAAGCGATCAAAGGCAAACGCCGCCAGGTGGTGCTCGCGACCAAGTTCGGCAACGTGCGCGCGCCCGACGGCAAGTTCATCGGGCTGAACGGCCGACCCGAGTACGTGCGCTCGGCCTGCGATGCCTCGCTCAAACGCCTGGGTGTCGATCACATCGATCTCTACTACCAGCACCGCGTCGATCGCGCCGTCCCGATCGAGGAAACCGTCGGCGCGATGGCGGACCTCGTGCACGCCGGCAAGGTGCGGTATCTCGGGCTCTCCGAGGCGGCGGCGCCGACGGTGCGGCGCGCGCATGCCGCGCACCCCATCAGCGCGCTGCAGACCGAGTACTCGCTGTGGAGTCGCGACGTCGAGGACGAGATTCTTCCCGCCGTGCGCGAGCTCGGGATCGGCTTCGTCGCCTACAGCCCGCTCGGCCGCGGTTTTCTCACCGGCCAGATCAAGCGCCCCGAGGACATCGTGGAGGGCGACTGGCGGCGCAATCACCCGCGCTTCCAGGGAGAGAACTTCCAGAAAAACCTGGATCTGGTGCAACGCGTCGAGCAGCTCGCGCGCGAAAAGCGCCGCACACCGAGCCAGCTGGCGCTGGCCTGGCTGCTGGCGCAGGGCGAGGACGTCGTGCCGATCCCCGGGACGAAGCGACGCACGTATCTCGAGGAGAACGCGGGCGCCGTGGACGTGCAACTCTCGCGCGCCGAGATCGAACAGCTCGAGGCCGTCGGGACGGCGGCGGGCGCGCGCTACGCCGAGGCGGCGATGCGCACCATCAACGGCTGAGACGGCAGGCGCTTCGTTAGCTATCCGGCGTGAAAGTCGCCACCTGGAACGTCAATGGCATCCGCGCCCGCGCGGCGCAGCTCTGCGAGTGGCTCGCGCGCGATCGGCCCGACGTCGTCTGCCTGCAGGAGCTGAAGGCGACGGCCGCCCAGGTCCCGCCGCAGTGCAAGCTGGAGGACTATCACGCCTACTGGCACTGCCTGAAGGGGTACTCCGGCGTCTCGTTGCACGTCCGCAAGGATCTGTTCGCCGTCGATCCCGTGTTCAGTCATCCGCCGTTCGACATGGAGTCGCGCATCGTGCAGGTCGACCATGGCGATCTCGTCATCGCCTCGGTCTACGTTCCGAACGGCGGCAAGGACTATCCCGCCAAGATCAGCTTCGTGCAGAAGATGATCGATTGGTCTCACCAGCTGGTGGCCGAGGGCCGGCGGCTGATTCTCTGCGGCGACTTGAACATCGCCCGCACCGACATGGACGTGCATCCCAAGGAGCGCAAGCCGAACGCGGTCGGTCAGCGGCCGGAGGAGCGGCAGCTGTTCGACCGCCTGCTCGGCGAGCAGCTCGTGGACCTGGGACGGAAATTCGATCCCGAGAATCCGAATCTGTTCACGTGGTGGGCGCCCTGGCGCAACCTGCGCGCGCGCAACATCGGCTGGCGGCTCGATTACATGCTCGTGTCGCCGGCGCTCGCCGATCGGGCGACAGCGTGCCGCGTGCTGGCGGACGTCGGGACGAGCGATCACGCGCCCGTGATGATGACGCTGTGAGCCGCTATACTTGCAACAGGTGAAGACGATCTTCCTGCTCTCTCCCGCGAACTGCGGCGGCACCCGCGCTCAGATGCTGCTCAAGAGCCGCACGAGCCCGCTCACTGCGCAGCTCACTGATCGCGGCGCCCCGCTCGGCGACGTCTTCACGTTCATGAGCAGCCTGTATTTCCGCGGAAAGATGGCCTACGCCACGCGATTCGGCGTCGCCTATGTGATCACGCCCGGTCGCGGCCTGCTGCCGGTCGACGTCCTGATTCGGGTCGACGATCTGCGCCGGATGGCGGAGGTGCCGGTCGATGCGGAGCTGCCGGCGTTTCGCGAGCCGCTGGTGCGCGACGCCACCACGTTGTTCCGCGGCGCCGCTCCCGACGACTCCATCGTGCTGCTCGGCAGCGTTGCCTCGAAGAAGTACGTCGAGCCGCTGCTCGAAGTCTTCGGTGAGCGCCTGCATTTTCCCGCGACGTTCGTCGGTCGCGGCGACATGAGTCGGGGCGGCTTGATGCTGCGGTGCGCGCGCAGCGGCACACCGCTCGAGTACGTTCCCGTGCGGGGTGCCGTGCTGCACGGCAAGCGCCCCGCCAAGCTGGCGCCGATCCCGCGTTCATAGTGTCAGCGTCCCATGTACCTCTAGGAGCAAGCATGCGTGTCCTCGGTTTGGCATCGATCCTGTTGCTTCCCGCCGCGGCCCTCGCCCAGGGCACGTTTCCCGGCATGGCCGGCCATTACGCTCCGAACGCCCCGAAGCTGCCGTGGGTCGAGCTCGCCGGTCCGTTGGACACCGCGCTCGCACGCGTGCTCCTCAAGCTGTCGGATGATCAGGCGACGCGGTACGCCGTCGCCTACGACTCGTTCATGGTCGCGACGCGGCCCCAGCGCGACAGCGCCACCGCCCTGCTCGGCAAAATGAACGACCGGCTCGACCAGGGCGATCGCGCGGCCGCGGAGTTCTACGCCGAGCAGGTGCAGGACATCGGCAAGGGACTCAAGGATCGCCAGGACCGTTGGGAGAACAACCTCCGCCATCTTCTCACCGGCGATCAGGTGAACGCCTACAAGAAATGGCGGGAAGGAGAAGACCAGGCCGCGGAGCGCAAGCGGCGCGAGGACGCGCTGCGGTGGCAGGAAGCGGCGTTCCGGGGCCCCTACAACGGTCCGCGGACTACCACGACTCCCGAGATCAAGACCGCGCTCGCGTCGCCGCCCGACGTCGCTGCTCCCGCGCTCGGCTCGCAGTCCGTGCTGGTCGGTCGAACGTTATACGTGACTGCGCAGCTCGGAATCGACAGCGCGGGCACTCTGGCCGCCCGCGATCTGCGGACGCAGGCCATACGGGCGTTTGCGAATCTCACGACCGTGCTGCGCGCCGCCGGCGCGAGCGCCAAAGACGTCAGCACACTCACGATCTATGTCGTGAATTACGGCGACAGCGACATCGCGACCATCCGCGACGCTGGGGCGGCGTTCTTCGGCGGCAACGCGCCGGCCGTGACGGTGCTGGGCGTTCAGTCGCTCAGCCGCGAAGGCGCGCTCATCGCGATCAGCGCGACCGCGATGGCCAGCGGACCCGTGATTACACAGCAGCCGCGTCAGCGCTGACGCGGCGTGTTCGCTACCGGTGCTCGCGACTCTCTCGCTCCTCGTCGGTAAGGTCGATCGACATCGGTAAGAACACCGAGTGTTGCACGGCCGGGTACGGCAGGTCCCAGCCGCGCGCGTCGTGCCACAGGATCCGGTTCAGCCGCTCCGACGGCGCCTCGTCCGGCTCGCGGAAATTCATCCGCGCCGACGCGAGCGCCGCCTGCCGCCGCTCCGCGGCATGCGGGCCGGTGATCGCGCCGACCCGCTGATTGACTTCGAATAACGATTGCTGCGGCTGGATCGCCGTGTAGGGCTCGAAGTTCGGCGTCTCCTCGGGACCGATGAAGCTCGCGCGCATGTCGGTCGCCACGAGATCGAACAAGGTGAGTGGCGTCAGGCCGAGCATGAGCTCGATCGTTTTGAGCATGCTGGGCTGGTGGTAAAACGTCGGATCGATGGTCCCGCGTCTCGCGTAGGGGCTCGCAAGCAGCGCCACGGTGCGGTGACCATCGATATGATCGACGCCATCCTGCGCATCGTCCTCCACGGCGAAGATCGCCATCGATTTCCAGAACGAGCTGTGCGACAACCCTTCGACGATTTGGCCCAGGGCGAGATCGTTGTCCGCGTTGCATGCCTTGGGCGTGCACCAGCCGGGGTTTGTCGCTTCCGTGTGATCACTCGGCAGACCGATGACGACGAGGTTGGGCATCGCGTGCCGGGACTCCCATTCGCGCAGGTGATCGAGGATGATGTCGGCCTTGACGATATCCGGCACCGACATCGTCCAGCCGGGATACTCCCGCACGAGCACGCGATCGAGCGACGGGATGTCCGACCGCGTGGTATAGATTTTGGCAACGCGCGCGCGGAAGAACGCGCGGTTGTGCGGCTGCGAGTCGCGGTATTGCGTCAGCATGTTGAGCCGCGTGGTGTCGCTGTACCAGTCGGGCGATGGCGCGTACTCGCCGAAGACGCTCACCGTCTTGCCGCGCGCGCGCGCCGCCTCCCAGACAAACCCGGCCGACGAATACGCCAGCGGGTCGATCCCCTCGGACGGATAGCTGCGGCCCGTGTAGAGCGGCCACATCGGATACTCGGTCTCGCGTCCTTGCGTGAGCCAGTTGTGGCCATCGGCGGAATTGCCGCCCGACGCAAAGAAGTGATCGAGCAGCACGTAGCGCTCGGCCAGAGCGTGCGTGTTCGGCGTGACCGCGCGCCCGTACTGCGTGAATTCGCTGTCCGCTTCGCCCTTGCCGATGTCGCCCAGCACCTGATCGAACGTGCGGTTCTCGCGGATGATGAACACCACGTGGTCGATGAGCGACGGCTCTCCCGGACGCTCGGGGACGGCGCGCGCTGTCGCGCCGCGCCGCGGCGCGAGGAGTGCGGGCGCCGCCGCGCCGCTGTCGGTGCGCAGCGTCAGGCGATTGTTCTGCGCGACCGCCGTCGTGTACGCCGACAGCTCCGCGTCACTCGGCACCGGGATGACGTTGACCGAGCCGCGGTACGAGTGGACGTACCGCCCATGCAGCCCGGACCGGCGACCCACGCCCGACCCGACGCCGAATAGCGTGCCGACCGCGAGTGCGCTGCCGTCGGCGCTCACATCGATGGCCGCCGGATACCAACCGGTCGGAATGAGACCGCGGAAATTGCCGCCGGGAAGGCCGTAGAGCGCCACCGCGTTCGCGGCGCCGAGCGTGACGAACAGCGTCCCCCCATCGGGCGACAGTGCGACGGCGGTCGGCGTCAGTCCAGTCTTGCGCTCGCGGAAGGGCGCGACCGCGATCGTACGGATCACGCTGTCGCGCCGCGTGTCGATCACGCTGATCGCGTCGGAATTCCCGTTGGCGACATAGAGCCGGTTCCCCGCTTCGTCCCACGCGAGGCCGGCGGGATGGCGGCCCACCGGAATCACCTTGCGGATCGCTCCCGAGACGAGATCGACGCGGGTGACGTTGCCGGGCTGCGCGATGCCGCGGGCGTCGACGCGCACCAGCTCCGCGAACGGATCGCAGCATTGTTTCGCGGCCCGCTCGCCGCGGGCCGGCTTGCGGCCGCCGAACACCGTGACGTAGGCCGTCGCGCCGTCTGCGCTGATCACCGCCGCCACCGGCAGCACGCCGAGCGGGATCGTCTTGAGCAGCGATCCGCTGTCGGCGTCGAGCACCGCGAGCCCGTCATTGGCGGGCAGCGGCACCACCACGACGCGGTGCCCGCTCGCGTTCGCGCGTCGCGCGACGGCCAGCGCCCCGATGATGTCGCCGCCGAGTGCCGGCGACGTCCAGCGTGGTGCGACGCTATCGCCGCTGTAGGCCGTGACGTGCGCGACGGTCTTTGTCTGCGACATCTCGTCCGAGCCCGGCGTGCGGCTCGTGGCCAGGGACGTCGGGAGCCGGCCGACGCTGCTGACCAGCACGCTGCCGGTCACCGGATCCATCACGATGCCCTGCACCCCGGCCCGCCCGTCGAACGCCGCGCTTCCCAGCACCGCGTTGTCGTGCACGCCGAGCCGATAGGCCGAGCCGTGAATCGTGACCCACACCTCGTCCGGCTTCGCGCCGAAGCGGACGCCGGCCACGCGGTCGGTGAAGACGCTCTGGACGCCGGCGGGCGTCACCCGCTGGTCGGTCGCGATCGCCCCGGGATCGGGAATCTCTCGTCGCGGTGGCGGCGGCTGGGGCGGCGGCTGCTGCGCGGGGGCCTGCAGGAGCAAAACAATCGTCAGTGCCAGTTGTGACACGTTCCTAACTCCCGAGTCGTGGTAGAATGCTGAAGCTCATCCATAATTATGCCGATGCTACCGACCTTGTGCTTGGTGGTACACTGCGCCATTCCCGCCGATACGCCGGTGATCTATTCCGGTCGCGATCGCCATCTGGACGTGCAGCTGCCGCGCTTCGAAGCCGACGCGGTGATCGACGGCAATCTCTCGGATTCCGTGTGGGCTCGCGCCGCGCTACTGAACGGGTTCTCGCAATACGCCCCGAACGACGGCGTCCCGGCCGTCGACTCGACGCAGGTGCTGGTCTGGTATTCGCCCACCGCCATCTACTTCGGGATTCGCGCCTTCGAGCTGCACGGCCGGCCGACCGCGACGCTCGCCGACCGCGACCAAATCTTCGGCGACGACAATATCCAGATCCTGCTCGGCACCTTCCACGACCGCAAACAGGCCCTGATGTTCGCGGTCAATCCGCTCGGCGTTCAAGGCGACGGCTCGCTCATCGAAGGGGCAAACGTGACGGCGAGCGGGTTCATCGGCGGCGCCGTGGTGGGTCGCGAGCAGCCGGACTTGAGCCCCGACTTTGTGTTTCAGTCGCGGGGGCGCGTGACCGATTGGGGCTATGAAGTCGAGGTGCGCATTCCGTTCAAGAGCTTGCGCTATCAGCCCCGCCAGCCGCAGGACTGGTCGCTCAACATCGTGCGCCAGGTCAAGCATTCGGGCTTCGAGGATTCGTGGTATCCGGCGATTCGTGCCAGCGCCACGTTCATCGGCCAATCGGGGAATCTCGTCGGCCTGTCCGGCATGCATCGCGGCCTGGTCGTCGACCTGAATCCTGAAGCGACCGCCAAAGCGAGCGGCGCGCCGACCGCGAGCGGCTACGACTACGACACGGGCAACCCGCAGCTCGGCGGGAACGTCCGCTGGGGGTTGACCGACAACCTGACGCTCAACGGGACCGTGAAGCCCGACTTTTCGCAGGTCGAGTCGGATGCCGGACAGCTCGCCTTCGACCCGCGCCAGGCACTGTTCTTCGCGGAAAAGCGGCCGTTCTTTCTCGAGAGCAGCGAGCTGTTCCAGGTTCCGCTCAACCTGATCTACACGCGCCGCATCGTGCAGCCGGTCGCCGCCGTGAAGCTCACCGGCACGGCGGGCGGCACCGACATCGGCTTCCTCTCCGCCGTCGATCAGAAATTCGCGTCGTCGAGCGGCACCAATAATCCCGTGTTCAACATCGTGCGCGCGCAGCACAGCCTGGGACACGGCTCGCGCATCGGCATGGCATACACCGACCGGATCGACGGCTCGGATTACAATCGCGTGCTCGACGTCGACAGCCGGCTCGTGTTCAAGGACATCTACGGGCTGACCCTGCAGGTCGCCGGCAGCCGCACCCGCGTGGGCAACACCACCACGACCGCGCCGCTCTGGGTCAGCCAATTCACGATTCAGCATCGCGTCTGGGGCCTGCGCAGCGTGTTCGCCGGGATCTCCGACAAGTTCACGACCGCGAGCGGGTTCATCGGACGGAACGGCATCGTGCATTCCTACGTCGACCCCAGCTGGACGGCGTACGGCAAGCCGGGCGGCCTGGTGCAGCGCTTCACCGGGGACATTCTGGTCGACGGCATCTGGCAGTATCAGAACTTCGTGCACGGCCGCAACATCCAGGACCAGAAGCTGCACTTTAACGGCAACGCGACGCTGCGCGGCGGCTGGAACCTGGGCGCCGGCTATTTCGTGGAGTCGTTCGGGTACGACTCGGCGCTGTACGCGAGCTACCGACTCGAGGTCCCGAAATCGGGTGGCGGGCTGGACACGATTCCCTTCGTCGGCCAGCCCACGATCGGGAACGGCGAATACATCGTCCAGATCGGGACGCCGCAGTGGAAGCATTTCTCGGGCGGCGGATTCTTCCTGCAGGGGCACGACGAGAACTTCTTCGAGTGGGCGTCCGCCGACTTGCTGCTCCTCAGCGTGGACGTGTCCTATCGGCCCACGGACCGGCTGCGGAACACGTTCGACTACTTCTGGCAGCAGGTGAATCGCCGCACCGACGGGAGTCTGGTGAACGTCGGCCGGGTCGCGCGGGCGAAGGTCGAGTATCAGATCTCGCGGCCGCTGTTCGTACGGCTGGTGGGTCAATACATCCAGGACAAGACGGACTCGCTGCGGGACGATTCCCGCACCAACGCGCCGATTCTGATCGCCGGGCCGGGCGGTGTGACGCGGACCACGCCGAGCGCCACCAATCTCTTCCACGTGGACGCGCTGCTGAGCTACCAGCCGGTGCCCGGCACCGTGTTGTTCGCGGGCTACGGCAGCAACATGCTCGACGAAGACGCGTTCCGGTTTCGCGGCCTCACGCGCACGGACGACGCGTTTTTCGTGAAGCTCAGCTACCTCTTCCGCCTGTAAGGGTCAGCGCAGTTTCCGCACGAAGTTCTCGAGCACCATGTTGAAGTGCTCGGCTTCGTCCACGAACAACGCGTGGCCCGCGTTCTCGAAGATCTCGACCTGCGCGTCTTTCACGTGATTCTTCACCGTGTCCGACATTTCCCGCATCGCGGCTGAGCCGACGAACAGCAGCGGGCGATCGAGCTTGTCCAGCGCCGATCGCCAGTCGCGGCGCCCGCTGGCGAACGTGCTCGACAAGAGCGTGTATGCGGTCGTCGTCGGTACGGAGAGCGACGCGCGCGTGATGCGAGCGAGGTAGGCGGAATCCTGCGGCGTGCGATACATGCTCTTCACGAACATCGCGGTGAACACGGCACGATCGCGCAGCACGTGGTAGAGCAGCGTGTCCATGAACACCGCGAATTGCGGAGGCACAAAGACGAAGTTGTCCACGAGCACGACGCCGGCGATGCCCTGCGTCCCGGACTGCTCGACGCATTCCAGCACCTCCGGGACGCCCATCGACCAGCCCACGAGCACGACTTGCGGCGCCTTGAGATGCGCGATCAGATCGTGAATGTCCCGCGCGCGCCGGTCGGGGTAATCGCCGTCGCCGGTGCGTTGCGATGCGCCCTGGGAACGCGGGTCCAGCGCGACGACACGCGTGGTCCGCGCGAAGTAGCGGAGCTGCTGCTCCCAGATGTCGGCCGGCATCGTCCAGCCGGGCACGAACACGATCGTTGGCCCGGAAGCAGTGGGGGGACCGCCGCTCAAATAATGGAGTCGTACGCTGTCGCTGGTGACGAACCAGCGATCCACCCAGGGACGCGCCGCGGCACGCTGGCCACGGGCGGAACCGGTGAGCGCGGCGAGGAGCACGAGAGCGACGACGATGGACGGCGAACGACGCATGGATGTACCCCAAGTGGTGGCGACAACGCGAACTATAGAAGATCGCGGGCCAGCTCCGGCAGCCAGCGCGACACTTCCGCGTCTCCAGCGCCTTCCTTAACGTGCGGGAATTTCCGCGCCCGCGCCAGCCGCAAGCCTTCGCTCTCGCGACTGATCGACGTGCCGGGACCATCCAGCGCGTCGAACACGACGGCATCGGTCCCGGAAGCGCGTAGCCTCGCGGCCTTGCTCGGGCTCCGCGTGGTACCCACGACGGAATGGCCACCCGAGCGCAGCAGGGGCACGAGCCGTTCGCCAATGGCGCCGGTCGCGCCGGCGAGGAAGATTCTCATGCCATGACACTCACTCGACCGATGGTCCTTGTCTTGGTTGCCGGCCTCACGCAACCGCTCGTCGCACAGCAACGGCACACGATCACGCACGAAGACGTGTTCCTGATGAAGCGCCTGTCGTCCCCGGCGCTGAGCCCGGACGGGCGCTGGGTCGTATTCAGCGTGACCGAGCCTTCGTACACCGAAGGCGACCAGGTGACCGACCTGTGGCTCGTTCCCGCCGACGGCAGCGCCGAGCCGCGGCGACTGACGAACACAAAGGGCGGCGAGAGCGGCGTCGATTGGAGTCCGGACAACCGGCGCATCGCGTTCAGCGCCCGGCGCGAGGGCGACGACGCGTCGCAGATCTACGTGCTCGACCTGACCGACGGCGGCGAGGCGCAGCGCATCACCAATTTGTCGACCGGCGCGAGCAATCCGCAGTGGCGGCCCGACGGCCGCGCGATCCTGTTCGTGAGCATGGTCTATCCCGGCGCCGCGACCGACTCGGCGAACCGCGCTGCGATCGCCGAGCGCAAGGCGCGCAAGTACAACGCGCGCGTCTTCGACGCGTCGCCGATCCGGCTGTGGGATCATTGGCTCGACGAGCGGCGGCCACACCTGTTCGTGCAATCGCTGGAGCCCAACGCGTCCGCGAAAGACCTGCTCGCCGGCTCGGCGCTCATTCAAGGCGCGGGGTTCGGTGGTCAGCTCGGCACCGGGGGCGAAGACCTCGCCGCTGCCTGGACGCCCGACGGGAGCGGAGTCGTCTTTGCGGCCACCACCAATCGCACCGAGTGGACGCGCAACGACGTCGTGCAAGCGCTGTGGCTCGTGAGCACGAGCGGTGGCGAGCCGCGGCGGCTGACGCAGGGCAAGGACGATTACGACGGGCCGCGCTTCAGCGCGGACGGGAAGTCACTGTACGCGATCGTGACTCCGACCAACGAGCACACGTTCAACAACCGGCGGCTCGTCGCGTGGACCTGGCCGCAGGCGGGCGCGGCGCCGCGCCTGGTCGCGGGCGGGGCGAATCACTCGGTGGGGGCGTACGCCATCGCGCCCGATAACCGCGCGGTCTTTTTCCTGGCCGAGGACGCCGGACACCAGCGCCTGTTCCGCGCACCGGTGACGGGCGGGGGCGAGCACGAAATCGGCACGATGACCGCCGGCAGCTACGGCGGGCTCCAGGCGACCGCCGGCCGGCTCGTTGCCGTCTGGGAAAGCGCCGTGAATCCGCCCGAGATCGCCCGGATCGATCCCGTGACCGGCCGCCCGACGGTGCTCACGAAGTTCAGCGCCGACCGCGCGGCCAAGATCGACTGGCAGCCGCTGCGGGAGTTCTGGTTCACCTCGAGCCGCGGCAAGCGGATTCACAGCTTCTATGCGCTCCCGCCCGGCTTCGATTCCACCAAGAGCTACCCGCTGTTCGTCTTGATCCACGGCGGCGCCGCCAACATGTGGACCGACAACTTTGGCGTGCGCTGGAATCCTCATCTCCTCGGCGCGCCGGGTTACGTCGTGCTGATGACGGATTACACGGGGTCAACCGGGTACGGCGAGAAATTCTCGCAAGACATTCAGTTCGACCCGCTCGAAGGGCCCGCGAACGAGATCAACGAGGCGGCCGACTCGGCGATCAAGCGCTTCCGGTTCATCGATGCGTCGCGGCAGATCGCGGGCGGAGCCAGTTACGGCGGTCATCTCACCAACTGGCTGGCGGTGACGACGACGCGCTATCGCGCGCTCGTGAGTCACGCGGGCGAGTGGGATCTCGAAACCCAGTGGGCGACCAGCGACTTCAACTACGATCGCGAGCGCAACGTCGGCGGACCGCCCTGGGAAGATCATCCGCTCTGGCGGACCCAAAGCCCCATGCGGCTCGCGGCGCACCTGCACACGCCGGTGCTCGTCTCGGTGGGCGAGCGCGACTTCCGCGTGCCGATGAACAACGCGCTCGAGTTCTGGACGGCGCTCCAGCGCCAGCAAGTGCCGAGTCGACTGATCATCTGGCCGGACGAAAACCACTGGATCCTGCGCGGCGAGGACAGCCGGTATTTCTACAAGGAAGTCGCCGCCTGGTTTGCGCGCTGGCTCGGGCAGCCGGCGCAGACGGGACAGTAGCTACTCGTAAAGTTTTGTCGTGTCGGCCTTCGCCAGCTCGACGAAAAAGTCCGCGACCTTAGCGACGACGGCATCGACGTACCGCTTCCCCTTTTCCGGCGTCGACGCCGCGGGATTGCCGACGCCCGTATCGTCGGTCACCTGTCGCCACTGGCGCGGGGCCCAGGCCCAGCCCTCGCGCAACGCGGCAATTCGGAATTTGCGCGCCGCGCCGGCACCAGCCTCCGAGAGCGGCGCCGCGCGTTCGGCGGCGATGTGCTGCATCACGCTCGTCTCGAGCTCACCCGCATGATCGCCGAGGTCGCTGAAATAGCCCTTCGGGTCCAGAACCTTGTACCAGTTGATCACGCAGAGAAAGCTCGCGACCACGGGCTGCAGCTCGCGAATCATTTGCCGGAAGTCGTTCGCGCCATGACCGTTGAAGATCACCAGCTTGGCGATGCCCTGCTCCGCCAGCGACATCGCGACGTCGCGCAGCACGAGCAGCTGCGTGCTGGGATTCATGTTGATGCAGAGCGGGATATCCAGCTGCCCGGTATTCACCCCGAACGGCACGACCGGCAGCACCACGACCTTCGCGCCGCGTTGCCAGGCCTGCTCGGCGGCTCGCTCGGCGACGGCGACGGCCTGGATGTTGTCCGTCGTGTACGGCAGATGATAGTTGTGCGCTTCGGTCGCCCCCCACGGCAGCACGGCGACCTCGTAGCGCGTGTCGCGCACCGTCTTCCAGGTCAGCTCATCGAGGACGTAGGGGCGGTTGGACATGGGTGCCCCAAAACTACCCTCGATCCCGCAAAATCGCCCTAACCGAGGCGATGTGGATCGCGCAGCTTCTTCTCATGCGCGCCTCCCTTTGCGTCGTCGTCGGACTTTTCTGTGGCAACGGCCGGCTGAACGGCCAGACCTGTAGTGACCCCCACTACCGTTGGACCGAGAAGACGGCGGAAACGCTGGCCTCGGTCACGCCCAAAGCCGCCAGCCTCCACGCCATGCTCACGACGTGGACGCTGCCGGCCTTCACCGGTCAGGCGCAGTACAAATGCGCGGCACGCGCGGGACGCGAGCTCAAGGTGTACTCGGTGCTCGGCTGGGTGCGGCGAGTGAAGACGGCGGAGGACGACGGCGACTGGCACATCGAGCTCACGTCGCGCAGCGACAGTCCCACCGATTCGTGCATTGTGGCCGAGATCCCGGACGGCGACGGCAACTTCGGGCAGGCACGCAGTGATCTGCAGGGCCAGGTGAGCTGGGATGCGAACGGTGACGTCGCGCAGCCGGTGCGGCTGCGATTCATCGGCGCGGCATTCTTCGACGGGGAGCATCGCGGCGGCGCGCAGCATCGCGACCGCACCGATGGCTCGCATGGCCGCTGCAACTCGTCGGCCCACGCCCTCTGGGAGATCCATCCGGTCTACTGGGTGCGGCAACCCTAGATCGACTAGACCGCCGCCGGGATTCTCTCCTGCGGGATTGGCTGCTTCGCCAACATCGCGCGCCTTGCAAAGAGCGCGCAGGGTGTGCCGATCAAGAACGCGTGCACCGCAATGCTCAGCGCGACCCACACCGTATTCGGTGAACCGGGAAGCGCCCGGGAGAGTGGAACGACGATGTAGTTCATCACGCCGTAGAGCAGCAGGCCGTAGAGCGGGCCGTAGCGCAGCGGCCGCTGCCACAACTCCGACCAGCGTCGCGCGAACAGGTAGTACGTCACCGCCATCGTGGTGGCGATGAAGAAGTGAAGTCCCAGACCGAGGATGGCGGTGCGCCATCCGCCGTGGAAGCTCGCGTCCGGTCCGAGCAGCCCGGACGCGACCGATTGCAGAACCCGGCGCGGCGGCACGCCCCGCTTCAGGAACCAGTAGGTGCAGGCGTAGGTGATGTCGAACGTGCCGGCGACGAGACCGCCCAGCAAAACGTACACTGACGGTTTTTTCATCGGCTCCATGGCAGTATGCGACGGGTTCGACTGCTTTCGGCAGCGAGCACCAGACCCCGCATCACATCGAGCGACCATTCGGGCGAGACGGCGAGCTCGGCGGTGCCGAGCATCGCGTCGCGCACGTTTTCATAATACCGCGCGAAACTCGACCGGAGCGTCGGAACTGTGCGCGTTGCGTCAGGCGTGATGATCCTGCCGTAGAGCTCCGGCGGCTCGACGTCCCAGTCGCGTTCGTCGGGCGTACGCCCATCCTTCAGCGCCGCCTCCTGCGGATCCATTCCGTGTTTGATGAACGTGCCCTTGGTCCCGTGCACGATCCAGGTGGGCGCGGTGGGCGGTGGGACGGCGAGCATGGACGCCCGCAGCACAGCACGCGCCGCCGGATAGTAGAGCGTCACGTCGAACGAATCGTCCACCACGGCGCCGTCCCGCTCGATTCTGATGTCCGCGCCGATCGCGTCGGGAATGCCGAAGAGCAGCAGCGCCTGATCGAAGAGATGCGGCCCGATGTCGAACCACACGCCCGATCCCGGCAGCGCTTGCTCGCGCCAGGCGTTGGGCTTGAGCTCGGGCCGGAACCGGTCGAAGTGCGACTCGAACATGACGATGCGGCCGAGCGCGCCTTCCGCGACGACCTGTTGCACGGTCGCGAAGTCGCCGGTGTAGCGCCGATCCTGGTAGACCGTCACGATCCGGCGTTGTCGCTTCGCCAGGCGCACCAGGTCCTCCGCGTCGGCGAGCGTGGGCGTGAAGGGCTTGTCCACGACGACGTGCTTGCCGGCGAGCAATGCCTGTTTCGCGATGGAATGATGCGAGGTGTTGGGTGTCGCGACGACGACGAGGTCGATGTCCCGGGCCAGCATGTCTTCCACGCTGCGCACGAACGTGACATCGGCGTACTTGGGATCCGGCGGCCCATGACGTTGGACGATGGTCGTGAGCTGCAATCCCTTCACGGCGCGAATCACCGGCGCGTGGAAGACTTTTCCGGCGAAACCAAATCCTACGAGACCCACGTTGAGCATGACAGATTTTGCCACTTCACACGCGGGAACGGGAGGTTGTCCATGCTGCTACTGGCGTTTATCGCCTGCCTGGCGCAGACCCCAGAAACGCTCGATGTCACGACGGTAGGCAAGGATCCACGCTGGCAGGTCGCCGGCCGAACCACTTCGGTCGTGGACACGCAGGGCGTGCGTGCTCTTCGGCTCAGCATGGATTCCGGCACGGGAATCGTGTGGCTCAAGGGGTACGAGTTTCACAACGGCGTGATCGAGGCGGACATCCTGGGCCGCAGCCAGCCCTCGCAAGGCAGCTTCCTGGGCCTGGCCTTCCGCGTCGTCGATGCGCAAACGCATGACGTCGTCTACTTCCGGCCGTTCAACTTTCGCGTCACCGACTCGACGCGACACGCCCACGCCGTCCAGTATGCCTCGCATCCACGCTGGCCGTGGCAGGTGCTGCGGCCGCAGTTCCCCGGGAAGTACGAGGCGCCGGTGGTGCCCGAGCCCGACGGCGACAAGTGGTTCCACGTGCGCGTCGTGGTCGACCGGCCGAAGGTGAGCGTCTTCGTGAACGGCGGCACGACCCCGGCCCTGGTCGTCGATGAATTGAGCGACCGGAGGGGCGGCGCGGTGGGACTCTGGGTGGGCGAGGGCTCGGGCGGCCTCTTCGCCAACCTGCGCGTGACGCGGGCGCGCTAGCGCGGCTTCTTCCGCTCGTCTCCCGTCATGATGAACAGCGGTGCGCCGTCGAAATTGTAAATCGGCCGCAGGCGCTCGGTGTTGTAGTACTTGGAGACGTCCACGACTTTCTTTTCGGACGTGACGGACGAGAGCGGGACGGTGTCGTAGAAGCCGCGGTGAATGCTCACGAGACGGCCGTACTCTTTGCGCACCACGAGATCGAGCGCGAGGTTGCCGAACGCCATCGGCACGATCGAGTCGAGCGCGTCGGGATCGCCGGAGCGCACCAGGTAGCCGAGGCGCTGGTTCACGACGTCGACACGCCGTCCCTTGTTGTACTTTGCCGAGGACTCTTTGAGCGCCGCGCCGATGCGGTCGCCGATGCCGCCGAGCTTGCGGTGGCCGAACATGTCCGTCTCTTCCCCTTCGAAGCTCATTCCCTCGTGCGACGTGAGCCGCGCGCCTTCCGAAATCAGGACGACGGAATAGCGACTGGGATTGCGATTGCGGTCGAGCGTCAGCAGCTCCGCGAGGTGCTCCACTTCCACGGGGTACTCCGGGATGACGCAGCGATCGGCGGCGCCCGCCATGGTCGGCAGCAGCGCCGTGAAGCCCGCGTAGCGGCCGAAGACTTCGATCACCAGGAAGCGCTCGTGTGAGCCGGCCGACGTGCGCAGGCGATGGGTGAGCTCGATCGTCCGCGTCACACAGGTGCTGAAGCCGATGCAGTAATCGGTGCCGTAGACGTCGTTGTCCATCGTCTTGGGAATGGCCACGACGTTTACGCCTTCATCGTGCAGTCGCTTCCCGTAGCTCAGCGTGTCGTCACCACCGATCGGGATCAGGACATCGATGCCGATGTGCTCGAGGTTCTTGAGCACGTCTTTCGTGGCGTCGTTGACTTTCTCGGTGTACGTGTCGGCGAGATGGGGCGGGACGCGCTCTTTCGGCAAATGACTCGGCCGGGTGCGCGAGGTATGGAGGAACGTGCCGCCGGTCCGTCCCGCGCGATTGACGATTGCTTCCGACAGAGGGACGATCTGATCGGAATTGTCCGCGTCCTTGTCGCGCGAATAATCCACCAGGCCGCCCCAGCCGTGGCGAATGCCGATCACTTGATAGCCGTCGCGCAGCGCGCGAATCGTGATCGCGCGAATGGCGGGATTGAGACCCGGGACGTCGCCGCCGCCGGTGAGAATGCCTATCGTGCCTTTTCCCATGGCGCGCAAAATAGGTTCAAACCACGGCGCCGAAAAGCCGTCCGACCAGCGCCGTCAGCGCCATCGCCAGCGCTCCCCAAAAGGTGACGCGCAACGCGGCCCGGCTGCGACTCGAGCCGCCGGCTCGCGCCGAGACGGCGCCAAGGCCGGCGAGAAATACGAGCGAGAACACCGGCACGAAGACGAGGATGCGGCCGGTCGGCACGACGGCGGACGTGAGCAGCGGCAGGCCGCCGCCCACCGCGAACGTGGCGGCCGACGCGAGCGCCGCCTGGATCGGGCGCGCCGCATGCACTTCGGTCAGGCCGAGCTCCTCGCGCGCATGCGCGCCCAGGGCGTCCCGGGCCGTGAGCTGCTCGGCGACGCGCGCGGCGAGGTCGGCGTCGAGACCCCGCGACACGAAGATTCGGCGCAGCTCCTCGAGCTCGGCTTCCGGGGACTCGTGGAGCTCGCGGCGCTCGCGCACGAGGTCGGCGGCTTCGGTATCGGCTTGCGAGCTGACGGAGACGTACTCGCCCGCGGCCATCGACATCGCGCCGGCGACGAGCCCGGCCATGCCCGCGACGAGCACGGAGTTCCGGCTCGCCTCCGCGGCCGCGACGCCGACGAGCAAGCTCGCGATCGAGACGATACCGTCGTTCGCGCCGAGGACCGCGGCGCGCAGCCAGCCGATGCGCTGCGAGTAGTGTTTTTCGCCGACCATGCGGGACGAAGATAGGCGGCTTGTCGCGGCTTTGGTTTCGGGGTATGTTCGGGTCCGGCCAACAACAGTTGTATATACAACTATCCCAATGCGACGCATCCTCCTCGCCGATGCCGATGCGTTTTACGTCGCCGTCGCACGCGCGATCGATCCCGAAGGCGCGGGCAAAGCGACGCTCCTGATCGTCGGCGGCTCGCGCGAGAGTCGCGGCGTCGTCTGCTCCGCATCGTACGAGGTCCGCAAGTTCGGCGTCCGCTCCGCGATGCCGATCGCCCGCGCGCTTCGATTGTGTCCCGAGGCCGTGTGCGTGCCCGTCCCCTTCAAAGAGTGCTGGCAGAAGAGCGCCGAAATCCGCAAGGAGCTGCAGCAGTTCACGCCCGTGGTCGAAGGCGCGAGCGTCGACGAGTGGTATCTCGATATGACCGGCACTGAAGGGCTCTACCACCACGAGCCGCTGGCGGCGACGGCCGCGCGGATCCGCGACGGCATTCGCCACGCCACGGGACTCACGCTGTCGATCGGCGGCGGCACGAACAAGCTGATCGCGAAGATGGCCGTCGATCGCGCCAAGCCGTCGAGCGGCGGAAACGGCGTGATGATCGTCGAGCCGGGCGCGGAAGAGGCCTTTCTGCGCACTTGCACGCTCGCCGACATCCCGCTCGTCGGTCCCAAATTCCAGGCTCGGCTCGCCGCCCACGGCCTGGTCACAGTAGCCGACGTCCTGCGCCACGATCTCCCCGCCCTCGAGCAATGGCTCAGCAAACGCGAAGCCGCATGGCTCTGGAACCGCGCGCACGGAAGCGACGAAGGAACGGTGGCGCACCGCGAAGTGAACCGCGGCCTCTCGCGGGATGAGACATTCGGGAAGGATCTGCACGAGGACGCCGAGATCGAGCGCGAGCTGCTGCGGCTCGTGACACGAGCGGCCGCCGACCTCCGTGGCGAGGGACTGTCGGCGCGAACGATCGCCGTTAAACTCCGCGACTTCGATTTCAAGACGCGCTCGGCGCAACGCACGCTCCGAGAGCCGGTGGTATCGGATCGCGTGATTCTCGAGACCGCGCACGATCTGCTCGCGGCGCTGCGGAGGACGCGCCGAGTGCCCGCGCGACTCGTCGGGGTCCGACTTACCGGACTCGCGCCGGCCTCGCCGCCTGAACCTCTGCCCCTGTTTGCGTCGTCACCCGCCGACGGAGCCACGGAAACCGAGCGCGATCGCAGTCTCGCGAAGGCCATCGATCAGGTGCGCGGGAAGTACGGCGCGAAAGGCATAGTCCCTGGAGGACTTACAGACAAGCATTGACGGAAACGAACGTTCGTGCTATTCTAGCGCCGTGAGCAAGGGCGAACGGACCAAGACCGCAATCCTCGACCACGCGACCAGCCTCGCCAGTCAGGTAGGCCTGACCGGCCTCAGCATCGGCGTTCTCGCCGACGATCTCGACCTCTCCAAGAGCGGCCTCTTCGCGCATTTCCAGTCCAAAGAATCGCTGCAGATCGAAGTGCTCGATCACGCCGCGCAACGCTTCTCCGACATCGTCGTGCGCCCTGCTCTGCAGGAGCCACGCGGCGCGCCGCGCCTCAAAGCGCTGTTCGAGCGCTGGATTGCGTGGGAAAACGACGTTTCGCTCCCCGGCGGCTGCATCTTCGTCGCCGCGACGACCGAGCTCGACGACCGCCCCGGCCCTGTCCGCGACCGGCTCGTCCAGCTGCAGCGCGATTGGATCAACGTGATCGCCACCTCGTTCCGCAAAGGCGTGGACGCGGGCCTGTTTCGCGCGGGCGCCGATCCGCAGCAATTCGCGCAGGACATGTACGGCATCATGCTGTCGCTCCACTTCCACCGTCGTCTGATGCGTGACCGGGAGGCCGACGCCCGCGCCCGCCGCGCGTTCGACGCATTGCTCGAGCGAGCCGCGCCATGAGATTCTTTCGCGCCGTCCTCCGGATCTTGCAGCCGCTTTCTCCCGCGCTCGCCGCGTCGCTGGCCGAGCGACTCTTCTTCACGGCGCCGCGGCGGGCACTGACGCCCGCCGCGCGGGCTTTCCTCGCCACGGGCCGGCGCTTCACGCTGGCCGTCTCGGGCCGCCGCATCGTCGCGTGGCATTGGGGTGACGTGCGGCAGGCGCCGGTCGTCTATCTCAGCCACGGGTGGGCGAGTCGCGGCGCGCGGCTCGCCGCGTTCGCCGGGCCGCTGCTCGATGCCGGCTACGCGGTCGTCACCTACGACGCGCCAGGCAACGGCGCGTCGGCGCGCGGTCTGACGTCGATGCCCGACTACGCCCGAGCCTTGTTGGCCGTCGTGGCGCACGCCGGCGAGGGTCGAACCCCGCACGCGGTGATCGCGCACTCGATGGGCTGCTCGGGGACGGCGCTCGCGCTGTCGTGGGGTCTCGAAGTCGGTCGACTCGCCTTCCTCGCCCCCGCCGCCGATCCACCGTCCTGGCTCGCGCCTTTCGTCCGCGCGCTCGAGCTGCGTCCCGACGTCGTGGAGCGGATGCGCGCGCGCAGCGAGCGCCGCCTGGGCGTCCGCTGGGACGATCTGCACGTGTGCGACATCGCGCGCCGGCTGGAGCGGCGTCCCCCGCTCCTTATCGTGCACGACAAGCACGACGAGACGGTGGCTTGGAGCGATGGAGCGGCGATCGCCGCGGCATGGCCCGACGCGCGCCTGATCTCGACGGAGCGACTCGGCCACCGCGGCGTCACGCAGGACGCCACCGTCGTGCGGCACGTCATCGACTTCGTGACCCGTGGCGTCGCCGACACCGCAAAACACACCAGCCGCCGCGATTCGGAATCGCAGCGGCTGGAGCACGACCTCTTCTACCGCGACGAGCGGTATCCGCTCAATTCGAGCCCCCGGCTGCGGTCCGCGCCGGCACCGGCGCCGGGTTGGTGATGAAGCGCGCGACGTTCTGCTTCAGCTCGGAGAGCGCGGGCTCGTAGAGGTACATCATGTGCCCGGCGTCGTAGTACTTGAGCGTGATGTTCTCGCGCAAGGTGGACGACAACCCTTCCAGGTGATTGACGGTGTACTCGGTCGCGAAAAACGGCGTGGCGAGGTCGTAGTACCCGTTTTCGATTTCGACCCGCAGGTGCGGGTTCGCGACGAGCGCCTGCGCGAGGTCTTCACCGACGTAGGTCGCCGTCGCCCAGCCGCGCTGCCCGTCCCGTGTCCAGTTCCACTGACCCTGATTGCCGCCGCCCATGACGTAGCGCTCCTGCGTCTCGAACTTGAGCTCCCCGCGCAGGTACGCGTTCGCCGCCGCGGTGAACGCGCCCGTCACCGCGTTCGACTGCGGGTCGCCGGGGGCATTCTCGGCGAGCAGGTCGAGCAGCGGACCGGAGAAGCGAGAATCGAGCCGGCCGGTCACGAGGCCGCGGCTGCGCTGCAGCTCCGCCATGAACTGGCGCAGCGGCACGCGCAAGTCGGACTTCAGCAGATAATCCTCCGATAACCCGGTGTATGCCGCGAGCTGTTTAGCGACCTGCGCTTTGCGGTCGACGGGCAGCGTCGCGCCCGCGGCCAGCGCGGTGGCATAGTCGGTCATCGCGTAGCGTCGCACTTCGGTGAGGAATGTGGCGACGTTCGCCGGCGCCGGAATCACCTTGTGATAGGCCGCCGTCGCGGCATAACTCGGCAAATACAGCTCGTAGGACAGATCGTGTCCCGGCGCGAACAGCAGCGTCTCGAAGTCGAGCACCGACGAAATCAGCACGATGCCGTTGAGCGAAATGCCGTCGCGCTCCAGCCGATTGCCGAGCACCGCCGAGCGCGTCGTGCCGTAGCTCTCACCGATGAGGTACTTCGGCGAGGACCAGCGGCCGTTGCGGCTCACGTATTGCGAGATGAATTGCGCGAGCGCCTTCGCGTCTTCGTCCACGCCCCAGAAATCCTTGCCCACGCCCTTCCCGACCGGCTTCGAAAATCCCGTGCCGATCGGATCGATGAATACCATGTCGGTCACGTCGATCAGGCTGTTTTGGTTGTCGACGAGCTGGTAGGGCGGCGGCGGCGTTGGCGCCGCGTCGCTCGTGACGATACGGCGCGGGCCGAACGCGCCCATGTGCAGCCACGCCGAGGCCGAGCCGGGACCGCCATTATAGATGAAGGCAATGGGCCGCTGGCTCGGATCGCGTCCCCCATCGGTGCGGACATACGCCGTGTAGTACAGCGAGCCGATGGCTTCATCCTTCTCGTTCTTGAGCAGCATCGTCGCCGCCGTGGCCCGATACGCCACGAGCTGCGCGCCGACCTTGATCGTGTGATCGGTCGTGGACGATTGTTCGTTGGGAATCGCCGCGGGCTTCGTGGTATCGCGGTCCACGGCCGCGGCGGTCGCCGCGGCAGCGGCGGCGTTCCCCGGCCGCTGGGCCGCCAGCGGAGCCGCGATGAGTGCGATCGTCAGAACGATGACGCAAGAACGCATGATCTCCCCTCCCCTAGTGTGCACGACCTTTGAGTCTCGTCCAGCGAGCCAAAACTTGAGCTACCTGCGCGCGCGCGCGCGCGCAAGCGGCGACCTGCGCCGCGGTCGGCGCGACGTCCGCGCCGTCCATCGCGAGTGCGGCATCCAGGGCCGCGTTGCTCGCGCTCTCGAGCGTCGGGACGGGCTGCGCGCCTGGCGCGGGCCG
>DATDEZ010000090.1:0-2667 GCA_036522875.1 Gemmatimonadales bacterium | reverse complement strand
CAGTGCGACCGAGGAAACGCGCCGCAAGATGGCGACGATTGCGGTGGCCAACGTGCACAGTGTGCTGGAAGGGAAGGCTCCATTGACACCTGTGTTTTGAAAGCGGCGGCGAGATAAGGCGGCGGCAGATAAGGCGGCGGCAGATAAGGCGGCGGCAGATAAGGCGGCGGCGAGATAAGGCGGCGGCGAGATAAAGCGGCGGCAGATAAAGCGGCGGCGAGATAAGGCGGCGGCGTGATAAAGCGGCGGCCATTCAGCGCATCGAGTTCTTGAGTTTCCACGTGAAGAACCGGGCGCGCTTGTGTTGCATCTGGAGCTTTTCGTAGACATCGGCCTTTAGGTAGCTTAGCGCTGCAGCTAGCTCGAGCGCGTACTCAAGCTCCCCTAGCGATCCCAATGCGATATCGAGGAAGTGTCGAAACTCGTTGCGACCCTTCCGTGACGCACCTTCAACGATATTTGCCGGCGCAGAGAACGCCGCCCGGCGTGTCTGGGAAGTCAATCCATAGAGCTCATGTCTGGGGAATGAGTCGGTAGCCTGGTAAACCGCAAGACACAGCTTATGAGACTCATGCCAGGCAATGAAGCGTTTATGAGGTGACATTGGTGCCACAGTAACCCATGGGCTCGAGTGGGAGCGTACCAATCGTACGCGCGCGCCATGGTTTTGCCGCCGCTTCCACACGCCGCCGCAGCATCTCGCCGCCGCCTCACTACGCCGCCGCTTTACCTCGCCGCCGCCTCACCAGCCGCCGCTTCACCTCGCCGCCCCTTTGCCGCCCCTCGCCGCCGTAGTAGCTTCTACCCTTCAGAATGCCCCGACCCCAGACCGAAAGCCGAACGACTCTTCTCGACGCCCGCGCCATGTCGCGGGCGTTGCAGCGTATGGCGGTCGAGATCGTCGAGTTGGCCGGCACGGACGACCTGGTGCTCATCGGCATTCAGCGCCGCGGCGTCGAGCTCGCCCAGCGCATCGCGAAGCTCATCGAGCACGAAGAAGGCGGTGCCGCGCGGATCCGCTGCGGCTCGCTCGACATCACGCTCTATCGCGATGATCTCGAGACCGTCGGTCCGACGCCGGTCATCGGCGAAACCCATATTCCGGGCGACCTCTCCGACACGCACGTCGTGATCATCGACGACGTGCTGTACACCGGTCGCACGATCCGCGCGGCCCTCGATGAGCTCGCGGACTTCGGGCGGCCGAAGCGGATTTCGCTCTGCGTGCTCGTGGATCGCGGCGGCAGGGAATTGCCGATCCAGGCGGACATCGTCGGCAAGGCCGTGAAGACGGGTCCCGGTGAGCGCGTGGACGTGCAGGTCACAGAGCTCGACGGCGCCGACCAGGTCGAGCTCGTCCGATGACCACCTCGTTGCTGGGCAAGGACCTCACGGGACTCGAGCACATGACGCCCGAGCAGATCCGGCTCATTCTCGACACCGCCGAACCGTTCAAGGAAGTCTCCGAGCGACCGATCAAGAAAGTGCCCGCGCTGCGCGGCAAGACGATCGTCAATCTCTTCTTTGAAGCGTCCACCCGAACCCGGATTTCGTTCGAATTCGCCGAGAAGCGCCTCTCGGCGGATACCGTCAACGTGGCGGCGAGCGGCTCGTCGGTCTCGAAAGGCGAAACGCTGGTCGATACCGCCCGAAATCTCGAAGCGATGCGGATCGACATGGTCGTGATCCGGCACGGCAGCTCGGGCGCGGCGGAATTCCTCGGCAACCGCATCGCGTCGAACGTCATCAATGCGGGCGACGGCAAGCACGAGCATCCGACGCAGGCACTGCTCGACTTGCTGACGATTCGCGACAAGCACGGCAAGATCCAGGGCCTGAAAGTGTGTCTCGTGGGCGACGTGCTGCACTCGCGCGTCGCCCGCTCCAACATCTGGGGGCTCACCAAGCTCGGCGCCGAAGTCGCGGTCTGCGGTCCGTGGACGCTGCTGCCGCGCGGGATCGCCGAGCTCGGGGTCAAGGTCTTCGGCCGGATCGAAGAAGCGATCGAATGGGCGGACGTGCTGAACGTGCTGCGGCTCCAGCTCGAGCGGATGGAGAAAGGCTTCATCCCGTCGTTGCGCGAGTACTATCGCGTGTTCGGCGTGACGCCGGAGCGGCTCGAGCGCTCGCCGCGCGACATCACGATCATGCACCCCGGACCGATGAACCGCGGCGTCGAGATCGACTCGCGCGTGGCCGATGGGCCGCACAGCATCATCCTCGATCAGGTGACGAACGGCGTCGCGGTCCGGATGGCGGTGCTCTATCTGCTCGCCGGCGGCCGGGCCGAGCTCGCTGACGCAGCCAAGCGCGGGGGAGGCAGCGAATGACGCGGCCAATCCTGCTCCAGGGTGGGCACGTCATCGACCCGAGCCGCGATCTCGATGAAGCGGCCGACGTCCTGATCCAGGACGGCAAGATCAGCGACGTGAAGCGCGGCCTGTCCGCCCCCGACGGCGCCGACGTCCGCAACGTGAAGGGCAAAGTCGTCGTGCCGGGGCTGATCGATCTGCACGTGCATTTGCGGGAGCCGGGGAACGAGGACGAAGAAACCGTCGCGACCGGTGCGCACGCCGCCGCGGTCGGCGGATTCACGGCGATCTGCGCCATGCCGAACACCGATCCGGTCACCGACAACCAGGCCGCGGTCGGCTTCATCGTGCGGCA
>DATDEZ010000089.1:0-9187 GCA_036522875.1 Gemmatimonadales bacterium | reverse complement strand
TACGATGCGCATGAGCAAGTCCTCCAGGAATAACGTGATGTCGGGGCGCAGTTGAGTGACTCGGCGTTGGGACGGTAGCGTCACCGTGTTGTTAACCCCGCGTTGCGAAGGCGAACGCCGGGCGCATCTTCATCCCATGATCTCACTTCGCTTAACCCCGCTGCTGGCCATGGCGACCGTCCTGGCCTGCACCACAAACCGGCCCGCGACCACCGCTGCCGACAGCACTGCGCTGCTCACGGCGTACGAGCAGTACCGTCACGCGTGGCTCCGCGGCGACACGGCAGCCGCCCTCGGCGCGATCTCGGACTCGATCAAGATCTACATCTCGGGGCTGCCCGACATCGTGGGAAAAGACACGACGCGCAAACTCTTCGCGGACGAGATGGGCGCCTACGACATGCAGCTGCTGAATCTTCGCCACCAGGACATCATCCTGAGCGGCGACCACGCGATCGTCGTGGGACGCTACGACGAGATCGAGCTGCCGAAGACCAAGGGTCCGCCGGTCCGCAACGTCGGCCGCTATCTGACGGTCTGGCGCAAGGAAGCGGGCACGTGGCGGATCGTGCGGTACATGCTCAACGACCTGCCGAAGTGAGTGGAGTGGAAGAAGCAGGGCGGTGGATGCCCGACAGCGGCGCCCACCGCCCTTGAAAAGCGGAGTGTCTACCGCCCGCCGGTTGCGTTGGCGGGGCCGTTCTCCAGCTGCGTAACCACGTCCACGAGCTTCTGCACTTTCGCCCGATCGCTCGACATCGACGCATCCTGGCCCAGCGACGTCGCCAGCTGCGTCAACGCATCGCGCCGCGCCTGGCCGCTCGCCTTCTCGGCCTGACTGAGCGACTGCCGCACGGCCGTGAGGCGCGCCGCCGGCAATCCGTTCGAGCGCTCGAGCTGATCGACGTACGCCCGCGCGACCACAAAGCTCGCCGGCCACGTGACCTTCGGCTGATCCTGCGTGTTGAAGTAGTCGAAGTGCACGAGCTTCGCGGCCGCCAGCTCGTTCGCTGAGAGGAGACCGCTCGGCGCGAGCTCGAGGACGTCGAGGCCGCGGCCGATCTCGGAGCTGTAGATGTAGCCGTTGTACCAGTACGCCGACCACGTGCCGGCGTTGCCCATCTGCGTGCTGTCGACCGGGCCGCGATCGAAGTACGCGATCTCCTTCGGGTGCGCCGCGTCCGTCCAGTCGAACATCGACACGCCGCCCTGATACCACGACTGGACCATGATGTCGCGCCCGGGCACCGGAATCAGCGAGCCGTTGTGCGCGACGCAGTTCTCCAGCGCCGTCTGCGGCGCCAGCATCTTGTAGTAGCTCTGGAACTGCATCTGGCCGTTGTTCAGCGTGAAGATCGCGTCCGCGCCCCACTGCGGGTTGTCGAACGAGCGGCACTTCGGTGCGCCGCCGCCGCCCCACTCGTCACTGAACAGGATCTTCGTGCCGTCGTTGTTGAACGTCGCCGAGTGCCAGTAGGAGAAGTTGGAGTCGGCGACCGCGCCGATGCGGCGCGGATGGGCCGGGTCGCGGATGTCGAGCAGCAGGCCGTAGCCGCCGCACGCCCCACCCGCCAGCCCGATCGCCGGATACACCGTGATGTCGTGGCACTGGTTGGGACCGGTGCGCGGGCGATTCAGCTGAAACATGCGATCGACGATGCCCTGCAGGCTGCCGCGCAGCGCGGCGCTGTCGGCGCCGTTGGGCGCCGTACGGCCGTTGGCTTTCGCGATGCTGTCGAGCATCGGCTTCGTGAAGCGCGGGCCTACGGGGCGCTCCATCCCGAACAGCGTGATGACGTAGCCGCCGGCCGCGCGCGCCGAATCCGCGGCGCGGTGCGCTTCGGCGACGTCCTGCTGCTCTTCACCATGCGTGGGCGGCGGCGCGAGCGAGTCGAAGATCCGCGCGCCACCGACCACCGCGGCCGTCTGCGGCGCGGCGAGCGGGACCTTGATCACTTCGATCCGGAACAGCGAGCTGTTCGGATTCGAGTCGGGGGACTGCCGCACGCAGCCCGGCATTTCCGTCGGCGAGCGCACCGGCGCGGAGCCGGAGACGTAGACGTACACGTTCGCCGTGTCGTTCGGATCGATCACGACGGTGTGCGTGTGCGAGCCGCGGCATGTCTGCACGTTCGCGATGTATTTCGGGTTGGTGATGTCCGTGATGTCGAAGATCCGGATGCCGCGCAGCCGCGCCGTCGACACGGAGTCGCGCACGCCCGAGCCGGCGCAGTCGAGCCGGCCGCCCGTGCCTTCACCCGATACGAACAGGAGATTGCGATAGACCGAGACGTCGCTCTGCGACGCCGGGCAGTAGTACGCCTTCTTCAGCGTCGGATGTCCCGGGTTCGTGATGTCCCAGACCTGAAAGCCGTCGTAGCTGCCCTGAATGACGTAGTTCTTATAGAAGGCGAGGTCGGAGTTGGTCGAGCTGTCGAACGGCGACGGCGACGGATTGTTCGACACGAGCCGCATGTTCCATTGCGCCGTGCCGGCGTTGTACCGTCCGGCCTTCAGGCCGACGCGCGGGTCGGGCGAGGGCGCGACCGTCGAGGTAGTGACCGGCGCGGCGCCGCGACTCCCGCCCCCGGTTCCGCCCGAGGCGCAGGCCGACAGCGACACGACGACTCCAGCATGCAACAGTGTGCGCAACGCTTTCATTGCTGATCCTATTTAGGAGTGGTGGGACCGAATAAATCCGCGGCGAGCATACGCTGCATCCGCTCGATTTCCGTGGTCTGATCGGCGAACACGCCGGTGGCCATCTTGTAGACGGGCTCTTCCTCGCCGCCCGCGGCGGCGAAGAGCTGATTCACCATCGTGATCGCGCCCTGATGGTGCTGAATCATGAAGCGCAGGAACGTCTCGTCGAAATCCTCACCGCGCGCCGAGTCGAGCCGCGCGAGCTGCTGGTCGGTGAGCATGCCGGGCATCATGTGCGAGGAGTCCATGCCGCCCATGCCGCCCATGCCGGTCATCCCGGCCATGTACATGTGTTGCGGGTCGACGTGCGGCACCGCTTCGTGACGCGTCGCGAGCCAGCGCGAGAGGAGATTGATCTCGTCGGTTTGGCTCACGATGATGCGGTCGCACAGCGTCTGCACCGCGGGACTCGCGCCGTGCGACTTCGCCCAGCCGGCGATCAAGATCGCCTGGGCATGATGGTAGATCATGCCCGACATGAAATTCACGTCGGCGGCGGTATAGTCCTTCGGAGCCTGGGAGGCTTGGGCTGCCGCGCGAGAAACGAGGAGGCTGCCGGCGGCGAGCAGCACGAGCGTCTGACGTTTCATTGCTCCGGGATTCTAGCAGGACGGACATGGGTTGCAACAGGGCCTGTTTCAGAGTTAGGTCTCAGCAGTCCCGAATCCCACATCCCCAACCCGGAGCTTCCGTTGAAAGCCCTTGCTTTGGTCGCTCTCGCCGCCCTCCCAGTCGCTGCTTTCGGCCAGACCGCCGCCCCCGCCGACTTGCGTGCCGCCGCCAAAGCCCGCGCCGATGCGATCTCTCGCGCCGATGCCGACACGTGGTCCCGTCTCGTCAGCGACAGCTTTACCGTGACGTTCGCGAACGGCCGCGTCGTCACGAAGGCGCAACGCATTCCGCAGATCAAGGCGTCGCAGGCCGGCCCTGTGGCGGCCATCCCGTTCGAGCACGAGCGTTGGGCCCCCGCCGGAAACGCCTACATCCATCAGTATCAGAGCAGCGGCATCGCGTTCACCGAAGTCTGGGCCAAGGAGCACGGGAGCTGGCGGATGGCCACGAACCAGCTGACCGTCATCGAGCCCGACTCCGCCGCGCTGCGCACCACCCTCGATTCCGCCAACGCGGCGTTCGCCGACGCGCTGAATCGCGGCGATGCCAAAGCGCTCGCCGGGTTCTATGCGGACAACGCCGTGTTGATGGTGCAGGGGCAGGGGGTGTCCGCGGGCCGCGCGGCCGTCGACCAGCTCTTTGCGGGATTCGTCGAAACCTACACGATCAACAACGCGCGCTTGACGACGGACGATGTCGTGATCGAAGGCGCGGTCGCGATTCAGCGCGGCACGTACACGATGGTGCTGCATCCCAAGGCCGGCGGTGCCGACGTCACCGACAGCGGCAAGTACCTCGCGGTGTGGGAGGAAGTCGACGCCGGCGTCTGGAAGATCGTGCGCGACTGTACGCAGCCGGACGTGCGGCGCTAGGCTAGCCTGCCGTCATGATCTTGTTGTGGCGTGTCTCCGGCATGAGCCAGAGCGCGAGCAGGAAGCAGATTGCCGGCAGCGCGATGGAGTAGGCGAGCGTGGGGCCGAGATTGTGCGTCGCGGTCCAGATCGCGGTCGTGATGAGCGGGACCGCGCCGCCGCCCCAGCCGTTGCCGATGTGATACGGCACCGACACCGACGTGTAGCGGATCCGGCTCGGGAAGTATTCCGCCAGGAATGCCGCGATCGGGCCGTACACCATGCCGACGTACGACACGAGCACGACGACGATCAGGATCGCGACGGGATAGTTGATCGCGTCCGGCTGCGTGACTTTGCCCAGCACCGCGTAGAGCGGATAGTACGTGAGGGCCGCGAGCGCGAGCCCGGTCAGAATGATCGGCCGGCGGCCCACGCGGTCCGACATCCAGCCGAACAGCACGAGCGTCGGCGTGGCGATGAGCAGCGCCGCGCCCACGATGATGCTCGACTTCAGCACGTCCATGTGGCTCGCGGTCTGGAGGAAGTAGAGCACCCAGAACTGGCTCGAATACCAGACGCAGCCTTCGCCGAGCACGACGATCGTCGCGATGAGCACCGAGCGGAGGTTGGGGCCGCCGAACGCCTCGCGCCACGGATTCACCGACGTCCGTCCCTTTGCCTTGATCTCCTGGAAGATCGGCGTCTCCTGCAGGCGCCAGCGGATGTAGAGCGCGATGGCGACGAGCAGCAGCGAGACGAGGAACGGAATGCGCCAGCCCCAGGCGGTGAAGCGCTCGGTGCCGAGCGCGATGCGCGTGCCCGCGACGACCGCGAGCGAGAGCACGATGCCGAGGGTCGGCGACGTCTGCAACCAGCCCGTATACCAGCCACGCTTCTCGTCTGGTACGTGCTCGGCGACGTACGTGATCGCCCCGCCGTATTCGCCGCCGAGGCAAAGGCCCTGCACGACGCGCAGCAGGAGCAGCAGCACGGGCGCGAAGACGCCGATGGTCGCATACGTCGGCACGATGCCGATGGCGGCCGTCGACAGGCCGATGCCCGTCAGGGTCACGAGGAAGGTGTATTTGCGGCCAACGAGATCGCCGATGCGGCCGAGCAGCAGCGCGCCGAGCGGCCGGACGAAGAACCCGACGGCGAAGACGGCGACCCACTTCACGAGATCGGCGCCCGGCTGGTTCGGGTCGAAGAACTTGCCGGCGAGGATCGTCGCCAGGCTGCCGAAGATGTAGAAGTCGTACCACTCGATTATGTTGCCAACGGCCGCGGCAGTGACCACGCGGCGCAGGTCCTTCGCGAGGAGAGTCGGGCTCGTGGCGGTCATAGTGGGCCACAATCATAGGCTGGCTCTTGCCATCGCCGCTATCCCGGCTATGCTCTTCGCCCCCTCTCAATTCGGAGCCGACGATGCGTCGCCTCGCCGTTGCTGTCGTCGCACTGGCCATTCCGTTGGTCCTGCACGCCCAGGGCCCCGTCGCGTCCGCGATGGCGGTGAAGTGGGGCCCCGCCCCCGACTTCGTGCCCAAAGGCGCGCGCTTCGCCGTCATTCAGGGCGATCCGAGCAAGTCCGGCGTCTACACGATTCGCCTCCGCTTCCCCGACAACTTCCGCTTCCCGTCGCACTTCCATCCGACCGACGAGCACGTCACAGTCCTCGCCGGCCAGTTCATCGTCGGGATGGGCGATACGCTGAAGGTGCGGTCGGGCATGCGTCTCACGGCGGGCGGCTTCATCACCGCGCCGGCGCAGGCGCATCACTGGGCCGCGACGCGCGGGGTCACGATCGTGCAGGTGAGCGGCGAAGGGCCGTTTGGGATCACGTACGTGAACTCGGCGGACGATCCCCGCACTCACCAGTAGGTTGTTCCCCGATTCATTCGTCACGGCGCGTCTCAGTGCCGAGCGGTTACGCGCGGAGCACTGGGACGCGATCCGTGAGATGGACACCAATCCGGACTACATGGCGCTCCTCGGCGGCGTCCGCAGCGAGGAGATCTCGCGCGCCTATGTCGAGCGCAACCTCGCGCATTGGGACGCGCACAACTTCGGGCTGTGGATTCTCCGGGACTCGGCCCAGCGCGTGGCGGGGCGGTGCGTGCTCCGCCATCTCGACGTCGACGGCACCGACGAAATCGAGCTGGGCTACGGCTTCCTGCCGCACTATTGGAGGAAGGGGCTCGCGACGGAAGTCGCGCGGGAGCTCCTCAGACTCGGGCAGACCGAGCTCCGCGCGCCGACCCTCGTCGCGATCACGACGGCGCGCAACCTGGGCTCGCGGCGCGTGCTGCTGAAGACCGGGCTGGCCTACGAGCGCGACGTGCTGCACGAAGGCGTGCCGCACATGCTGTTCCGATCCAGGGCTTGATTTCCTCCTATTTGTAGAATAAATAACCGGCGTGACGACTAAACGTCTCGCCGGATTCGAGGAGCTCGTGCTGCTGGCCACCGCGAGCCTCGGGGAAGCGGCGTACGGAGTGACGGTGCAGCAGCGGCTCGAAGAAGAGACGGGCAGCGCGGTCGCGCTCGGCGCCGTCTACGCGGTGCTCGAGCGCCTCGAACATAAAGGACTCGTCCGATCGTCCTGGGGCGAGGCGACGCCGCAGCGCGGCGGCCGCCGCAAGCGCATGTTTCGCGTCACCGCTCCCGGCCTCGCGGCGCTCCGCGAGATGAGCCGGATTCGCGCCCGTCTCGGCGGCCAACCCGTCCCCAGGCACGCATGATCCGCCTCGTCCGCTGGCTGTGCGATCCCGCCCGACGCGAGGCGATCGAAGGTGACCTCGTCGAGCTGTACGGCGACCGGCTGAGTCTGCGCTACGCGCTCGACATCGTGAGCGTCTGCGCGCGGGCGCCGCGGACCGTCGTCCGGTCGGTCGCGGCGGCGCTCATCGTCCTCGTGGCGCTCGGTCCGGTCACCCGTCCGCTGCGCTACACCGTACGAGCCGCCGATCCCGGCGGCGCGTTCGTCCTCGAGATCGCCGGCGGCCGCGCGGTTGCCGCGACGCTCGACGGCGTGCCCGTGCCCGAGTGCGATCTCGTGCAGTCGGGCGACAGCCTGATCATTCGCGGCGGCGATCATGGCGCCGACTTCCGCATCGCGCTCAAACCCCAGGGAGGCATCGAGTGGTATCCGCGGCGCTCTGTCTCGCACTGATCCTGCAAGCACCCCCGGAGGCGACCGGCCGCATCGCGGTCGCGCACGACTGGGCGGCACGCATCGGTCGCGAAATGGGCGACTCGATCTGGCCCGGGTTCCGGCCCGACACCATTCCGGTGATCTACGTGCTGCCGGGGCAGGGCACGCTGCTCGTCGGCTGGACCGGCGACTTGCCGGCCGGCTACACGCCCGTCGTCTCCGATCCCGCCGATCCCAACGCGCCGCCGCGCGGCATCGGCTGGCATCCGTTCGCCGATCCGTCGGCCGCGAGCTTTGCGACGGAGCTGGGCGGCCGCAACGCCGCGCAAGTCGTCGTGAAGGACTCGGACGGCATCGCGGCGATCGTCGGCACGACGACCCACGAAGCCTTTCACGTGTTCGAGCGCGCGTCCCGCAAGCCGGATCGAAGGTTCGGCGCCGGTGAGAACGCGTTTCTCGTCACGAGCTATCCGGTGTTCGACGCAGGGAACGAAGCGGGCTGGGCGCTCGAAGGCCGCATCCTCGCCGGCGCGCTCGAGGCCGGCAGCACCGCGGACCGCCGCGCGCTCGCGCGCCAGTTTCTCGCCGCCCGTGAATCCCGCCAGCGCGCGCTCGGCGCCGACTACGCCGAGTTCGAGCAGCTCGCCGAGCTGAACGAAGGGCTCGCCGAGTACACGCTCGTCCGCTCGGTCGAGCTCGCGGCGCGGCGGCGCGACTTCCCGGATCATGCGGGCGCGCGCCGCCTGCGGGCCGACAAGATCGCCGCGCTGAAGAAGCTCGCGCGTGACACAGGGTTGTCGCTACGGTTGCGGTTCTATCAGACCGGTCCGGCGCTCGGCTGGCTGCTCGACGCGCTGCAGGGATCGAAGTGGAAGACCCGGCTCATCGACGAGGACCTGACAGTCCAGGATGCACTGGCGGACGCCTCGGGCTATCGCACCGCCGAGCAGGCGCTGCGGCGCGCGGCCGAGGCGCGGTTCGCGATGCCGGCGCTGCGCGCCGCCGCCGATTCGGACGTGGCGGGACTGCGGGCGCGCCGGCGTGCGCAGGCAGACAGCCTGCTCGCCGTTCCCGGCGTGGAGCTCGTGGTTTCCGTCGAAGGGGCGCACCTCGGTCTCTGCGGCATCGATCCGCAGAATCTGCTCCAGGTCGAGCCCGGCGTCTTGTTGCACACGCGCTGGGTGCGGACCTGCGCCGGCAGTCTCCTCGACGCGAGCTTCAACACGCCGGTCGTGCAGGACGAAGGCGCGCAGACGCTGAAGGCCGTCGTCGGCGCGGATTCGACGGTCAAGATCACGTCCGACGCGCAGGGCAATGTCCGAGTCGAGTCGCCGCTCGTGACGTTGCAGGCGACGAAAGCGGAGGTCACGCGCGACGGCCGTGTGGTGACCGTCAAGATCAAGCCCTAGTGTCCGACTCGACGTACGATGCCATCCCGGACTTCGGTCTGCTCTACGACAGCGTCCCGCTCTATGCGGCGCGCCCAGACGTCGACTTCTATGTAGAAGAAGCGAAGGCAGCCGGGGGTCCGGCGCTGGAGATCGGCTGCGGGACGGGGCGCATCCTCATTCCCACCGCGCGCGCGGGCGTCACGATCACCGGACTCGACGGCTCGACCGAGATGCTCGCGCGCGCTCGCGCCAAGCTCGCGGCGGAGCCGGCGCCGGTGCGCCAGCGCGCGACGCTTGTCCAGGCCGACATGCGCGACTTCGAGCTCGGCGCGCGGTTCGCGCTGATCACCGCGCCGTTTCGGGTGGTGCAGCATCTCATCACCGCAGAGGATCAGCAGCGCTTTCTCGCCGCCGTCCGCCGGCACCTCGCTCCGGGCGGGCGCCTGGTGTTCGACGTCTTCAACCCGCGCTTCGAC
>DATDEZ010000088.1:0-4576 GCA_036522875.1 Gemmatimonadales bacterium | reverse complement strand
GACATCGCTTACGCCGGCTCGTGCACCGCGGGCAAGAAGGAAGACATGGACATGTACGCGCGCGTGTTGGCGGAAGCGGCGGCGCGCGGTGAGCGCGTCGCGCCGTGGGTGCGCTTCTTCATTCAGAGCGGCTCACAGGACGTAAAGCGCTACTGCGAAGAGCGCGGGTATCTCGACGTGTTCAAGCAGGTGGGGGCGACGTTCCTCGAGCCGTCGTGCGGCGCGTGCATCAATGCGGGGCCGGGCGTGTCGAAGACGAAAGAAGAG
This sequence comes from Gemmatimonadales bacterium, assembly GCA_036522875.1. Lineage (GTDB taxonomy): Bacteria > Gemmatimonadota > Gemmatimonadetes > Gemmatimonadales > GWC2-71-9 > 20CM-2-65-7. The sequence goes on along the minus strand of DATDEZ010000088.1, from coordinate 4,309 downwards.
ATCACGATCAGCGCCATCAATCGCAACTTCCCGGGACGCTCGGGCCCCGGCCAGCTCTACCTCGCCAATCCGTATACCGTCGCCGCCTCGGCGATCACCGGCTACATCACCGCCTGGGAGCCGGGGATGATCCTGGAGACCACTCCGCCCCGTTAGGGCAGCGTCCCGCGAATCTTCACCTTCACCGCTCGCGCGCCACTGCCGAAGTCGAGCGCGGAGGTGACGGTGGTGCTCGAGTCCGGAACCAGCTTCGCCGAAATCGCGAAATCGCCGTTCAACGTGCCGCGGGCGACGTTGAACGTCGACGTGCCCTGACCCGATCCATATTGGCTGCTCGTCGTGTGCAGGTGTCCGGTGCGCGACAGCCACTTCGTCACGGTCGAATTAGCCGCCTGGTGGATGACGAAGCCCGTCCCCGTTCCCGCCGTATCGAGCGTAAAGCGCGTCCAGAGCGAGTCGCTCACCGGCGCCCGCCCTGAGCCGAGCAGGAAAAACACGGTGTCCATCGTACCGGTGGTCGCCTGGTAGCCTCGCCAGCCGAGCACCGCGGTCAGATTGCTCACGATATGGGTGCCGCCCTGCGTCGCGTCGATGTCGAATTCGATTCCCACGACGCGCGTCGTGTCGGTGCCGTTGGAAATGCGCGAGGCGCGATCGATGAACGGGAACACGAGAGCGGACATCAGCGCGTACAGGCCTGAGTCTCCCGTGAAACCTGAATCGAGACTGGAATCGTGCAAAAATGCGGAGTCGAGCGCCATGCGTACGGCCACGAGCTCGGCTTGAGGAATGGCGTCGGGGTCAACGCCGCTCGAGTCGGAGCACGCGACGAGCGTCCCGAGCGCGATCGCGATCAGGGGGACGAACAGTTTTCGCATGTCGGGGAATATGGTGCTACTGGCCGCCGCCCGTAACTGTATCGGCCTGCTCGCCGCCGCGGTACGGGCGCAGCGAATCGCGCTGGTACACGCTGCGGGGATTCCACAGCACCCAGGTATCGATGCCCAGCTCCTCGGCCGCGCGGATCTGCTCGCGGATTTCGTGCGGCGTGTAACGCGGCTTCCGTCGTCCCAATGTGAACGCCTGCAGGTAGGGCCGAATCACGGCCGCCCTCGCCAGCGGCCTGGACCGCTCGATTGCTTCGTTGAGCGCGTTGTGCACGACGCGATACGGCTCGCCGTTCGGCCACGCGAGGCCGTAGCTGCCGCGGTAGTAATGACTGGGATACACCATCGGCAGCACCACATCGGCGACGGTGACGAAATCTTCCCAGACCTGACCGATGCCGAGATCGCCGGTTGCTGAGGACGTGAGCCCAAAAATGTCGAAGGTCACGGGGATGCCGAGCGGCTGCAGGCGACTCGTGAGAATCGCGATCCCGGCCTGCACGCCTTCGCGCTCGGACTCGCCCGGCTTGCGCGCGGAGAAGACTGCCTCGGCCAGCGCTTCCTTGGGCTCGTCGGGGAAACGCACATAATCGAACTGGACTTCGTTGAAGCCGAGGTGCACTGCTTCCGCGGCGAGCTGCGCGGCGTAGATCCAGACCGAATCGTTGAATGCATCGACCCACGCGATGTCGATCCGGTCGCGCCACAGGCCGCCGCCGTCGCGTCGCTGCACCGACCACGCGGTCTTGCGCTCGGCGAGCAGCGGATCTTTCGCGACGACGATTCGCGCGATGGTGTAGATGTTGTGCGCGCGTAACGTGTCGAGCCGCGTCGCGACGTCCTTCGTCCGAACGCACTTCGTGGCGCCGATGTCCTGCGCGACTTTGACTTCGGATGGATAGAGCAGGCAACCGGTGTCGTCCTTGACGTCGACGACGAACGCGTTGATCTCCGTGGAATCGGCGAGGCGCACGAGCTGCCACAACTTCGGCGATCCGAACGCCCACGCGTTCACGTACAGCGCTTTGACCGGATCCGCCGCTGGCGCGTTATCGAACAACGGCTCGGGCAACACGTACCGCAACGCGACGCCGCGCAGCTGCATGCTGTCCGCGGACGACGGCAATGCTTGCGCAAAAAGGCCGCGACTCATGATCGCGGCCCCGAGCAAGAACGCACCTGCCTGCCGAGCCAAACTCATAGGGGCCACCAACATAGGAAATTGACCCCCCGCGGGGCAAGGATTAACACCTCATTTGCGCCGTAAGCTATTGAACAACAAAGGATAGGTTGCGATGCTCTGGCCGCGATACTGCGGCCTCAGTCCAAAGAGGATGACGCGCCCTGTTCCCATCTGCACCTCGAGGATCGCGGCTTTGCCCGCGATGCGCTCCGGGTGCAACACCCAGCCCGACAGCAGCACGCGCGCCGGATCGTCGGGCCAGCGGCCGATCACGTGGGTGACGGTCGAGTCGAGTACTTCGAACGCCGGTCCGCTCTGGAACCATCCGACGGTTTCGCGCGGCATGCCGTGCGCGACCGCGTTCGTCGTGTCGAGCTCGAGACGAAAGATCGATCCCGGCGCGTAGAAATCCTCCTCGCTCACCGCCTCCAACACGTTCCGCACCGGTAGCAACAGCGCCTGGATCGCAAATCGACTCGCTTCATTGAGTGCGACGAGTGTGCCGCCGTCCGCCACGAATTGCCGTAGCGCGTCGGCGCCGTCCGAGCCGACCCCGCCCGGGTAGGGCGCCGGGTAGCGTGGCGGGAGACCTTCCATGAGCTCGCCCGGCGGCTGATCGGGCAGCACGATGACGTCGAACTGCTCGTGGAGCTTGCCGGCGCGCACGACCGAGTCAACGAGCGTCGTGTACGGCACTTTCCAGTTGTCGAACACCCAGCGCGTCCAGCCTTCGTCCATCGAGGAATTGTAAGACCGATACAATCCGATCCGCGGCGGATGGGAATCGGCCTGCGCAATCGGAGGGACCGGCGCCACGACGCGTGGCACGATCGGCGGCGACAGCGGGACGCGCAGCGAGTCATTCACTTCGATCGCGCGCAGTCCCATGAGCAGCGGCAGCGTGTGCGCCGTGACGTCGTAGGGGCGCTCGGGCGGACCGCCCGGATACTGGCGGCGATCGGGATAGTGTTGTGGCTCGAGCAGTGTCTTTGCGAACGACGCATAGGGCTGGCGAAGCACGACGACGTACGTGCCCGCTGGGTGACGCTGTCCCTGGACGGTGAATGCCTGCTGCGCGGTCCGGATCTCGACGTCGCCACGATGCAGGATCGCGAGCAGCGCGCTCAGCGCGACCGAATCCTGCCGGGCCGGGATGACATAGGCGTAGGGCCAGTCACGCCAGCCGCGCGACGCGCGCGTTTCGATCGTCAGGAAGTTCGCGAGCCAACGCTCGCGCTCGCGCGCGGCCTGCGTGAGCAGCGCGTACGCGCCGTCGGTTTGATACGACACGATATCGCGCAGCGTCCAGCGCCCGCCGCGCCACGGACTGGTGAAGTTCCACGACCGCTCGCGCGGATTGTAGCCGCGCTCGCGCGCCTGCAGATGGTCGAACGGTATATCGATCGGCGACGCGAGATCGGCGCTCGCGGTCTCCGAGAGGATCCGGACGCCGCCGTGGTAATGCTGGTAGGCGCGCGCCGGGGTCCACGCGTCGTACGTGGAATTGATCGAAATCCCGGTCTTGCCCTGGCCGCCCAGCTCCCACGCCATCGTCGCGCCGAGGGCGTTGACGCCGTCAATCAGGAGGGGATCGACGTTCGGCTCGATCGGATCGAGATAGGGCGGCAGAAACAATCGCGCGCCGTTGGCATCCATCTGATGGATGTCGTGGACGATCTGCGGATGCCAGACGTTGTATAGCGAGTCGACCGTGAGCTGCGTCTCGACCTGGGTGAACGCATACCAGTCGCGGTTGTTGTCATGCCCGGCGTAATGGTGATAGAGCTCGGGCGGCTCCGTGCCCTCGGCGCTCGTGCCGAGAGTACGGTTGTACCACTTGGCGACGATGGTGACGCCGTCGGGGTTCAGGGAAGGCACGAGCCACACAATGACGTTGTCCAGGATCGCGCGGGTGGTCGCGCCCGTGTCGGTCGCGAGGCGATACGCCAGCGCGACGGGCGACAGATGGCCCCCCACTTCCGTCGAGTGGATGCTCGACGTGATGAGCACGATCGTCTTGCCGTTTTGGACCGCGTCCCGTCCGGCCTTCGCCGTGCGCAGAGTGCGGGGGTCGGCCAGGCCGGCATTGAGCTGCCGATAATAGTCCAGGCGCCGCAGGTTTTGCGGGCTCGAAATCGCGAGCGCGATGAATGGCGCCCCGAGCGTGGTCTTGCCGAGCTCTTTGATGTCGACCCGATCGCTCGCTCTCGCGAGCGCGTCGAAATAACGAACCAGCACG
>DATDEZ010000087.1:0-2635 GCA_036522875.1 Gemmatimonadales bacterium | reverse complement strand
CGTGCCCATCCAAGCCATCTCCTGGTCGCCGAGCGGCGCCGTTCGGATCATCGACCAGCGCGCGCTTCCCGACGCCGAGATTACCCGCGATCTCGAGAGCGCGGAGTCGGTGGCGGAGGCGATCAAGCAGCTCCAGGTCCGCGGTGCCCCGCTGATCGGCATCGCGGCGGCGATGGGTCTCGTCGCGGCGTTGCGGGACGAGCGCGGCGCGGCGCGGGACGACTTTCTCGAGCGGATGCGCGACCTTGCGAAACTGCTGGGCGACTCGCGGCCAACGGCCGTGAACCTGGCGTGGGCGCTGGCGCGCATGCAACGCGCCGCCGATGCCACGCCCGGTGATGGCTCGGCGCTGTGGGAGCGGCTCCACGCCGAAGCAACGTCGATCTGGGAAGAGGATCGGGCGATGTGCCGCCGCATCGGCGAGCACGGCCTCGCGCTGCTCGCCGAGGGCGCCAACGTCTTGACGCATTGCAACACCGGCGCGCTGGCGACCGGCGGCATCGGCACCGCGCTCGCGCCCGTCTACCTCGCGCACGAGCGCGGCCGTCCCGTGCACGTCTACGTCGACGAGACGCGGCCGCTGCTGCAGGGATCGCGACTCACGGCGTGGGAGCTGATGCACGCCGGCATTTCCTGTACGCTCATCACTGATGCCACGGCCGCGACGCTGATGCGCCAGGCCAAGGTCGACATCGTCCTCGTCGGTGCCGACCGCATCTGCGCCAACGGCGACTTCGCGAACAAGATCGGGACGTATGGTCTCGCGGTGTCGGCCCGCCACCACGGCGTGCCCCTGTATTGCGCGGCGCCCTGGTCGACGGTCGACGTGACGCTCGCCGACGGCGACCTGATCCCGATCGAGCAGCGGGCGGCGAGTGAGGTAACGACGCTGGCCGGACGACCGATTGCGCCTGCGGGTGTTGCGGCCCTGAACGCGGCGTTCGACGTGACGCCGGCTCGCTATGTCACGGGCTTCATCACTGATCGCGGCATTCGGCAGCCGCCCTTCACGCCGGATTCGTGACCGCTTCTTCACGGTCCGTTCAGAGTGCGGGCTGCGGAGGTCGTCCAATGGGTGCTATAATAGAAATATGAAGGCCGGCACGAAGTTCGCCCTCGGGGCGGTGCTCATCGTCGGATCGGTCGGATACCTGATGGCGTCCGGCATCAAGCAGACGGGCCAGTATTTTCTCACGCCCAGTGAGCTCGCCCAGCGGGTCTCGAGCGATCAGTCGTACTACGATCTCGGCATGAAGGTCGGCGCGCGCGTCGTGCCCGGCACGGTCGAGCGCGAAACGGCGACGCAGACATTGCGCTTCCGCATCACCGACGGGACGGCGAGTTACCCCGTCGTCTATCACGGCCTGCCACCCGATACGTTCACCGACTCCGTCGAAGTCGTGGTCGAAGGTCGACTGCAGAAAGACGGGATCATTCACGCGACCGGCGTGCTGGCGAAGTGCGGGTCGCGCTACGAAGCGGTTCCCAAGGCCTAGATGATTTTGCTCGGCAACCTCGCCCTCTGGCTCGCGTTTCTGATCGGGCTCTGGGGGGCGATCACGGGTTTCGTGGGCGGCGTGCAGGGGCGGGCGGACCTGCAGCACAGCGCGCGGCACGCGAGCTTCGCACTATTCGGCGCGCTGCTCGTCGCGGTCATCTCGCTCGAGCTCGCGATCTTCCGCCACGACTTCAGCCTCGAGTACGTCGCGGCCTACACGAGCCGCAACCTGCCGACGTTCTATCTGTGGTCGGCGCTGTACGCGGGGCAGAAGGGCAGCCTGCTGTTCTGGGCCACGGTGCTGAGTCTGTTCGCGGTGCTGGCGCAGGTGATGACGGGCCGCCGTCACCGCATGTATCTGCCGTACGTCGCCGCCGTCACGTGCCTCGTGGCGACGTTCTTCATCTCGGTGATGGTGTTCGCGGCCAATCCGTTCGCGCGCCTGAACTTCGTGCCGCTCGACGGGCGCGGCATGAATCCGCAGCTCCAGAATCCCGGCATGGTCTTCCATCCGCCGATGCTGTACCTCGGCTACATCTCGATCACGATTCCGTTCGCGTTCGCGATCGCGGCGCTCATGGCGAAGAAGCTCGATGCCGAATGGCTCGTGGCCGTGCGCAAGTGGACGCTGCTGTCGTGGCTGTTTCTCAGCATCGGTCTCATGATCGGGATGTGGTGGGCCTACGTCGAGCTGGGCTGGGGCGGTTACTGGGCGTGGGATCCGGTGGAGAACGCGGCGCTGTTGCCGTGGCTCGTGATGACCGCGTTCCTGCACTCGGTGATGATTCAGGAAAAGCGCGGCATGCTGAAGAAGTGGAATCTGGCGCTCATCATCGGCGCCTGGCTGCTGTCGATCTTCGGGACGTTCATCACGCGCTCCGGCGTGATCGCGAGCGTGCACTCGTTCACGCAGTCGAACGTCGGCTACTTCTTCCTCGCCTTCCTCGTCCTCGCGGCGGTTTCGAGCTTCACGCTGTATGCGACGCGGCTGCCGCTGCTCGAAGCGGAAGCGCGGCTCGAGTCGATGGTGAGCCGCGAAGCGAGCTTCCTCTTCAATAATCTGCTCCTGATCGGCATCGCGTTCTCCGTGCTGTGGGGAACGCTGTTTCCCATTCTCTCGGAAGCGATTCGCGGCAC
>DATDEZ010000086.1:0-11803 GCA_036522875.1 Gemmatimonadales bacterium | reverse complement strand
GCGGCGGTCGCTGCTGCGTCGCGCGAGCGCGATGAACGCGAGACAGGCCGCACACCAGCCGAAGCCCGCCACCGCCGAGCCGACTTCCGTGATGGGCACGAGCAGCGAGTCGCCGAGAAACGCCGCCGCGGCGGTCAGGATCGTGACGAGCGCGATCGCGACGGTCGGCGTGCCGAAGTCGGCATTCACGGTCCCGAGTGACGGATGGACGAGACCGCGACGGCCGAGCGCGTAGAGCAGGCGGGTCGCCGCCACCATGTTGCCGTTGAAGATCTTGAACAACGACAGGAGCGCGCCGCCGAGAATGAGTCGAGCGATCCACGGCGTGCCGAACGCCCGCGCGAACGCTGCTTCCGTGCCGAGGTGCTCCCCGACGATGGTCGTCCACGGATACACCCACGCGACGACGGCGATCACGAGGACGTAGAACGCTCCGCCCGAGACGATCGCCACGATGATCATTCGGCTCAGCGCGTTCGGCGCGAGGTCGGGACGCGCTTCCTCCGACGCCTTCGGGATCGATTCGAAGCCCGTCATGAAGTACGGTACGATCTGCGCGACCAGCAGGATCGCGACGAGCGGACCACCCGCCGTTGCGGCGAAGGCGGGCTGGAGATTGGTCGCGCTCCCGCGACCGAACCCGAGCACGACGAACACGGCGAAGCAAACGAGCAGGCCGATGGTCGTGAGATCCTGAAAGCGTCCGCTCGTCCGGATCCCGCGATAGTTCACGAAACCAATCACCGCCGTGAGCCCGAGACCGACGAGCAGCCGTGGGAGTGTGATGACTTTGCCGGCGATCGTATAGAGCGGCAGCGCGTTCATCGCGGGGATGATGCGCGCCAGCAGGTTGCCGATCGCCACGGCTTCCCAGGGACAGACGATCGCGTAGGCGAGGACCATCATCCAGCCGGCGCCGAAGCTGACGAGCCGCGGGAACACGCGCTCGGTGTAGGCGATTTCCGCGCCGGCGTCGGGAATCGCGCGGACGAGTCGCGCGTAGGTCAGCGCGATCGGCATGAGCAGCACGGCGCCGTCGAGAAACCCGAGCATGGCGCCGGCGGGCCCGCCGCGCGCGAGCCAGTCGTCCATGATGACGAGCCAGCCGACGCCGACCATGCTGCCGAATCCGAATGTGAAGTACTCGAGCGCGCCGAGGCTGCGCCTCAGGCTAGTAGGTGGTGACGCCAAGCTTTTCTTCGAGCGCGGCGAGGAGCTGCGCGGCGCGGAGCGCGCCGGCCGATCCCGGCGGCGCGGCCTGCTCGAGGTCGCGGCGCGCGCGCGACGGATCGTCGATCGGTTGGTAGACGGCTTCGATCGTCACCCGGGCTTTGCCGGGGACGTCGGGATCGGCCCACAGCCGCAGCCGGTGCGTGCCGGCGAAGTCGTCGGTCTCGAGGAAGGCGTCGCGCAGATTGACGAACCGGATCGAGATCGTGTCGGCCTTCAGCAGTTCCTGCGCGGCGCGGGTGACGTCGGCGGGCCGCGCGTTGATCACCGCGTGGAGGGCTTCAGGAATGGGGGCGAACGATGGACGCGTCGTCGTCGGCGTGCAGCCGCTCAGCACGAGCGCAGCCACGCAGGCACGCCGCACGCCCCACGGTCCGCGCATCAGTGGGTGTGTGGTGCCGTGACGCTGTCCGCGTGATCGTGATCCGGCTCTTCACCCTCGTGATGATGATGGCCCCCCTCGCGATTCTCGATCTCGCTTTGCATCGTCGCCGCCGGAATCCCGGCGCCGTGCTCGAACATCAGCTTGCCGCCGAGCACGCCGGTCCACACGAGTGTGCCCAGACCCAGCACGCTGAGAAATCGCGTAATCGCCATCTCTTGCAGGGGCATTTGAAACCGTCGCCACAGCCGCCAGACCAGCACGACGCTGAAGATCCCCATGGTCAGCAACGCCATGGTCTCATGCTTCTCCATGATCTGGTGAATCGCCTCGCCATGTTCGATCTTGTTGGACGCGATCAAGCCGGCGATGACCGCCGCCCATCCTCCGATCACGCCGGCCCACAGCGTCCAGATTCCCGCCCACGCCAACGAGTCCCGCTTCGTCAGCGCCGAGCCGAGGTCGAACAGCACGGCGACGGTGAGCAGGGCGGCGGGCAGGTCGTTCAGAACCGCGTGCCAGCGAGCGGCGTCGTAGCCGAGCATTAGAGCCCCAGGTTGCTGACGGTTGGTGGATTGGACGCGTAGTCGTAGAAGCCTTTGCCGCTCTTTTTGCCGTACATCCCGGCCAGGACCATGCGCTTCAGCAGCGGCGGCGGCGCGTACCGCGCCTCGCGATACTCCTTGAACATGATCTCGGCGATGTGGTGCGTGGTGTCGAGGCCGACGAAATCGAGCAGCGTGAGCGGCCCCATCGGGTAGCCGCAGCCGAGCTGCATGGCCTTGTCGATGTCGGGGACACTGCCGACGCCGCGCTCCACGGCGCGGATCGCGTCGAGCAGGTACGGCACGAGCAGCAGATTGACGATGAAGCCCGAATTGTCCTTGGCGGCGATGGGCTCTTTGCGGAGCGACGCCGCGAACGCGAACGCGCGCTTGAACGTCTCTTCCGACGTCGTCACCGTGCGGACGACCTCGACGAGCGGCATCAGCGGCACCGGATTGAAGAAGTGCAGTCCGACGAATCGATCGGCGCGCTTGGTGGCGCCGGCCATCTCGGCGATCGTGAGGCTCGAGGTGTTGGACGCGAAGATCGTTCCCCCGCCGCACAGCCCGTCGAGCTCCTTGAACAGCGCGTTCTTGAGTCCCAGGTCTTCCGTGATCGCCTCGATGACGATGTCCACGCCCTTCAGGTCGGCGACGGTGGTCGTGAACGTCAAGCGCTTGAGCGCCGCGTCGCGATCGGCGGCCGGCAGTTTGCCTTTCTCCACGAACTTGGCGAGCGACTTGTCGATCCCGGCCCGGCCGCGATCGAGCACCTCTTTCGAGACATCGCGTACGATCGTGTCGTAGCCCGCGCTCGCGGCCACCTGGGCGATGCCGCTGCCCATGAGCCCGCACCCCAGCACGCCCACGCGCTTGATGTCGGCCATACGCTCCTTAGCGCCCGCCGCGCTGGCGGGGACGCGGGTTGTCGAACGCCTTTCGCATCTCTTCCGCGATCCGCACGAGAGGATGGGGACCCGGTAACGACGAGGCCTCACGAATCTCGTTGCGCTCGAGCCGGTCGAGCACCTGCTCCATCGATGTCAGGATGCGCTCGTTGTCGACGCGGTGGACCCGCCCGATGGCGACGACCGCCGGAACCAACACGATGGCCGGCAGCAATCCCAGCGCCCCGAACGGCACAAACACGGCGGCAATGGCCAGCGATCCGAGGCCGAGCACCACGCCGCCCGCGAGGATCCGCCGCTCGCGCCGCGGCCGAACGTCGGCGGTCAGCGTGACGAGGCAGAATCCCGGCTCGAGCTGCGTCACCTGGCCCGCGATTTCGTCCGCGTTGGCCAGCGAGTATCGCCGGCCTTTTTTCCCCAGTGCGCGTTGAATGCTGGCGAGCGCACCAGCCTTCGGTTCCCAGGTCGTGCGGTCGGGGTAGCGCCGCTTCACTTGCAGCGACTCTTCGTCTTCCATCCAGCGCGTGAGCGTGCGCTCGACCGTGGCGCGCTCGCCGGGGACGACACGCTGCGCGCTCAGCCGGCGGGGTCCCGTGAGCCAGGCCCACAGTCCCTGACCGGTTTCGACCACGCTGCGCGTCTGCTCTTCGAGAATGGCCTGCTGGAGATAGCGGTTGGGAATCCCGACGTCTTTGCCGAGCGCGAGGACTTCGTCTTTCGTCATTCCCTCACCGATTTCGCGCTCGCCCGCCTGCAGCTCGGCCGCCCGCTGGATGATGCGCTCCAGGGCATCGCGGCCGATCAGCTCCCCAGCCATCAGACCAATGCCTCGACGATGACGGCGGCGCCTTGTCCGCCGCCGATGCAGGCGGAGCCGAGGCCGAACCGCTTCTTCTCGCGGCGCAGCGCGTGCAACAGATGGATCGTGATGCGCGTGCCGCTGGCGGCGAGCGGATGCCCGATCGCGATCGCGCCGCCGCACGCGTTCGTGCGCGCGCGGTCGAGGCCGAGCTCGCGCTCGACGGCGAGATACTGCGGCGCGAACGCTTCGTTCACTTCGACGAGATCCATCTGCTCCAGCTTCATCCCGGCCTTCGCGAGCGCTTTGCGCGCGGCGGGCGCGGGTCCGATGCCCATGTACCTCGGCTCGACGCCCGCGACGGCCCACGCGACGAGGCGACCGAGCGGCTTCAGGCCGTGCGCCTTGGCGTACTCCTCGCTCGCGATCACGGTCGCCGCGCCGCCGTCGGAAATTCCCGACGCATTACCCGCGGTCACCAGTCCGTCTTTTTTGAAGTAGGGTTTCAGGCTGCCGAGGATTTCGAGCGTCGTGTCAGGGCGCATGTGCTCGTCGGCGCGGAACTCGACTTCCTTGCCCTTCACTTTGATCGTGACCGGAATGACCTCGTCCTGGAACGCGCAGGCGTCCCACGCGGCCTTCGCGCGCTTCTGCGAGGCCAGCGCCACCTCATCCACCTCCTTGCGCGTGAGCTTGTACTTCTCGGCCAGACCTTCCGCGGTTTCCGCCATCGACAGCCCGCACTGCGGATCCTTCAGCGACTCCCACAGCAGATCCTCGAGCGGCGCGGGACCCAGCCTGAGCCCCCAGCGCGCGCCCCGCACCACGTGTGGCGCCTGACTCATCGACTCGGCGCCACCGGCGAGCACGACGTCTGCGTCGCCGAGCAGGATCAGCTGCGCGCCCTGCGTGATGGCCTCGAAGCCCGAGCCGCAGAGCCGATTGACCGTGACGGCGGGCGTTTCGATCGGCAGGCCGGACTTGAGGCCGACGTGGCGCGCCATGTAGATCGCGTCCGCCGACGTCTGCAGCGCGTTGCCGAACACGACGTGGCCAAAGTCGCCCGCCGGAACGTTGGACCGCTGGATGGCGTGCCGCGATGCCGCGGCACCGAGGTCGATGGCCGACAGATCCTTCAACGAGCCGCCGAACGAGCCGAATCCGGTCCGAACGCCGGACAGAAAGACTACCATAGTGAAGACTCCGCTACGAGACTCGGGAGAATATAGCCGCGGCCACTTCCTTGGTCGTGGCCTTCCCGCCGATATCGGGCGTCCGGGCACCGCCGGCGATGGCGGCTCGGACGGCGCCTTCCAGGTCGCGGGCCGCCTCGGGATGACCGAGTTGTTCCAGCATCAGGGCGCCGGTCAGGACAGCCGCGACCGGATTCGCGACGCCCTTGCCGGCCAGCGGCGGCGCCGATCCGTGCACCGGCTCGAACAGCCCGCGGCGCTCGCCCGGATGCAGATTCGCGCTGGCGGCGATCCCCAGGCCGCCCACCAGGCCCGCGCCAAGATCGGAAAGGATGTCGCCGTAGAGATTGTTGGTCACGACGACCTGGAAGCGCCCCGGGTCGCGCACCAGTTCCAGTGCGAGCGCGTCGACATACCGATGCTCCGCTTCAATGCCGCGATACTCGGCAGCGATCGCCTTGAACTTCTCCTGCCAGATCCGGTGCGCCGCGATCGCGTTGGACTTGTCGCTCATCGTGACGCGCTGTCTTCCGTGCGCTCGGGCCCATTCGAATGCCGCGCGAATGATGCGTTCGACGCCCTTCGCCGTATTCACTTCTTCGGAGACGTATTCGTCCCCGCTCGTGCTACCGCGCCCCGTGTACTGGCCCTCGGTATTTTCGCGGAAGATGACGAAGTCGATGGGGGAGTGACTCTTGAGCGGTGTCAGATCGGGGTGGAGCAGCTGCACGGGCCGGAAGTTGACGTAGAGGTCCAGTCGAAAACGCAGACCCAGCAGGATGTCGCGCGCATGCTCATTGCCGGGGACGCGCGGGTCGCCGAGCGCGCCGAGGAAAATCGCATCGACGTCGTCGCGGAGATGTCGAAACGCATCGTCCGGAAGCGTTTCGTTGGTTTTTAGATAATGAGTCGCCGAGTAGGGGAGCCGTTCCCAATCGAGGCCGACGCCGTATTTGGCGGCGGCTCGCTCCAGAACCGGAAGTGCCGCGTCGATGACCTCCGGTCCGATGCCATCGCCGGCGATCACCGCGATTTTGAGAGACTTCACTCGAAGCCGGTGGCTCTGCCGCAGCTCAGGCAGTATGCCCAGCCCACGTCGACCGTCGCGCCGCAGCCTTGGCATTTGAGCTCGCCCTCCCGCGGCTGGCCGCAGTGCGGGCAAAACCGCGCCTCGCGCCCCGACGGCAACACGCCGCCGCAGTACTCGCACTGATTCGGCGCGAGCGCGTCTTTGGAGCGCTGGGCAGCGGGAGTCGGGGCCGGCGCCGCGGGAGAGTGGAACGCGGCCGGCGGAACGTAGGGAACGGGATTCTCTCCCGTCGTGTCGCTGATCTCGTCGTCGTCATCGTTGCCGAGCGACGGCGCATAGGCGCGGTCGGCCATCAGCACCCGCTCGGCGGCGCGGCCGTTCACCATGACCTGGGCGTCTGGGAAACTGCGGAAGTAGGCGGGGTCGGGATTGATCGTGCCGATCTCGCGCTGCATCGCCTCGCGCACGTTCTCCGGCTCGAGCTGGACGTAATGCCGCTCCCCCGCGAGCAGCCGCAGCACCGCCATCTCGTAATCCTGATGTGTCGCGACATTGAGGCGTGAGCGATTCGAGCGATACGGGACCAGGCGCTCGTAGATGTCGGCAGCAGGGAAGGGTACGGCGACGCGGGTCTCGCGCGCGAGCGCGGTGACCAGCAACGAGAAGAGACGGTCGAGCTCGTCCATCAGCAGTTACTTCCCATTGCGCCACGCGTGCATCCACTTGTCGTACAGCACCGGGACGACGCCGCCCTGCTGCAGCACTTCGACGCCCGACGGATCGCGGTACGCCTTGCGATAAAAGACGTGCGTCACGCCGGAGTTGATGATGAGCTTGGCGCACATGACGCACGGCGACGCGCTCACGAACACCACCTTGTCGCGCACGTTGCCCGGCGCCTTCACCAGGGCGTTCATCTCGGAGTGGATGCACCCGCAGTTGCCGGGGACGGCGGAGTCGCACTTGTTGGGCAAGCCGCGCGCGTTGCCGTTGTAGCCGATGGCCAGGACGTTCTCGAGCCGCTGGTCGGTGACGACGGTCCCGACCTGGAGCCGCACGCAGGTGGACCTTTTGGCCAGCTCCTCCGCCATCCGCATGTAAACCTCGTAGAGCGGAATGCGGTCGACGGCGACGGACTGATCGGACGCGACGAGGTGATCCTTACGTACTGCGCTCATGCAGCTCCTTGTCGGGATCGAAGTCCAGAAACTTGCCGCGCGCGTGCTGTTGCGCGAGCCAGGTGTCGAAGCCCGACGGGATCAGGCCGTTGGAGCGCTGTTGCTCGTCGGCGGCGCGGATGGCGACGATGTTAGCGTATTCATTCTTCACGTGCTCGTTGTGCCCGCGGACCCAGCGCCAGTCCACCAGTTTGTGCGTCTTCGCGACTTGCGACAGCTTCTGCCACAGCTCGACGTTCTCGAGCGCGCCGGTCTTGCGCCGCCAGCCCCGCGCTTCCCAGACCGGCAGCCATTCCGTCATGCCCTTGATGAGATATTCGGAGTCGGAGACGAACCGCACCATGGCGTGTCCCCATTGCCGCCGCAGCCACTCGAGCGTCCCGATCGCGCCCGCCAGCGCCATCTTGTTGTTCGTCGTCTGCGGCGAGCACTCGTAGAAATCCCAGCGCGCGACGCTGTCGCCCGCCGGCGCCTCGATCAACGCGCCATTCCCGCCGCGACTCGGCTTCGACGAATCGTTGCCGAGACAGCTTTCGTCGGCGTGCACGAGGACGAACGTGCCGCTCACGGCTCGATCACCACGGGAATGTCGGTGTGCAGCAGAATCTCCTCGGCGTGCGAAACGGTGACGGCGCTGCGACGACTCGGTCCTCCGCCCACGTGCGCGCCCGCGAACAGCGCGTCGCACTGCGTGCGGGCGATGACGCGCGCCACCGCCTCGCCCGGCGTGCCGGGCTCGAGGTGCGTGACGAACGGGATACCCTGGAGCGACAAGAGCGCTTCGGCCTCGCCCACGACCATCGTTCCGGCCGACCGATCGATGGTCGCGTGAATTACGTGTACCGTGCTGTGAATGACGCTCGCGAACCGCGCGGCGAGCTCGAGCGCGCGCTGCGCCGTCTCGCGGCCGTCGTAGGCGACCGCGCAGGCCTTCATCGGCGACGGCTTGCTGGCGCACACGATCACGCTGCGCTCCGCGATGCGAATCAACGATGCCACCGTCTTGCCGACCACGTCCTGCGGCGACGAGCGACCGCGCCGGCCCACCAGCACGGTATCCACGTCGCGCGCGAGCGCCGCGAGCTCGATGTCGGGGTCGCCGTGCTTCTGGACGACGTCCACCGGCAACCCCGCGTCCTGCACCCGCTCTTTCGCGCGCTCGAGGAGCGCGCCCGAGTCCGAGGCCCGGCGCTCCTCGAGCATGGAACGCGGCTCCTTCACATGCACGACGAGGAGCCGGGATTTGAAGCGCTGACCCAGATGTACCGCCTGCTCCAACGCTTCGTCCGCGTTGGGACTGCCATCCAGGCCGATCAGCATGCGCGTGAACACGGGGGCTCGGGGGGCTCGGGATTCTGGGATTAAGGAAGGACCGCGAAGCTCTCCAGGTCCCGCAGCTGGAACGTCAGCAGCTCGCCGGTCATGGGCAGCCTGCCGACGAGCACGTCGTCGCGTCCGCTGGTCTCGAGTCGCATGGCCACGACGACATATTCGGTTCCCCGCCGCCGCAGCGCCACCCGCCGTTGCAGGCGCACGGCATCCTCGAGCGCGTCCAGGGAATCGGGGCTCAGGGATCGGTATTCGCGAATCGGTTGCACTGGCATTTCAGTTTACGCTGATGGCTCCCGCGACGCCGCGCGTCAACCGGCCGATGCGCGCGGCGATGATGGTGCCCTCGCGCTCGAGCGCCCCGATCAGCGTGCTCGCGCGGTCGGGGTCGACGGCAATCAGCAGACCTCCCGACGTCTGCGCGTCGAACATCAGGACGCGCACCGGCTCCGGAATCTCGTTCGCGATCTTCACGTGCGCGACGAGCGCCTCGCGGTTGCGTTTGGTACCCCCGGGGATCGCGCCTCGCTCCGCCAGCTCCGCGGCCCCGGGCAAGAGCGGGACCGCCGCCGCCTCGATCTCCGCGGCCACGTTGCTCGCCATCAGCATGTTGTGCAGGTGGCCGAGCAGGCCGAAGCCGGTGACGTCGGTGGCGGCGTGCACGCCGCCGCCCGTCGCCCGCATGGCGCGCGCCGCGCCCGCGTTCAGCGTGGTCATCGAGGTGACCGCGGGCGCGATGTCGGCTGCGCTCGCGAGATCGCGCTTCAGTGCCGTCGTCAGCACGCCGGTGCCGATCGGCTTCGTGAGAACGAGCGCATCGCCGGCGCGCGCCTTCGCCAGCGTGACGATGCGGTTGGGATGCACTTCTCCAATGGCGACCATGCCGTACTTGGGCTCGGGATCGTCCACGGAATGTCCGCCCACGACGAACGCGCCCGCTTCCTTCGCGATGTCGGCGCCGCCGCGCAGCACGTCACCCAGCAGCTCGTAGGGGAGTTTGTCGCGCGGCCAGCCGACGAGATTGAGTGCGAGCAGGGGCGTGCCGCCCATCGCGTAGACGTCCGAGAAGGCGTTCGCCGCGGCGATCCGGCCGAAGTCGTACGCGTCATCGACGAGCGGCGTGAAGAAGTCCACGGTCGCCACGATCGCGCGGTCCGGCGCCAGTTGATACACGGCGGCGTCGTCCCGCGTCGAAGCATCGACCAGGATGCGTGGATCCGTCAGGGTCGGCACGTGGCGCAAGACCTGCGCCAACTCGGCGGGGCCGAGCTTGCAGGCTCAGCCGGCGCCGTGCGAAAACGCCGTCAGTCGAATCGCGGTCATTGGTCCTGCGAAGATAGCTACGAAAGACGCCAGGCGAGCAGAGCGCCCGCGATGACGTAACGCGCAACGTCCAGGCCTGCATGCGCCAGCAGATGGCGTCGCACGAGGCCCGCCGTGTGCCGCCACATCACGAGCCGCCGCGGAAACGCGACGAGCAATCCGATCATGAAGAAGAGCAGCCACCAGCCGCCCGCGCCCAGCGAATCGAACCACAACGACGCCAACAGTGTGACGACGAGCGCCTCAGCGACGCGCCAGCCGCACTCCCAGCCGTTCAACATCCACGGGATGTACTGCTGGTCGGCCGGAGCGTCCCAGCGGTAGCCGATGGGCGGCGTAACTGCGAACAGCACCGCGACGGGCAGCCACGCGGCGATCAGCCGGCCGAGCGTCACCTAGCGGGGACCGGCGTACCCCGGACCCCTGAGCCCGCGGCCCGGACGCGCGCTCGTGATCTGCCCCTTCTTCAGCACCATCTGTCCGTTGACGAAGACGTACTCGATGCCCACCGAGGTCTGATGCGGCTGCTCGAATGTCGCGCGATCAATGACGGTGGCGGGGTTGAAGACGGTGAGGTCGGCGTACATGCCGGGCTTCACGAGCCCGCGATCGGCGAGACCGACGCGCTGCGCCGCGAGCGACGTCATCTTCCGCACCGCAAATTCGAGCGGGAAGAGCTTCAGGTCGCGCGCATAATGGCCGAGGATGCGCGGGAATGTGCCGTAGGCGCGCGGATGCGCCGATTGCGCGCCGAGCGGGCCGTCGGGCGCGACGCCGCCGAAGTCGGTGTTCACGGCGACCCACCACTGCTTCATCGCGGCCTGGACGTCGTCTTCGCGCATGATCGCGTACACCGCGTCGGTGCGGTGCCCGCCCTCGGCGAGCACGATGTCGAAGATCGTTTCGACCGTATCGCGATGATGCAGCGCCGCGATCTGCGCGACGGTCTTGCCCTGCATGTAACGCAACGAGTCCTGGAACGTGCCGGTGATCAACACACCCGTGCCGCCCCCCGCCGCCACAAAGAAGCTCTCGGCTTTGGGACTCTTGATCTCGGCATGCAAGCGCGCGCGTGTCGCGGGATCGCGCAACCGGATCAGGAGCGAATCCCAGCCGCCGCTCTCCGCCCACGTTGGAATGGACGCGTCGAGCGACGTCGCGGCGCGGATGTACGGGTACTGATCGGCGGTGACGTCGAGCCCCGCGGCGCGCGCTGAGTCGATCTTCGCGAGCACGCGCGGCATCTGGCCCCAGCTGCGACGGCCGGAAAGCTTGAGATGCGACACCTCGGCGGGAATCTGCGCCTCTCGGGCGATCCGGAAGACCTCGTTGAGCGCGTCGTCGATGTGCTGGCCCTCGTCGCGCATGTGCGACGCGTAAATGCCGCCGTGCCGGTGCGCGGCACGCGCCAGCGCGATCAGCTCGTCGGTCTTCGTGTAGCTGGCCGGCGCGTACTCGAGCGCGGTCCACACTCCCAGCGCGCCCTGCTCCATCAGCGTGTCGACGATTGCCGTCATGTGACTGAGCTCGTCGGCTGAGGGCGCGCGATTCTCGTTGCCCACGACGGCGACGCGGACCTGTGTCGCGCCGACGAACGTCGCGATGTTCAACGAAGAGCCGTGGCGCTCGAGCTCCGCGAAGTATCCGCTCAAGTCGCGCCAGTCCTCGCGGTAATGCCACTTTTTCATCGCGTCGGAGTCTTGGGCGGCGAGCTCGTCCGTCAGCGGAGCGACCGAGCCGCCTTCGCCCGTCACTTCGGTCGTGATGCCCTGCGTGATCTTGGAAAGCACGCGGTTGTCGATCAACACGTTCGTCTCGGACTGCCCCATCATGTCGATGAAGCCCGGGGCCACGACGAGACCGCTCACGTCCACGGTGTCGCGAGC
>DATDEZ010000085.1:0-6402 GCA_036522875.1 Gemmatimonadales bacterium | reverse complement strand
GAGAATATTCTCGGGACTGTCCCACACCTCCCCGATCGTGTACGAGCTCGGCGCCAGCATGCGGACATAGTTGCCGAAATCGCGCAGCACGGCGTGGGTGCCGGGCGTGTTCGAGACCTGGTCGCCGTTCTCGACGAGATGGCGCACGGCGTCGAGCCGAAAGCCGTCCACGTGCATCGAGTCGAGCCAGAACGCGGCGACACGCTTCATTTCGACGAGCACTTCCGGGTTTTCGTAGTTCAGGTCCGGCATTCCGCTCCAGAACAGGCCGAAATAGTACTCGTCACGGACCGGCGACTTGTGCCAGTTGTTGTCGAGCTGCGTCTTCGACCAGCGATACCAGTTGCGGTGCGGTGCGGTCGTGTCCTGCAGCGCTTCCTTGAACCAGGGATGCTCGCTCGACGTGTGGTTCAGCACGAGATCGACGAGGACGCGAATCTTCCGCTTGTGAGCCGCGGCGACGAACGCCTTGAAGTCGTCGTTCGTGCCGTAGTCCGACTCGACCTTGTAGTAGTCGGTGACGTCGTACCCGTGATAGCTCGGCGACTCCGCCACCGGCATCAGCCACACGCAGTCGGCGCCGAGCTTCTGGATGTAGTCGAGCTTCTGTGTGAGCCCGCGCAGATCGCCGATCCCGTCGCCGTTCGAATCGTAGAACGAGCGAACGAAGACTTCGTAGCAGGTCGTCGGATGCGACGCCTGGAGCAGCGCGAAAAAGATCAGGGCATGCATTCGAACGTCGCCTCGAGCCCTTCGGCGGAATTGGGGCCGACGAATACCCGGAACGTCCCGGGCTCCACGACCGGCTTCATGTCGAGCCCGATGAACCAGAGGTCGCGCACCGCCACGCGCAGGGCCACGTTTTGTGATTCACCCGGTTTGAGCGTCACGCGACGAAATGCCTTCAGCTCGCGCACCGGCCGCGACACGCTGGCGACTTCATCGTGAACGTAGAGCTGCACGACTTCCGTGCCTTCCCGGGTGCCCGTGTTGCTCACCGTCACCGTTGCGGTGATCGTGTCGGTCGCGCGCGCTTGCGCCGCGCTGAGCTTGAGTCCCGAATAATTGAACGTCGTGTACGAGAGCCCGTAGCCGAATGGATATCGCGGAGTCACGGGAACGTCGATGTATTTCGACGTGAACTTGTTGCTCGCGTCGGCGGGCCGGCCGGTGGGACGATGGTTGTAGTACAGCGGCACCTGGCCGAGCACGCGCGGGAACGTGACGGGTAGCCGGCCGCTCGGGTTGACGTCCCCGAACAGCACGTCGGCGATCGCATTCCCCGCCTCGATGCCGAGGAACCACGATTCGACGATCGCCGGGACGTGATCGGATGCCCACTCGAGAATCAGCGGCCGGCCGTTCATGAGGACCAGCACGACCGGCGTGCCCGTCGCTGCGACGGCTTCGAGCAATTGTTCCTGCACACCCGGGAGCCCGAGCGACGAGCGGCTCGCCGCTTCGCCGCTCATGTCGCCGCGCTCGCCGAGCACGAGGACCGCGACGTTGGCGCGCTTCGCCGCGGCGACGGCGGCCGCGAATCCCGCGGTGGACGTGTCTTCGATGCCGGCGCCCTGCGCGTAGACCACCTGCACGCCGGTCGCGCGACTCCGGATTCCCTGCAATACCGTCACGACGTCTTCGGGCCGCCCCATCGTGTGCCAGGGACCGAGCGGCTCGTCTTTGTTGTCGGCCAGCGGTCCGATGACGGCGATCGTGGCCGTGGTGCGCGCGAGCGGCAGCACGTTGTGCTCGTTCTTGAGCAACACGATCGACTCACCGCCCGCGCGGCGCGCGAGCGCGCGCAGCTCGGTGTTCGCGGGAGCGGTTCGCGCGCGGTACGGATCCTTGAACAGGCCGAGCCGGATCTTGGCGCGCAGAATGCGCAGCACGGCGGAATCGACGACCGCCATCGGGATCTTGCCCGACCGCACGAGCGGCGCGAGCGAGTCGACGTAAATGCCCGACTGCATGTCCATGTCGACGCCGGACGTCAGCGCGCGCCGGCCCGCCTCGGACGGCGAGCCCGCGATGCCGTGATTGATCAGCTCGGCGACGGAGGTCCAGTCGCTGACGACGAAGCCGTTGAACTTCCACTCGCCGTGCAGGACCGAATCGGTGAGCCACGCGTTTCCCGACGCCGGCACGCCCGCGATGTCGTTGAATGCCGACATGATGGTCGCGACGCCCGCGTCGACCGCGGCCTTGAACGGCGGCAGGTAGATCTCGCGCATCGTGCGCTGGGAGATCTCGGTCTCGTTGTATTCGCGACCGGCTTCGGCGGCGCCGTAGCCCGCGAAATGCTTGGCCGTGGCGAAGATGGACTGCTGGAAGCCGCGTACCCGCGCGGCCGCCAGCAATGAGCCGAGGTACGGATCCTCACCCGACCCCTCGGCGATCCGTCCCCAGCGCGGGTCGCGAGCGATGTCCACCATGGGCGCGTACGTCCAACTGATGCCGGCGGCAGCGGCTTCCTGGCCGGCGGCGCGCGCGGTCGCTTCGGCGACGTCAGGATCGAAGGCGCTGGCCTCGCCCAGCGGGATTGGAAAGATCGCGCGATACCCGTGTATTACGTCGAGCCCGAAGAGCAGCGGAATCTTGAGTCGCGACTCGGTGACGGCGACCCGCTGCACGGCGCTCGTATTCTCGGCGCCGATGACGTTGAACAGCCCGCCGAGCTTTCCGGCGCGCGCGAGCTGGATTTGTTGTGGCGAAGCCTGACCGCCCGCGGACAGCAAGTTGAGCTGGCCGAGCTTTTCTTCGAGAGTCATGCGGGCGAGGATCGAGTCGGGGTTTTGCGCGGCGAGGGCGGACGTGACGAGGAGCGAGAGACAGAGACACGAACCAAGGCGCGACATCATAGCGAGACGTTCTCCTGGATCGAGGAGCGGACAGCTCGAAAGTTACGGCGCAAAACGAGACGACGCGAAGGGGTAGCGGCCGGCCCGGACGTTTGGACAGAATTAGGCAATCTGAACCCGTTTCACGGAGATTTGCCATGAATCGTCATCGTCTTCTGTTGCTGCTGTGTTGCGGCCTCTTTTCTCTCCCGCTGTCGCTCTCCGCTCAAACCACTACCGGCACCGTTCGAGGTTACGTCAAGGATCAGAATGGCGCGGCCGTCGCCGATGCCGAGGTGTCCGCGCGGAATGTCGAGAGCGGCGTTCAGCGCTTCACGGTCAGCCGATCGGACGGCTCCTACATCATGCCGGGCCTGACCCCCGCGACGTACGAGCTGGCCGTTCGGCACATCGGATTTTCGCCGCAGCGGCGCCAGGTGGTCGTGCAGATCGGCACCACGCAGTTGATCGACATCTCGCTCCAGGCCGGCGCCGTCGAGTTGCAGGCGGTGACGGTGGAGGGCACGCCTCAAGTCGAGCTGCACACTTCCGAGGTTGCGACGAACGTCACACCGCAGCAAGTGCAGCAGCTGCCGACGCCCAGCAGAAACTTCCTGGACCTGGCCGCGCTCGCTCCCGGCATCACCGTGCCCCCGGACCGCATCGACCAGACCACGCGCAACTTCTCCTCCGGCGCGCAGGGAGCGAATGACGTCAACGTCTTCGTGGACGGCGCGAGTCTCAAGAACGATCTGACCGGCGGGGGGATCGCGGGTCAAGACGCCAGCCGCGGGAACCCGTTCCCGCGCAATGCAATTCAAGAATACCGCGTCATCACGCAGAATTTCAAAGCGGAGTACCAGAAGTCATCCAGTGCGATCATCACCGCCACGACCAGATCCGGGAGCAACGAGTGGCACGGCAATGCTCTCGTCGGCTTTCAGAACAAGAGCCTCGTCGCGCTCGACACGTTCCAGGCTGCGAATTCTGGTTTCAAGAAGCCTGATTACACGCGCTATCTGACGGCATTCAGCGTGGGCGGCCCGCTCATTCGCGACCGGATGCACTTGTTCGCCTCATACGAGGGGAACTACCAAAACCGCAACAGCACTGTGATCATGCCCACGATCACACCGGGGCTGTTCCCCGCGCTCGACAGCGTGAATCTCGCGCGCTACAACGGCAGCTTCGTCTCGCCGTTCCGCGAGACGCTGCTGTTCGGCAAAGTCGACTACGCGGTCAGTCCGACGTCGTCGGCGGAGCTGAGCTTCAACAACCGCCACGAAACGGACGTTCGGGACTTCGGCGGCAACACGTCGTTTCTGACGGCCACGAATTACCACAACGATGTCGGCGTCGGACTGCTCAAGTACAACATCTTCAAGGGACCCTGGCTCAACGAAGCCCAGGTCACGTATCAACGCTTCCGCCGCAATCCTTCTCCAGACACACCGGGAATCGTCAATCGCATCTTCGAGCGCGCGGGCGGCGGCGCGCAGATCGGCAGCAATCTGTCGATTCAGGACTTTATCCAGCGCCGGATCGGCCTGCGCAATGACCTCACCTACACCGGCTGGCATGCGGGTGGCGACCACGTCCTGAAGACGGGCGCGACGATCGATCTCATGCGCTACACCGTCGACAAGCGAAATCGCGACACGCCGCAGTTTATCTACAGCGACACGATCAATCGCGGCGGGATCGAGGTGTTCGACTACGCCAATCCCTATAAGATGATCGTCCAGAGCGGCGCCCCCGGCCTGGCGGCGAATAACACCCAGGTCGGCGCATACCTGCAGGACGACTGGAGTCCCAGCTCCCGGCTCACCGTGAATCTGGGTATTCGGTGGGACTTCGAGTCGCACATGTTGAACTATGACTATGTGACGCCGCAGGACGTCCGCGACACGATCCACGCGTACTACAACACGCTGCTCGTGCCGATCGATACGACGAAGTACTACACCGACGGCACGCAGCGCAAGAAATTCTACGGCGCGTTCCAGCCGCGGTTGGGCTTTTCGTACTCGCTCGACGCCGAAAACAAGACGACCGTGTTCGGTGGCTGGGGCATCTTCTACGACCGGTCGATCTTCGACATCTCCGTGGACGAGAGACTCAAGATCGCGCGCCCCGAATACACGGTGAACTTTGCGCCTCCCGGCGGGCCCGTGGGGCCGGGCGAGGTCGCCTGGAGCAACAGCTACCTCACGACGGACCGCTCGGTCATCGATCCGCTAGTCACCACGTCACCCGCGGCGGGCCACGAAGTCTGGTTGATTGCCAACGACACGAAGGCGCCGCACTCGGATCAGTGGAATCTCGGCGTGCGCCGGCTGTTCGGCACCGCGCTCGTTTCACTGGCGTACGTCGGCTCGCGCGGATACGACAACTTTGTCTTCAACTTCGCGAACCTCGGGCTGTCGCCGACTGGCGGCTGCTGCACCGGCGGCGGCTTCGGCCACGGGCTCAGCAACATCCTGTATAACGTGCCGAGCGGGCGGACGTGGTACGACGCGCTGCAGGTGCAAGTCACCCGGCCGTATCGGAGCTCCCCGAGAATCGGTTGGGGGGGTGGCCTCAGCTTCACCTACGGGACCCGCGCCGTCGCAGGCGTCGACTTCCCCGACGACGAGTTTGCTTTCACCCAGGACACCGTACAGGGGCTGCGGAAGCACCCGGTGAATGACGAGAAGAGCCGCCTTGTGGCCAACTGGATCCTCGATCTGCCGTTTGCGGCCGGCGTTCAGTTCAGTGGCCTCCTGACGCTGGGGAGCGGGCAGCGCTATGATATCGGCGGACGGTTCGACTTGTCGAACTTCCAGCGCGGTGGGTTTAGTCCGCCGAAATCGCCTTTCATCCTCGGCAATTTCTGGCGCTACCGGGACCTGGATCTGCGCCTGCGGAAAGACTTCCCGAGCGTGTCCGGCACGACGCTGGGTGTCACGTTGGATGTCTTCAATGTGTTCAACTACAACAACTACGGCGGCTATAACCTGCCGACGAATACGTCTGATCCAAATTTCGGAAAGCCGAATGGCGTGCTGAGCGATCCCCGCAGGCTTCAACTCGGCGCAGAAGTCGTCTTCTGACCGGAGTGCGGAGTCGCATCACGGCGTTCGCCATCGCCCTGGCCCTCGGAGCCTGTTCCGCCAACTCCGGGGGCCCAGGGCTCGCGCCCGATACCTCCGCCTTTCTCGACACCGTGCAGCACCGCACGTTCAACTATTTCTGGGACCTGACGCCGGCGAGCAACGGGCTCACTCCCGACCGCTGGCCCACCCCGTCGTTCTCGAGCATCGCCGCCGTCGGGTTCGCGCTCACCGCCTACCCCATCGGCGTCGAGCATGGCTGGATCACTCGCGCGGCAGCCGCCGACCGCACCCTCGCGACGCTGCGTTTCTTCTGGACGTCGCCGCAAGATTCGGCCGGTCCGAACACGACCGGATATCGCGGCTTCTACTATCACTTCCTCGACATGACGACCGGACGGCGCTTTCAACAGGTCGAGCTGTCCACCATCGACACGTCGCTGCTCCTCGCCGGCATCCTCTTCGCCCAG
>DATDEZ010000084.1:0-33452 GCA_036522875.1 Gemmatimonadales bacterium | reverse complement strand
CACGTAACCCTTTTGTCGTCCCCCGTGTCCCATCAGTAGTTACGAGACTAGCCCGTCACTTCGGAGCGCCGTGGACGAATCACAGCTCATAGCCCGCGTCCGCACCGGAGATGACACCGCCGCGCGTGCCTTGTATGACGCGCACGTGGACCGTGTGTACCGCCTGGCCTTCCGGCTCGCGGGCGACGATGCCCTCGCGCAGGACTTCACCCAGGAAACGTTCATTCGGGCCTTCGATCGGCTGGACTCGTTCCGTGGCGATGCGGCCTTCTCGACGTGGCTCCATACCATCACCACGACGGTCGTGCTGAACGGATTGCGCAAAGTGAAGCGGTTCCGCCAGCGCGAAGCCGACATCGATGACGCGCACGAGGTCGCGGCGGTGCGGCGGCACGCGGAGCCGGATCTGAAGACTCGGCTCAAGCAGGCGATCGATGATCTGCCGACGGGCTATCGGACGGTGTTCGTGATGCACGACGTCGAGGGCTACACGCACGAGGAGATCGGCGCCGCACTGGGCGTCGAAATCGGAACGTCGAAGGCGCAGTTGTCGCGAGCGCGCGCGAAGTTGCGCACCGCCCTCGCCGACTTCGCGGGAGAATGGACGACATGACGGACCAGCACGAAGACCCGAAGTTCGAGCAAT
Organism: Gemmatimonadales bacterium; assembly: GCA_036522875.1. Lineage (GTDB taxonomy): Bacteria > Gemmatimonadota > Gemmatimonadetes > Gemmatimonadales > GWC2-71-9 > 20CM-2-65-7. The sequence goes on along the minus strand of DATDEZ010000084.1, from coordinate 32,806 downwards.
GGCTCGCCAAAGCGGCTCAGTCGTACAACGCCCCACGCCCCACGCCGAACGAAGAAATGTGGGCACGGATCCACGCCGCACGCCGCACCCGTCGCGTTGTGACGATTCGCCCCTGGCTGCGCTGGTCGCTCGCGGCCGCCGCGGTGCTCGTGCTCGGAATCGGCATCGGACGCTGGTCGGCGAAGGGGCCGTCGGTTCCCGGGGCTGTGCCGACCGTCACCGCCGCCGGGCCGAGCAACGGCATGGCGTACCGCGTCGCGGCGCAGCAGTACTTCACGCGCACCGAAGTCCTGCTCACGGAGTTCCGCTCGCAGCAATCGGGCGGCCGGCTCGACCCGCAGTTCCTCGCGTCGGCGCGCGACCTGCTCATGACGACTCGGCTCCTGCTCGACTCACCGGCAGCCGATGATGCCAGACTCAAGCCGCTCCTCGAGGATCTCGAGCTCGTGCTCGCCCAAATCACTCAGCTCCAGACCGAACCAGGCCAGCGGAGCGAGATGGACCTGATCAACCAGGGAATGAACCAACACAGCGTGTTGACGCGGCTTCGGGAGTCGTCGACGGCACGCGCACAAGGAGTCCTTTGATGTTCGCTACGCTTTCGTTGCTCGCGGCCGTCACCTTGAACATGCAGGCCGTTCCGCAACGTCCGGCGCCGCGCCGCGCGCCGCGCGCGGTCACCGTGCCGGTGACGGTTGACGTGCCGGCACTGCTCGCGCCAAGCGCGCCCGAGCTCGGGGCCATGGCGGCCGATCTGGCCGAGATGAGCGTCGAGAGCGCGCCCGCGCTCGCGGGGTTGGGCGCCGAGCTCCAGGGACTCGAGGGCTTACAGGGACTGGCCGGACTCGAGGGTCTCCAGGGCCTGGCCGCGCTCGCTCCGGAAGGCGGCATGACGATCTATCGCGAGCGCGATCTCGCGCGCATCCCGCGCGCGCCGTGGGACGCGCAGGATCCCGGTGACTCGCTCTACCGCGCGGGCCGGCAGCAGCTGAATCGCAATCGCTACGCCGACGCCGCGCGGTTGTTTTCGGATCTGATCAGCCGCTACAGCCGCTCGACCTACACGCCCGACGCCTACTACTGGGCCGCGTTCGCGCTCTATAAGAGCGGCGAAGATGCGAACCTCGACCAGGCCGTCGTGTTGCTCGATAAGCAGAAGACGCAGTACCCGCGCGCCGCGACGCGTGGCGACAGCGAGGCACTGTTGTCGCGCGTACTCGGCGAGCTGGCCCGCCGCGGCAACCAGGACGCCGCGCGGCGGCTGCACCAGATCGCGGGAGACACGGGCACCACGGCGAGCAGGCAGTCCACTTGCTCCGATGACGACGACGATCCGCGGATCGCGGCGATGAACGCGCTGCTGCAGATGGACGCGGGCAACGCGGTGCCGATCATCAAGCAGGTGCTCGCGAAGCGCGACGCATGCTCGGCCGCGCTGCGCCGCAAAGCGGTGTTCGTGCTGTCGCAGAAGCGGACCGAAGAGACCGAGGACATCATGCTCTCGGTCGCGCGCGGCGACCCGGATCCCGAGGTCCGCCAGCAGGCCGTGTTCTGGCTGGGTCAGGTCGGCAGCGAAAAGGCGATCACCGCGCTCGATTCCATCGTCACGCGGTCGCAGGACGAGGAAGTGATCGAGAAGGCGATCTTCGCGCTGTCGCAGATCCACAGCCCCCGCGCGATGCAGGCGCTGCGCGACTTCGCCGGCCGCGAGGAAGCGCCCGAAGATGCCCGCGAGAAGGCCGTCTTCTGGCTCGGCCAGGCGCACGATCCGGACAACGCCACGTTCCTGCGGCAGCTCTACGGCAAGCTCAGCAACGAGGATCTCAAGGAGAAGATCATCTTCTCGCTCTCGCAGATGCGGTCGGCGGAGAATACGCGCTGGCTGATGGACCTCGCGCTGAACCAGCAGGAAGGGATCGACCTGCGGAAGAAAGCGCTGTTCTGGGCCGGCCAGACGGGCGCCGACATCGGGGACCTGGTGCAGCTGTACGATCGCACGTCGGACCAGGAGATGCGGGAGCAGCTGATCTTCGTGTACTCGCAGCGCCATGAAGGACCGGCGCTCGACAAGATGATCGACATCGCGCGGCACGAGACGAACCGCGAGCTGCGCAAGAAGGCGATCTTCTGGCTGGGGCAGTCGCGTGACCCGCGGGCCGCGCAGGCGCTCCTGGAGATCATCAACCAATGAAGACCACGGTGTGGGTCGCTCTGGCGCTGGCAACCGCCTCCGCCCCGGCCGCCGCGCAGTCGCTCAAGCAGCGCATCGAGAAGGCCCCGGATGGAACCGTGCATCTCACATATGCCGCGCGCGACGGCGTGTGCGGCAACGGCGCCGGGACGATTTCGTTCGACTGCTTTGACGGCAACTGTGGCCGGCACCGCATTACGACCGACAACAGCGATTGGGACGACGACAACCCCTGCCCCTGCGATTCGGGCCCCGTGCGGCTCGCGTTGCAGGTGGCGGACGGCAAGGTCACGCGGCTGCGCGCGTACGTCGGCGGGCACTGGAAACCCGCCGGCAGCGGCGTCACGGATCTCGGCGTCGTTGCGGCGCCGGAGGCCGCGCGCTACCTGCTCGATCTCGCGCGCGCGGGCTCAGGCCGGCCTGCCGAGGAGGCGATTTTCCCGGCGACGCTGGCGGACTCGGTCACCGTATGGCCGGACCTCCTGAAGCTGGCGCGCGACGGCGGCGTCGCGATGCACGTTCGCAATCAGGCGGTCTTCTGGCTCAGCCAGGCAGCGGGAGATGCCGCGGTAAAAGATTTGCGCGACCTGGTTGACGACGACACCGTCGATCGCGACGTGCGCGAGCATGCGGTATTCGCGCTGTCGCAGGAGCCGCACGATGTGGGCGTGCCGGCCTTGATCCAGATCGCCCGCAACAACAAGGACCCCGGCGTGCGCCGCAAAGCCATCTTCTGGCTCGGCCAGTCGAACGACCCACGGGCGCTGAGCCTCTTCGAAGAGATCCTCACCAAACCGTAACGGCGTGGGGTGTGGGGGTGTAGCTCCGCCACCACACCCCACTTTGCATACCGCACGCCTTGTATCTTTTCACATGCCTTTCTGGACCGGACGGCGTGTCCTCAGCGGCATTCTCCTCGCGATCGTCCTGATTGCGCTCAGCTGGGCGGCGGTCGTCGTCGCCGTGGCGGTCCACGCCGCGCGCGATGAAGCGACCAGTGCCGACGCCATCGTCGTGCTGGGCGCGGCGCAGTACAACGGCCGTCCCTCACCGGTCTTCCGGGCACGGCTCGACCACGCGGCAACCCTCTACCAGCGCAGCCTCGCGCCGATCGTTCTCGTCACGGGGGGCGTGGGCGTCGGCGACTCGTTGAATGAAGCCAACGTGGGGCGCGACTATCTGCTACGGCTCGGGCTTTCGACCGACGCCGTTGTGCCGCTCGCTGGCGGTCATGACACCTATGCGTCGCTCGAGCAGGTACGCGCCTGGTTCGACGGTCGCGACACGCGGCGCGTGCTGCTGGTCAGCGACGGATTTCACATGTTGCGATTGCAAATCATCGCGCGACGCCTGGGACTCGTTCCCTACACCTCTCCGGCGACCGGATCCCCCATCCACGCCAACATGCGCCGCAACACGGGTTACCTCTTTGCCGAGGGCTTCAAGGTCCCGTTCACCTGGCTCTTTCAGCACTAAGAAGGAAAAGCGCGATGCAGCTTTCGAGTAAGCGGATTCACACCGGGCGAGTCATCGATCTGGACCTCGATACGGTGCGATTTCCCGACGGGACGACCGGCCAGCTCGAAATGATCCGGCATCCCGGCGCGGCGGCGGTCGTGCCGTTTGCATCCGATCCGCATGGGACTGATCCCACGATCCTCCTGATCGAGCAATACCGCTACGCGACCGGCGGGCCGTTGCTCGAGATCCCGGCCGGGCGGCTCAATCCGGGCGAGGACCCGCGGCTGTGCGCCGAGCGCGAGCTCCAGGAGGAAGTCGGTGTAAAAGCCGGGCGAGTCGAGCGTCTTACTACTATATGGACGACGCCCGGCTTTACCGACGAGCGCATTCACCTTTTTTGGGCGGCCGACTTGAAGTCGGGCACTCACGCGCGCGAGCCCGACGAATTCATCGAGGTCCGGCCGACGCAGCTTTCCGCGGCACTAAAACTCATCAAGGAGGGTACGATTGCAGACGCCAAGACGGCTTTGGCGCTGCTTTTCGTGGCTGGTTTCATCCTGCAGCATTAGTCCCTTCCACTCTTCGGATCTAGATCAAATGTGGAATTGTGTCCCCTTCAGGGCGGGACAATATTCCCATTTCGCAGCACGGTGCGAATCGCAAACTATTATCCAGCATGGAGTTAGTCCCTTAGCCCGGGAGGCACAGTTTGTGCCAAGTGCTCATAAGGTAAGCCAGAGCAGGGTTTTCCCTGTTCGCACCCGAAACACGCGGGTAGCCATGCGGACCATGTTGAAGCGCCCAACTCCGGCCGTCGATTCGCAGCGCGCGTTGCAACGCGAGGCGCTGCACGAGCTCGACGACGGCCAGGTCGTGATGCGGCATTTAGCCGGTGAGCCGCAGGCGTTCGGCACGCTCGTCGATCGCTATCAGACCCGGCTGCTCAACTTCGTCAATCGGACGATCGGGGATCGCGAGCGCGCCGAGGACCTCGTGCAGGAAGTCTTCATCCGGGTCTTCCGTCACCTGCATCGCTTCGACCAGACGAAGAAGTTTTCGACGTGGATCTACACGATCGCGTCCAACCTCGCGAAGAACGAGCTGCGCAATCGCTCACGGAATCCGTTGGTGCTCTTCCAGACCATCAAGAAGAACTGGGAGGCCGATCACCGGCCGCTCCAGTTCGAAGACACGACCGCTCGCCCCGACGATCTCTACCGCAAGCGGTTCCTGAAAGACGCGGTCGACCAGTGCGTGCAGCGGCTGCCCGAGCATCATCGTGAGGTGTTCGTCCTGCGTGAGCTGGAGGGTAAGAGCTACCAGGAAATCGCGGAAATCACCGGCTGCAACCTTGGTACTGTGAAAAGCCGCCTGAACCGCGCCCGGAACAGCTTCGCCCAGCTGATCGGCCCGATTCTCGTCTAGGTCTCGCATCTCGCAAGACCGTACTCATCCCCGGCCCGGAACTCCCCGCGGCCGGGGATGGTACTTTTGACCATGCTGTGCAGTGAATTCCTCGAGCGTCATAGCGAATTCCGCGATGGCCTGCTCACCGCCGCCCGGGAGCTGCGGCGCTTCGAGCGCCATCTCGCGCACTGTGAGACGTGCCGGCGGTATGACGCGACCGTGCGCCAGGCGATGCACGTCCTGCACTCCGCGTCACCGATCGTGCCGTCTCCCGAGTTTCGCCAGCGACTCGACGCGCGGCTCGCCGTAGAGCGGCGTCGCGTCCCGCGTCAGCCCGCGCAGGCGGGAGTCTCGGCGGCGATGCTCGTGCTGGCGGCGGCGGCGCTGTTCATTTTCGAGCTCGGCGGCCGGCCGAGGATCGCACGCGTCCCGCAGCTGCCCGCCGTCGCGTTTCCGAAGCCCGTCGTGAACGCGGGCTTGCCATTCGTGTCGTTTCAGGATCCACGCGCCAGCATCGGGACCGGCTTCGTGCAGCCCGCGGCCGCGCACTAGAGCGGCCTTCGCACTTTCTCGGGGCTTGGGTGGGCGGTAACTTCCGGCCTGTATGGCCGCGCTCACCTTCGACGCGCTTCTTCGCAACCTGAAAAAGAAGGGGGCGGCTCTCCCGCCCCCCGACCCCGTCTATCTGTTGCACGGCGACGAAGACGTCCTCAAGGACGAGGCGATTCGACTGCTCGTGGATGCCGCCGTCCCAGAGGCGCGTGATTTCAACGTCGATACCCGCTTCGCGATCGATCTCTCGCCCGAATCGCTGAACGCGCTCGTGAACACACCGCCCATGATGGCGGACCGGCGGGCGGTCGTGATTCGCGGCGTCGAGCAGCTCGGCAAACGCAAGACTGGGCTGCGCGACGAGCTGCTCCGCTATCTCGCGAATCCCAATCCCGGTACGTTGCTCGTGCTCGTGGTTGCCGCCGGTGAGGATGTCGACCCGCAGCTCGCGCGTAACGCCACGGCCGTCGAAGTCGGACGGCTCGATCCCGATCGCGTGCCGCGCTGGCTGCAGCATCGCGCGGGCGCCCTGGGTGTCACGCTTGCGCCCGATGCGGCGGAGCTGCTGGCAGCGGTCGCTGGAGACGACCTGAGTACGCTGTCGCGGGAGATCGAAAAGCTCTCCGGGCTCGCTGCCGGGACCGGCCGTACCATCACGGCGAGCGATGTCACCAATCTCGTCGGCGTGCGTCGCGGCGAGACATTGCAGGATTTCGTGCAGGCGGCGCTCGAGCGCGACATTGCGCGGGCCGCCGGGCTCCTCGAGCCGGTGCTCGAACAGGCCGGCATGTCCGGCGTGAAGATGTTGTCGCTCCTCGGCACGCATCTGGTCGGGACCGCCATGGCGCGCGCCGAGCGTGACCGCGGAATACCGCCGGCGCGCTTGCCCGACGTAGTGTTCAGGCAGCTTTTGGCGGCCCGGCCCTACGGGCTGCGGAGCTATAAGGAAGAAGCAGCGAACTGGACGAAGTGGAGCGGGCTCTGGACCGCGTCCGAGCTGCGGCGCGCCTTGCGCGGGGCGCTGGCCGCCGACAACGCGCTCAAGACCGCGACCGTGTCTGACGATCAAGGAATCATGATGCAGCTCATCTTGGGATTTGCGGCGGCACAGCGGGAGGCCGCGTGAGGGTCGGGCGGTTAAGCGGTTTAGCGGTTGGAATGGCGTTGTGGCTAACCGCCCAACCGCTGAACCGCCTAACCGCTCAAACCGACACTCGTCTTGTCGAAGCACTCCGCCTCGCGCAGTCGGGACAGGCTGATTCCGGCCGGGCGATCGTGCGTCGCCTGCTCGTCGCACTGTCACCGGCCGATACGTCCTACCCGCAGGCGCTGCTGGCGGCCGCCAAGATCGCGCCCGACGCGCAATCCGTCGCGTCGCACCTGAACCGCATCGTGGTCGAATACGGCACCGGCCCCTGGGCCGACGACGCGCTGCTGCTGCTCACGCAGCTGTACTTCGCCCAGCACGACCCGGTCCAGACCACGCAGGCAGCCGAGCGCCTGAACCGCGACTACCCCGATTCCCCGCTCCGGCCGAAGGCCGATTTCTTTGCCGCGCGCTCCTACTTCGAGATGAAGAACGAGACGCGCGGCTGCGAGCTGGTCCAGCAGGCAATCGATGGCGCGGGCGACGACGTCGAGTTCAAGAACCAGATCGCGTTTTATGCCGCGCGCTGCAGCCCGGCGAGCAGCACGACCGCGACGACCGCGGCCCCGCTCGACACGGCGAAGCCGGCCACTCCGCCTCCTGCTTCTGCCCCTGCCGCCGCGAAGACCTACGCCGTGCAGGTCCTGGCCGTGAAAAGCGCGGCCCAGGTCGACGACATGCTGACGCGACTCAAGGTGATGGGCTTCGACGCGCGCGTCGTCCGCGACTCCGCCGGTTTCTTCAAGGTGCGCGTCGGACACTACGGCACCCGCGAAGAAGCGCAGCGCACGCAGGGACGGCTCAAGACGAGGCTTGGCGGCCAGCCATTCGTCGTGGAGGAGCCCTGAGCGCGGTCACCGACACGCCGCTCATGCAGCAGTACCGCGACATGAAGTCGCGGCATCCCGATACGATCCTGTTTTTTCGGATGGGCGATTTCTACGAGATGTTCGAGGATGACGCGAAGCTCGCGGCACGCGAGCTCGGCCTCACGCTCACCTCGCGCAACAACGGCGGTGCGTCCGAGGTCCCGCTCGCGGGCGTGCCGGTCAAAGCCGCCACCGAGTATCTCAGGCGTCTGATCGCCAAAGGCCACCGCGTGGCGATCGCCGAGCAGGTCGAAGATCCGAAACTCGCCAAGGGCCTCGTGCGTCGCGCCGTCGTCGAGACGGTCACGCCGGGCACCGTGCTCACCGATGACTGGCTCGCGACGAACCGCAACAATTACGTCGTGGCCGTCCAACTCCCCGCGGGCGGCACGATCGCGGGACTCGCCGCGCTCGACGTCACCACCGGCGAGCTGACGCTGGAAGTCGTAGCCGCCCCGGACCTCGGCCCGGCGCTCGCCCGGTACGAAGCGCGCGAACTCGTGATCCCTGCGGCGACGACTCTCGCTCACGAGTGCGCGACGACCGTTTCACGCGAAGCCTGGGAGTTCGACCCCGAGCTCGCGCGCGAAGACTTGCAGCGGCTGTACGGCATCGCGTCGCTCGACGGGCTGGGGGTAGAGCCGGACGACCGCCTGGCGGTCGGTGCCGCCGGCGCGCTGCTGCGCTACGCCAGGGAGCTGAAGCCCGGCGGACTGCCGCACCTCGCGCACCCCGTGATTCGGCGGCGCGGTGATGTGCTGCCGCTCGACGAGATGACGCGCCGCAACCTCGAGCTGGTCGAGCCGCTTCGCGCCGGAGCCGAGGGCGCCACGTTGCTCGACGTCATCGATCGCACGTTGACGCCGATGGGCGGCCGGCTGCTGCGGCGCTGGTTGCTCGCACCGCTCGTGGATCCCGTCGCCATCAACGCGCGGCTCGACGCCGTCGAGGCATTGGTCAAGGACGGTCGCGGCCGCTCGCGGCTGCGCGAAGCGCTGGACGGCGTCCGAGACCTCGAGCGCCTGGCGGGGCGCGCGGCGCTGGGCCGTGCGACTCCCCGCGAGCTCGGTGCGCTGCGCGACTCGATCGGTCGCCTGCCCGACGTCGCCGGCGCCTTGAGCGCACTCGCGAGTGACGCGCTGGCACTCGAGCTCGATCTGCTCGGCGACCTGGGCGAAGAGCTCGCCCGCGCGCTCGTCGACCGTCCACCCGCGGGTCTCGAGGACGGCGACGCGATCCGCGCCGGGTTCGACCGCGAGCTGGACGAGCTGAAGGACGCGCGCGACGGCGGCAAGCAATACATCGCGGGCCTGCAGGCGCGCGAGCGCGAGCGCACCGGCATTGGCTCGCTCAAGGTCGGATTCAACAAGGTCTTCGGTTATTACATCGAAATCACCAACGCGCACCGAGAGCGGGTGCCGGGCGACTACGAGCGCCGCCAGACGCTCACAGGAGCCGAGCGCTACGTGACGCCCGAGCTCAAGGAGTACGAGGCGAAGGTGCTCGGCGCCGAGGAGCGGATCGGCGCGCGCGAGGCCGAGGTGATCGACGCGCTGCGGCGGCGCGTCGGCGCGGCGATCGGTCGGGTGCAGTCAAGCGCGGCGACGCTGGCGCGGCTCGACGCCTGGGGCTCGCTGGCCGAGGTCGCCGAGCACGAACGGTACGTGCGGCCCGATATCACGGCGACGTTCACGCTGCAGCTCGAGGGCAGCCGTCATCCGGTCGTCGAACGAATGATGCCGCGCGAGACGTTCATTCCGAACGACGTCGTGCTCGACGACGCGGGACGCGTGATTCTACTGACCGGACCGAACATGGCCGGGAAGTCCACGTTGCTCCGCCAGGTCGGATTGTCGGTCGTGCTCGCGCAGATCGGGTCGTTCGTGCCGTGCCGGCGCGCGAGCATCGGGGTGGTCGACCGCCTGTTCACGCGCGTGGGCGCCTCGGACAATCTCGTGCGCGGCCAGTCGACCTTCATGGTGGAAATGAGCGAGACCAGCGCGATCCTGCACGCCGCGAGCGAGCGGAGTCTCGTCCTGCTCGACGAAATCGGCCGCGGCACCTCCACCTACGACGGCGTCGCCATCGCGTGGGCGGTGACGGAATGCCTGCACAACACGATCCGCTGCAAGACCATTTTCGCGACGCACTACCATGAGTTGACGCAGCTCACGGATGAGCTGCAGCATGTGCGCAACTTTAACGTGGCCGTGCGCGAGGTCGGGGAGAGCATTGTTTTCCTGCACCGGCTCGAGCCGGGTGGCGCCGACCGGTCGTACGGCATCCACGTTGGCCGACTCGCGGGGTTGCCCGATCCGGTCGTCACGCGGGCGTGGCAGGTGCTCAAGTTGCTGGAAGCGGGGCATCACGTGGCGCGGCAACGTGCGCCCGCACCGCTCGATGCCACCCAGCTGGGACTGTTCCAGCCGTCGGCGAGCCCCGATCCGCTGCTGCTCGAGCTCGATGGACTGGACGTCAACACGTTATCGCCGCTCGACGCCCTGAACCGGCTCGCGGCCTGGAAGCAGCGTCGCCAAGAAGGAGGGTGCTGAGTGCGGTCTCTGTTGCTGGCGGTGCTGGCGCTCGCGGCCTGCCGCGGCTCGGGCTCAGGAAGCGGCACGCAGTCGGGCGCGCCTGCCAGCCAGCCGGCGCCTCCGCCCGAATCGGAAGCGCCCGTCGCGCTCAATCCCGACGTGCCGATCGCCTACCCGCCCGCGCTCTACGACCAGAAAGTCGAGGGCGACGTGACGCTGCGCCTCTTCGTCGACTCGACCGGCAAGTTGATCCCCGAGTCGACCCGCGTCGCCGAACCGAGCGGCTACCCCGCGCTCGATTCCGCGGCGTTGACGGGAGCGCGCGCGCTGCGGTTCGCCCCGGCCAAGCGACACGGCGTTCCCGTCGCCACGGCCTTTCTGCAGCCTATCGAGTTTCGCCAAGTCGGCACGTCGCGTGCCGGGACCGTCACCGCCCCACCCGCGGCACCGGAAGTCACGCCGCCGCCGCCACCGCCCCTGCCGCCACCGGCCGCGCGGCCCCGTCCGCGGCCGCACGTCGTCCGTCCCGATACCACCAAACGCGATACGACCCGCGTGCGCGCCGATACGAATCGGCCGCGTTCCGACAGCGCTCCGTCCCGACCCGACACGACAAAGGCTCGCGCGGATAGTGCACACTAAGCCGTACAACAATGTCCTCGAGACGATCGGGTGGACGCCGCTCATCCGGCTGAACAAAGTGACGCGCGGCATTCGCACGCCCGTGTATGCCAAAGCCGAGTTCTTCAACCCGGGCGGGTCGGTCAAGGATCGCATCGGCCTCGCGATGATCGAGGCCGCCGAGCGGGCGGGAAAGCTCAAGCCCGGCGGCTTGATCGTCGAAGCGACGTCGGGCAACACCGGCGTGGGTCTGGCGATCGCGGCGGCGGTGAAGGGCTATCGCTGCATCTTCACCATGCCGGACAAGATGTCGCAGGAAAAGGCGCGCCTGCTGCGCGCGCTGGGCGCCGACGTCATCATCACGCCCACCGCCGTTCCGCCCGATCATCCCGACAACTACATCATGAAAGGCCGCGCCATCGCCGCGGCGCACGAGAACGCGATCTTCGCCGATCAGCATTACAACCCCGTGAACCCCGACGTGCACTATCACACCACGGGACCGGAGATCTGGGAGCAGACCTCGGGCCAGGTCACGCACTTCGTGTGCGCGCCGGGGACGGGCGGTACCGTGAGCGGCGCCGGCAAGTACCTCAAGGAAAAGAACGGCAAGATTCGCGTGGTGGCGGGCGATCCGGCGGGCTCGATCTACACCGACTACGCCAAGACGCGTCGCAAGAGCGACGGCGCGCCCTACAAGGTCGAGGGCATCGGCGGCGACAAGATCCCCACGTCGCTGCACTGGGACGTGATCGACGAGTGGGTCGTCGTCAGCGATAAGGACGCGATGCAGATGGCGCGACGGTTGTCCAAGGAAGAAGGCCTCTTCGTCGGCGGCTCGACCGGCGTGAACGTCGTGGCGGCGCTCGACGTCGCGCGCCGGCTCGACGATCCCAAGGCGTTGGTCGTCACCGTGCTGGCCGACACCGGCGAGCGCTACCTCAGCAAGGTCTACAACGAAGAATGGCTGCGGGAGAATCAGCTCATCGACGACGAGCGACCCACCGTGGGCCGGATGATCGCGGCAAAAAACAACGACGCGCCGCCGCTCATCCATGTCGCGCCCGACGCGTCGGTGCGGCAGGCCCTCAATCTGATGTCGACCTATAACGTGTCGCAGCTGCCGGTGCTGGACGGCGGGGACGGCGTCGGCGCGATCTCCGAGCAGGCGCTGATGGCGCGCGCGATCGGCCAGCCGAAGACGCTCGACAGCCCCGTGCGTGACATCATGGATCCGCCGTTCCCGGTCGTGGACGATGAGTCGCCGGTCACGTTGCTCACGACGCTGCTGTCGCGCACGACGCCCGCCGCGCTGGTACGTCGCAACGGCAAAGTCGTCGGCATCGTCACGCGGTACGACCTGCTGCACCAGCTGGCGGGGATTCGCTGATGCGGATCGTCGTGCTCACGGGCGGCGCGACGGCGGAGCGCGCGGTCGCGTTCGCCAGCGCGTCGCAAATCGTCGCGGCGCTCCGCGGCCGGGGCCACGAGGTGGCCGTGGTCGATACCGCCGGCGGGTTGCTCGATGAGCGGGCTGAGCGCGAAGCCCTGGGCGGCGCTGTCGGCACGACGCCGCCGAGCGTCGAGGCGCTCGCCGAGCGTGAGCAGCGGATGTTGTCGGAAGGGCTGGGCAAGCTCGCCCCGGTCCGCGAGGCCGATGTGATTTTCCTGGCCGTGCACGGGGGGACACTGGAAGGCGGCACACTCCAGGCCGTGCTCGACGTCATCGGCGTCCCCTACACCGGCAGTGGGCCGCTCGCGAGCGCGCTCGCGATGGACAAGGATCTCGCCAAGCGGCTGTTCCGTGGGGCGGGCGTCCCCGTGCCGGCCTGGTTCATGGCGCCCGTCAGCCCCGAGGATGTGACCACGGCGCTCGGCTGGCCGGTCATCGTGAAACCGTCGAAGCAGGGCTCGTCCGTCGGGTTGACACTCGTGAAGAAAGCTCAGGACCTGGGGACCGCCGTGAAGCTCGCCGCGCGCTATGACGACGAGATCATGGCCGAGCAATTCATCCCCGGCCGCGAATTGACCGTGGGCGTGCTCGGCGACGTACCGCTGCCGGTCGGCGAGATCGTTCCGAAGCATGAGTTGTTCGATTACGAGGCGAAGTACACGCCGGGCATGTCCGAAGAGACGTTCCCTGCCAAGATCGACACCGTGCTCGCCCGACAATTGCAGGAGTATGCGCTGATGGCGCACCGTGCGGTGAAGCTGGGGGGTTACTCGCGGATCGACTTCCGGGTCAGTCCTGAGGGGGACATCTTCTGCCTCGAAGCGAATTCGTTGCCTGGCATGACTCGGACGAGTCTTTATCCACAGGCGGCACAGGCCGCGGGGATCCCCTTTCCAGAGCTGTGCGAGCGCATCGCGCGCCTGGCCCTCGACCGTCCCCGGAACAACCGGGGCGGGCAGGGGGGATAAAAACGGGAGACGCTGGAAAACGTCGAGATGACCTGGAAACCTGAGGAAGAGATGGGCCCGCAGCGGATGTACGGCTTGACCGTCTGGGTGCGACGGCTGCTCGTCGCGAACCTGCTCGTCTTTTTGGTGCAGAAGACCTTGCTGATCGATCCCAGCTACTACGCGGCGCTGGGCTTCGAACCGCTCCGCGCCTGGGAGCGGCCCTGGACGTTCCTGACCTACATGTTCCTCCATGGCGACTTGCTGCATCTGATCTTCAACATGCTGATGCTGTTCATGTTCGGCGCATCGGTGGAAGATCGGATGGGCAGCCGGACGTTCATTCTCTTCTATCTGCTGTGCGGGCTGGGCGGCGCGCTCCTCTCCTTCATTCTGATGGAGTTCGCGCGGGTGGGGCTGATTCTCGGCGCCTCCGGCGCCATCCTCGGCGTGACCGTCGCGTTCGCCTGGTACTGGCCGAAGCATCCGGTGTTCGTATTCCCCCTGCCCGATCCCATTCCCGCGAAATGGCTGGTCGTCGGGCTCGTGGCCTTCGACCTCGTGCTCGCGTTGCTGACGCGCACGCGGGTGGGCCTGTCCGACCCCATCGCGCACCTGGCACATCTCGGCGGCGTCGGCACCGCCTTGCTCTTCTTGAAAGGCCAGCAGTGGCGGTCCGAGCGGGGTGATCGCCGGCAGACGGAGTCGAGCGTGCTGGTCTCGCAGGCGCCACGGGTCAATCGCGGCGGCAGTATACCGCCGTCGGCGCGCGCCACGAAGCGCAGCGATACCGACGCGCGCGCCACCGCGGAGATCGACCGCGTGCTCGACAAGATCAACGCGACCGGCGTCGAGAGTCTGACGCCCGCGGAGCGGAAGTTCCTCACGGAAATCAGCCGCAGGATGCGGACCCCGCCCAAAGCGTAGCGTGATTTCGCTCGCGCTTGCACTGCTGCTGCTGCAAGGCGCGCCGCAAGACACCGCGACGGCTCGCGTCGAGGCGCTGCTGGCATCCGGCAATGTCGACGCCGCATTCGCGCGCGCCACCAGGATCGTCGAGCGCCGTCCCCGCGATCCCGCCGCCCACATGCTCCTGGGCCGAGTCCAGTACGCTCGGCCCGTCATCGGCCGCTTCCCGGCGCTCGCCGAGTTCCGCACCGCCGCGCGCCTCGCTCCGACCGATCCCGAGCCGTTGTACTGGCAGATGAAAGTCGGCTTCTATTTGCGCAGCGACGATGGTGAGATCATCGCGCGCGACGCGTTGCTCGGCCTGTTCGCCGTCACGCCCGACTACAAGGACGCTTGGGAGCGTTTCGGGGACGTCTTTCACAACGCCGACATCTGGCGGCGCGCCGAGCGGGCGTTGGCGCGCCACGGCGACGACCCGGTGGCGCTCGAGCATCGCGCGGAGCTATTCATCGCCCTGGAGCAACCCGCGTCAGCCGACTCGCTGCTGGCGCGCCGGAGGGTCACCGCGCGAACCTCTTTGCTCCGCGCCGAAGCCAGTTTTCTGGCGGGTCGCGGCGCCGCGGGTTTCGCGTGGCATGACTCAGCGCTCGTGCACGCCGACGACGACTCGAGCGACGCCCTTTGGGACGAGGCGTGGCTGATCGCGTCGCCGGACGAGATCGACCATCACGCAACGCTCCCTCCCGGCGAGCGAGCCGCATTCTACCGGCGGTTCTGGGACCAACGCGATCCCGATCTGTTGACGGCGGAGAATGAGCGCGTGGCGGAGCACTACGCGCGTGTCGCGGAGAGCCGCCGGACCTATCGGCTGCTGCATCCGCAGCGCACGGTCTACCACTCCGAAGTCGCACGCGCCCTCGCGTGGCAGGACGACGCCCTGTTGCAAGACACGGCGCTGCCGATGGCGGCGCGCGCGGGGCTGACCGCTGAGGGCCTCGTGTACCTGCGCCACGGCAAGCCGGATGAGCGGGCGTTCTGTATCTCGGACCTGCTGCACGGCATCACGGTCGTTCGCGACACGCCCTGCAGCAATTTCAGCGACGAAGAATCGTGGGTCTACTTCACTCCGGCAGGCGCGCTCAGCATTCGTTTCGGGAGCGGTGAGTACTTCGCGCCAATCTCGGCCGAGCAGCGAAGGAGCGCGAGCATTCTACTGCGGACCGATCGGACGACGCTGCCCGCGCCGCTCCTGCCGCATGCGTGGAGCGCGACGTTCGCCGGCGCCCTCGGCTTGACGGACGTGTATTACAAAGCAGCCGGCGACTCGACGTCGGTTGCCCTGTGGGGCTCCGAGGGCGCGCAGCGAATCGCGGGACGCGGGCTGCTGCATCTCACCGTCCCACCGGGCAACTACGACCTCGGTCTGGACGTCGACTCGGCCGGTCTGCTCGGACGAATTCGCCGCGCCGTGGACGTGCCGTTCTTCCCGTTCGCGGAGCTGAGCTTGTCCTCGCTCGTTCTCGCGCCGCAGGCGCAAAGTACGGCGTTGCCGGATCGCGAGGCCACGCTCCGCGCGATGCCGGCAGACCTCGCCTATTCGGCCGGCACACCGCTCGCGGCGTATCTCGAGATCTACGGACTCGCGACTGACGCGAGCACGCGCGCGCGCTACCACGTGCGGTACACATTCGCGCCGACGCGTTCCGCGCTCGCGCGATTCCTCGGCGCCGGCGTCCGGCCGGTGGTGTTCGAGTTCGATCGTGTCACTCCGTCCGATCGCGCGACCGAGCAGCTCGTCATCGAGCCGGGCCGGTTGCCACGCGGGCGCTATCGCGTGACGGTGGCGGTGACCGACCTGACGCGAAATGTCAAGTCGGAGGCGGTCGCACTCGACATCGCGATTCGTTGAACGCCGCTTGTCATCGCGCGGCCGGGTTCCCAAATTGGCCGGCAGCCCGCAATGCTCGTCAATCTCGTTCCAGAATTTCTCGCGGCGCACAGCGCGCCGGACCCCACGACAGCGTACCACGATTACCTCGATCGCCATCGTCCGGTGCTCGGCGCGTATTGGCAGAATTACGTGCTCGACCCCGCGTCACCCCACGCCGAGCCGATCATCGCGACGGCGGTCGCGGCGGACCGGGCGGACTTGAAACACCTGCTCGAGAGCGTGGACGTCGTGGCGGTTGCCGAGGACGCGATGCGGCGCTCGCTCGAGCAGCTCGAGGCGGACTGTCCCGTCGACCTCTACTTGATGGTGGGCGTGGGCGCGGCCAACGCGGGTGAGCTGGTCGTCGGCGGCCGCGGCATCGCGTTCGTGTGCCTCGAGCATTTCACGGGACGCGCGAACGCGCAGACCTACGGCATGGGACTCGCGCCCGAGCTGCTGCCGCTCTGGATCGCGCACGAGATCGCCCACGTCGTGCGCTATACCTCGCCGACGAGCCGCGCGGCGATCCGGCGGATGGTCGCCGATCTCGGCGGTTATTACGACGGCTGGGAGCTCGGCTCGCGCGCCAGCCTGCGGGAGCTCGTCGTGAACGAGGGCGCCGCGATCGCCGCGTCGCAGACCGTGGCGCCCGGATTCGACGCCTGGGAGTATTTCGGCTACAACCGCCGGCAATATCGCCGCCTGCGCGAGCTCGACGCGTTCCTCCGTCGCGCCGTGGCGAGCGATCTCGACTCGACGGGGCTGGGCCTCAGACTGCGCTATCTTTCCGGCGGCATGAGTCCCGCCGCCCGCTTACTCGCCGGGAAGGTCCTGCCGGAGCGCTCCGGCTATTACCTGGGCCTGCGGCTGGTCGAGAGCTATTTCCTCGAGCACGGCGCGGCCTCTACGGTCCGGGCGGCCGTCGACGAGCTGCGGCAGGCCGACGACCGGGCGTCCGGGATTCAGACCGCATGACGCCGCGCGCGAAAGATTCAGCCCGAGCCAAGGCGGTGTCCGCGCCCTCAGTCGCGGGCGAGCGCCGGAAGAACCGCCCGCTGCGCGAGGTGCTCGACGACCTGCTGGCCCATACGCGCGAGATCGCGCGGCGGGCCAAGGTCATGACCCCGGCGGAGCTCGACTACGCGCAAACGCGGCTGGAATGGCTGGCGGACGAAGTCTGGCGGGTCGCCACCGGCGAGGCTACACCCCCCGAGTAGATTATCGGCATGAGTTTCAAGATCTCCATCACCAAAGAAGATCTGGTTTTCGCGGCCGCACACTTCATCACGTATGCCGGCCACCGCTGCGAGAAGCTGCACGGCCACAACTATCGCGTGAGCGTGGTAGTGGAAGGCGCGCTCGAGCAGGACAGCTGGTACGTCGTCGATTTTTCGGCCGTCAAGAAAGTCATGCGCGCGCTGACCGGCGAGCTCGACCATCGCGTCCTGTTGCCGCGCGACAATCCGCAGCTCGCCGTCGTTCAGGAAAACGGCAGCGTGCGGGTCGCGTATGCCGGCGAGCCGCGCTACGTCTTCCCCGCGGGCGACTGCGTGATTCTGCCGATCCCGAACACCACCGTCGAAATGCTGTCGCAATACCTCGCCGGCCGAGTCCGCGCCGAGCTCGGCACGTTGCACCTCGAGGCGATCGAGATCGAGGTCGAGGAAAACTTCGGCCAGTCAGCGAGCTACCGTGAAACCTTCGCCTAAGCTTTCGCCCGCCGAGATCGCCGATCGCTTGAAGAGCCTCCCCGGCTGGCGGCTGGTGGACGGCGCCATCGCGCGCGAGTACGCGACGGATGGCTGGCCGACGACGCTGATGCTGGTGAACGCGATCGGCTTTTTCGCCGAAGCCGCCGATCACCATCCCGACCTTGCGGTGAGCTGGAGCAAGGTGCAGGTGAAGCTCTCAACGCACAGCGCCGGCGGCGTCACCGCCAGTGATGTGGAGCTCGCGGGCGTCATCGAGCGCACCGCGCTGTGGCGGCCGCCCGCGGTCAGCGCGCTGCGCGGCACGACGAAGAAGTTCGTGGGGCCCGGGAGTCCGTGACGCTCGTCGTACCGCTCGTCCCTCCGCCCGACCCCTTCGGTACGTGTGTCCGTTGCAGTCGCCTCCCCCACCTGCTCTTCCTCGACAGCTCGAGCTCCGCGAGCGGCGGCGGGCCGCTGAGCCGCTATTCGTTCCTCGCGGCGGACCCCGTGGCGGTCGCGCACACGCCACGCGACGCGCGTGAGCTGCTCCGCCGGCACCGCCGCGCTCCACTCGCCGGGCTGCCGCCGTTCCAGGGCGGCGTCGCCGGGTACCTCGGATACGACTGGGGAGCCGCCCTCGAGCGCGTGGCACGGCCGGTGGCCGACCAGGCGACGCCGAACATCCCCGACGTGCAGCTCGCGCTCTACGACTGGGTGATCGCCTGGGATCATCTGGAAGAGAAGGCGTGGCTCATTTCGACGGGCATCGGCGACGGCGGCAAGAGTCGGAGCGACGAGCGCGCCGCGGCGCGCGCGTCCTGGGTCCGTGAGCGCCTGGCCGCGGCACCACCGGCGATCCGCGATTCGCAGCAGCCGGCTCCCGCGCCTCCCCGGTCGAACTTCACGCGCGCGGAATACGAAGCCGCCGTCGTGCGCGTGCGCGAATACATCGCCGCCGGCGACGTCTATCAGGTGAACTTGGCGCAGCGCTTCGTCGCGCCGTTCGACGGCTCGCCGCTCGCGCTGTACCGGCGACTGCGCGTGCGCAATCCGGCGCCGTTTGGGTGCTATCTGGAGATCGGGCGCGCGGCGATCGCCAGCATTTCGCCCGAGCGCTTCCTGCGACTCCACGCCGCGACCGGCGTCGCGGAGGCGCGCCCGATCAAGGGGACGCGCCCGCGTGGCGCGAACGCGCAAAAAGACGAGCTGCTCGCGCGCGAGCTGCTTGCGAGCGAGAAGGACCGCGCCGAGAACGTCATGATCGTGGATTTGCTGCGGAACGACCTCGGCAAGGTCTGCCGGCCGGGCTCGGTGACGGTGCCGAAGCTATTTGCGCTCGAGACGCATCCGACCGTGCATCACCTGGTATCGACGGTCACCGGAGTGCTGCGAGAGGACGCGGACGCGTTCGACCTGCTGCGCGGCGCATTTCCCGGCGGCTCGGTGACGGGAGCGCCGAAGATCCGCGCCATGGAGATCATCGCGGCGCTGGAGCGCGCGCCGCGCGGTGTGTACTGCGGCGCGATCGGATACGTTTCGGTCAGCGGCGACATGGACTTCAACATCCCGATTCGCACGATCGTGTTGCAGGATGGGGCCGCGACGTTTCACGCCGGCGCCGGCATCGTCTGGGACTCCGAGCCGGCCGCCGAGTACCACGAGACACTCGCCAAGGCGCGCACGCTGATCGAGGCGCTCACTTCCCCACGCAAAACGCCGCGAACACCCGGTCGAGTACATCCTCCCGCGTAACCGCGCCGATCAGATCATCGAGCGCCGTGACTGCGCCGCGCAGATGCGTCGCGGACGCGGCCGCGTCGACGCCGCCGGTTCGCGCCGCCCAGAACGCGTCGAGCTCGGCGAGCGCGCGCTCGAGCGCCGCGCGATGGCGCGCGCGCGTGACGACGGGCTCGACGTCGCCCAGCGCGAGCAGTTGACCAAAGGCCACCTCCGCCAGCCGGCGTCTCAGCTCCGCGAGCCCGGCGCCCGTCACCACCGACACGCCCGCACCGCCCAGATCGGCCTTCGTGCGAACCACGACGACCGGCGCGTTCACCCGGGCGAGAAACGCGTCGCGCGCGGGATCGTCGCGTTCTTCGCAGTAGAGCACGAGGTCGGCGGCCGAGAGGTACTTCTTGCTGACCTCGATCCCGAGCTTCTCGATGCGCTCGTCCGCGTCTCGCAGTCCCGCGGTGTCGACAAGCCGGAACGGGAACCCCTCGATCACCGCGTGCGCTTCGATCGCGTCGCGCGTGGTTCCGGGAATCTCGGTCACGATCGCGCGCTCGCTGCCGAGGAGCGCGTTGAAGAGCGACGACTTTCCAGCGTTGGGCGGCCCGGCGATCACGAGGAGCGCGCCTTCGCGAAGGCGTTCGCCCTCCGGAGCGGTTTGCAGGAGGTTACCGACACGCCCACGCACCACCTCCCACGCAGCACGCACCCGTTCCGGTGACACAGGCCCTTCATCTTCTTCCGGAAAATCGATGTCGTAGGCGATCAATGCTTCGAGCTCCAGAATCTCCGCGCGCAACCCTGCCAGCCGATCGGAGAGGCCGCGTTCGAGCTGGTGCAGCGCCCGGCGTCGCTGCGCCGGCGATCCCGCGTCGATGAGGTCCGCCGTCGCTTCGGCTTGTAGCAGATCCATCTTGCCGTTCAGCACGGCGCGCCGCGTGAACTCGCCGGCCTCCGCCGGCCGCGCGCCGGCGGCCACGAGTGCCGCCAGGGCGGCCGCAGGGACGACGAAGCCGCCGTGCGTCGAGATCTCGACGAGGTCGTCGCCCGTGTAGGAATGCGGCCCGGGGAAACAGGCGGCGAGGCAGTCGTCCACCAGCTCGCGCGACTCCGGATGGACGAGCCGGGTGCGAAATACGGTACGAGGCGGATCGGGCTGAAACGGCGTGAGGCAGCGCGCGGCGAGCGCAAAGGCGCCGCGACCGGACAGACGGATCAGGGCGAGGGCGGAGCGTCCTGGAGCTGTGGCGAGCGCGACAATGACGTCGGTGAGCAGACTAGGTCTTGACCGGTGCCGGCGCGCGCGCGCCCCCCCCGGCGACCGGCGCCTCCCGTAGGCGCTTCTTCGCGATGAGGTACTGCTGGGGAATGCTGAAAATGTTCTGCGCGGCGTAGTACAGGTTCAATCCCGACGCGAAGTTCAGGAACAGCACCGTCATGAAGATCGGCATGAAGTACAGCATGGTCCTCGCCTGGGGATTCGGCGGCACGCCGATCTGGCCGACCTTTGAAAGCACGAACATCGAGAGGCCGAGGACGATCGGGATGATCTTGTACGGATCGGCGCGCGAGAGGTCGGGAAGCCAGAGGAACGGCACGCCGCGGAACACGATCGTGTTCGCGAACACGAAGAACAGCGCGAGCAGCACCGGCCACGGCAGCAGCATCGGCAGGCAGCCGCCGAGCGGGTTCACCTTGTACTCCTTGTAGATCCGCAGCATCTCGCGCTGCAGCCGCTCGGGATCGTTCTTGTACTTGTCCTGCGTCTCCTTCAGCAGCGGCGCGACCGCCTGCATCCGGATTCCCGACTCCATCGCCTTTTGATTGAGCGGCCAGAGCACCACGCGAATCACGATCCCGAACAGAATCAGCACCCAGCCGTAGGCGAGATGCAGGTGCTCGTGCATCCAGAGCAGGATGCTGACGACGACCACCGAGACCGGCTGGATGATGGGCCGGAAGATGCCGCCGTAGGGATTGGCGTCGTCGAGCCCGTGCCCCATGCGCGTGAGCTGGCGCAGGTCGAGCGGTCCCGTATAGACCTGGTAGCGGAAATCGCCGGCGGATTGGACCGGCATCGCGAGCGTCACGGCGGCCCGTGAGGCCGAACGACCGTTGCGCGGCCCGCCGACCGCGATGGCGCCCGCGAACTTCGGTTGCCCGTCCTCGAGCGCGAGCGCCGCGGTGAAGAAGTACTTCGACTTGACGCCTACCCACTCGAACGGACCGTTGAACAGCGCGCGCTCCCCCGGCTTGATGCGCGAAAAATCGGTGCGCTCGGTCTTCGACGCTTTCGTGACGACGGAGTAGTGGCGGTAGTCGTCGAGCGAGTCCTTCTCGACGGAGCGAAGGCCCTGCGCGAGATCGACAAGCAGCACTGCGCCGCCCGCGCCCAAGCCCGTGACCGTGCCGCGCACGTCGAAGTGATACGCGTCGGGGACGAACCGATACTCGATCGTCACCCGCGAGCCGCCGCGCTCGGCCTCGAACCGCAGCGGTTGGGCGCTCTGGCCCGCGTACACCACGATGCCCGGCACGTCGGCTTGCGGCTGGAAATTCCAGTCGTCGAGTGCCACGGTGTCGCCGCTCGCGAGAACGAGACGATGGCGAAGAAACGCATCGCCCTGGGGAACGAGCTGAACGGGGCGGCTCGAGTCGCGCGCCGCGAAGGATTGGTACTTGAGCAGCTCGACGGTGCTGAGCGTGGCGCCGTGCGTGCTGAAGCCGAGGCGATAGAGCGGCGAGGTAACCCAGATCGTGCGGCCCGTGTCGGACCGGCTGGCGGGCGGTCGGGCGGACGGGCGGACCGAATCCGCGGTGCGCACCGTATCCGCGACTACGTGCGTGGTGTCCGTGCCCGGCT
Organism: Gemmatimonadales bacterium; assembly: GCA_036522875.1. GTDB lineage: Bacteria > Gemmatimonadota > Gemmatimonadetes > Gemmatimonadales > GWC2-71-9 > 20CM-2-65-7. The sequence goes on along the minus strand of DATDEZ010000084.1, from coordinate 10,500 downwards.
GCCCGCCTGGGCGGCGAGCCGGCGGCTTCGGTGGCCAGATGACCATCGGCAGGAACCACACGAGCAGCATGAGGAGAACGGCGAGAACGACGCGCTGGCGTTCCATGTCAGGACTTACGGAACGGGATCATAGCCGCCCGCGTGAAACGGATGACACCTGGCGATGCGACGGATCCCAAGCCATGAGCCTTTCAGCGCGCCGTAGCGCTCGACCGCTTCGTACGTGTAGCGCGAGCACGAGGGTATGAACCGACACTGTGTGAACACCAGGTGCGATAGCGTCAACTGATACCCGCGAATCAATGCCATGACGGCAAGTCGTGGCAGTCGTCGCAGCGTCACGTCAGCGTCTCCATTGCTTCCGTCAATTCGGCGCGCAGCACCGCAAACGAGGCGGAATACGCCGAGCGCTTGGCACGAATCACGAGATCGACGGCGGGAAGGTTTCGCAGCAGGTCGCGCCGCAGGATCTCACGCAGTCGTCGCCGCAACTTATTCCGCGCGACCGCGGTGCATTGGTGCCGGGGAACGATGAGGCCCAGGCGACCGTGACCCGAATCGCTGTGACGCCAGGCCAGGTCGAGATGCGCGGTGCGACGCCGGCGTCCCGCATCCAGGCAGGCCATGAGCTCCGAGCCGCGCGTGATTCGCGCGCGGCGCGGAAACCGCTCGCGCGTTTACCGGCTCCGGTGTTTGGACGGAATACGGACGGTGAGACGCTTGCGACCCTTCTTGCGACGGCGGGACAGCGTGGCGCGGCCCCACACGGTTTTCATCCGCGCGCGAAAGCCATGCTTGTTGATGCGCCGCCGGTTGCGCGGCCGATATGTCGGACCCATAAATTTCCTCGAGTAAGGCCGGGAAAATTACCCGGCACGAGACGTCACGGTCAAGGTTGACTTTTCCACACACGGCCCGTAGTATCGGGGCGCCCTTGCCAGACGTCCTTCCTCTTTTTGAAATCGTAAATGGAGCAGTCGGTCAACGAAGCTTGGAAGCGCCTCCTCGATGAGGCGCGGCGCGAACTTCCCGAGGCGACAGTGCGGACGTGGCTCGAGCCGTCGGAGCCCATCGCGCTCGATGACGGACGCCTGATCCTCGGCGCGCCCGATCAATTCGCCGCGGAGTGGAACGAGTCGAAGCACGCCTCGCTGCTCGCGCGCGCCGCCGAACGTGTCCTCGGCAAGCCGACCACGGTGGTATTCCGCGTGCAGGAAGACCGGCAACGCCGCCCCCAGATGGACTTCTTCGTCGCGCCGCGCGAACCCGCCGCGGCCGCGACCGCCACCGCGTCCGTCGCGACCACGCCGCTCAACGAACGCTACACGTTCCAGACGTTCGTGATCGGCAAGTCGAACGAGCTCGCCGCGGCCGCCGCCCACGCCGTGGCCGAAGCGCCGGGAAAGACGTACAACCCGCTCTTCATTTACGGCGCGACGGGACTCGGCAAGACGCACCTGATGCAGGCCATCGCGCATGCGGTGCTCGAGAAAAATCCCGAGACGCGCCTGCAGTACTTCGGCGCCGAGCAGTTCATCAACGACGTGATCGAGTCGATCCACGCGCGCACGATGTCGGAGTTCCGGCGGCGCTATCGCAACGACGTGGATCTGCTGCTCGTCGACGACGTCCATTTCCTCGAAGGCAAGGAAATGACGCAGGAGGAGTTCTTCCACACCTTCAATGCGCTGTTCGAGGCGCACAAGCAGATCGTGCTGACCTCGGACCGCCCGCCGAAGGAGATCCCCGGCCTGGAAGACCGGCTGATCTCGCGGTTCGAGTGGGGCATGGTGGCCGACATCGGGCATCCCGACCTCGAGCACCGGATCGCGATTCTCCGTAAAAAAGCCGAGCAGGACCACCTCGAGCTGACGATCCCGGACGATGTGCTCCGGTTCATCGCCGAGCACATCCGGTCCAGTGTCCGGGAGCTGGAAGGGTGCATCATCAAGCTGCTGCTGTTCGCCTCGCTCAAGAACCGCGAGGTCACGATCGAGCTCGCGCGCGAAGCGCTGTCGGACAAGATCCGCCAGGGCGAAGACGGCGGCGCCTACAGCTCGGGCTCGGGCTCGGCACCCAGCATCGATCGCGTGCAGGAAGTCGTGGCGCGGCGCTGGGGTGTGACGCCCGAAGGACTGCGGTCCAAGGCCCGGACCAAGACGCTCACCATTCCGCGCCAGGTGGCGATGTACCTCGCGCGCGACATGCTGGGCATGCAGCTGGTCGAGATTGGGCAGGCGTTCGGCGGGCGCGACCACTCGACCGTGATTCACTCAGTCGACAAGGTCGAGCGGCAGATGATGCGCGATCGCACGTTCAAGGAGCGCGTGGAGATGGCGCGCCAGGAATTGTCCGCACTGTAGCCAACAAACGGCGTGGGGAAAAAACCGGGAATGTGGGTTATGGGGATTGGGACCCACATTTCCGCAAAGCGCCAACAGTGCCAACAGCACGCTAACATCAGGTGACGTGGGATAGGTGATGCACCGGTTGCGCTTTACCGATATCACCCACATATCCCCGGTGTCTGCTACTACTACTAGTATTTCTATATAGAGAAGCAGTAGTAAGACTTTCCTCATTCGGAGACGACGCGCCCAGCATGAAGTTCACGATCACCAGGGAAAAGCTGCAGGAAGGGTTGGCGGCCGTGGCTGCCGCGATCCCCGCCAAGACGACGTTGCCGGTTCTGGCGAACGTCCTCGTCGAGTCCTCCAAGCAGGGCGGCGGCCTCCGCCTGTCGGGGACCGACCTCGACATTGCGGTCAGCACCACCGTCGCCGCGGAAGTCGATGCCGACGGCGCCGTGACGTTGCCGGCGAAGAAGCTGGTGGACATCGCGCGCGAGCTGCCGTCCGGCCCGGTGCGGATCACCGCCGCGGGCGAAGCGCGCGTCTCGATCGAGTCGGGCCGCTCGAAGTTCAAGCTGCTGGGCCTGCCACGCGAGGAATTCCCGTCCTTCCCCGCGGTCAAGTTCGAGAAGGCGTGGAAGGCGGCGGCGGGCGTCGTGCACAAGCTCGTCAGCCACGTCGCTTTCGCGTCGTCGACGGAGGAAAGCCGCCCGATCTTGAACGGCGTGCTGTGGGAGCTCCGGCCCGATCGCATGCGCATGGTGGCGACCAACGGCCACCGGCTTGCCAAGATGGACGTGCCGGCGACCGGCGGCTCCACGGCCGACCTGATTGTGCCGCCGAAGGCGCTCGAGCAAATCCGCCGCCTCTATGCGGGCGACGCGGAGCTCGAGCTCGCGAAGAGTGACAATCACATCGGCTTCCGCGCCGGCGGGACGCTCGTGTTCTCGCGCCTCATCGAGGGCCCGTATCCCAACTACGAGCAGGTCATCCCGCGCGAAAACGACAAGCACGCCACGGTCGACAAGACGGCCATGGCGGCGGCGTTGCGCCGCATGAGCGTCGTCGCGAGCGATCAGACGCACCGCATTCGTCTCGCCTTCTCCGGCGGCAACGTGAAGTTCTCGGTGCAGACGCCCGATCTCGGCGAAGCGCAGGACGAGCTGGCGGTGACCTACGAGGGTGAGCCGCTCGAGATCGGCTTCAACGCGACGTACCTGCTCGAGATCCTGAAGTACATGCCGACCGACGAGGTCCGATTCACGTTCAAGGCGCCCGAGCGCGCTGCGACGATCGAGCCGGTCGGCTGGAACGATCCGGCGTCGTACATGGCCCTCGTCATGCCGCTACGGCTGGTGGATTAGCGAGTCGACCGGAATCACCGGAATGCGTGGAGGCTCGATCTCTGGAATCTCAGGGATCGAGTCTTCGTTTATGGGCGGCACGGGCGTCCTGCCGCCGTAGTACCGCGCCAGAATCAGATCGCGACGCGCGAGCATTCGCGCGGGACGAAACGTGGGATTGGACGTGCGCGGCTGGGGAAGTGTGGCCGCGAGCTCCGCGGCCTCGGTCGCGCTCAGCGCCGAGACGGGCACACCAAAGTACGCTTGACTCGCAGCCTCCATTCCCCAGACCCCAGGCCCGAGCTCCGCGTTCGCGAGATACAACTCCATGATGCGCGCTTTCGGCAGCGCGAGCTCGAGCCGGAGCGCCGTCACCGCTTCCTTGATTTTTCGGAAAATCGATCGCGACGGTGAGAGATACAGATTTTTCGCGAGCTGTTGGGTGATCGTGCTTGCGCCGCGATGCCCGCCGGCGGCCCACGCGTCGCGCAGCTCGATGAAATCGATGCCGTGGTGCGTCTTGAACCGCGAGTCTTCGGCGATGATGACCATTCGCTCCAGGACCGGCGCCGTATCGTGCCGCCGTGCCGCCGTGCCGACGTGTGACCGGTCCTGGACCGATACGCGCCTGCACGACGCCACGTCGCCCCGCAGCCGCATCATCGCGGTGCAGCGCGGCTCGTGACTGCGCCACCACACCGGCGGCGGCCACACGCCGAACAACCAAATCACGACGAGCGCGCCGGTCCCTAGCAGAACGCGCCGCGCAATTCTACCTTCTTGCACCGCCATGGACCTCTCGAGTCTCCAAGAGCGCTTGCAACAAGCGCTTGGGCAGGAATTTACCGTCGGTCCGCTCTTGGGTCAGGGGGGATTCGCCGCGGTCTTTCGCGCGCGCGACAACACGCTGAACCGCGACGTCGCCGTGAAGGTCATGGACGTCGAGCTCGCGCCGTCGCCGACCGCGGCGGAGCGGTTTCTGCGCGAAGCCCAGACCGTCGCGCGGCTCGAGCATCCGCACATCGTGCCGATCTACAAGGTCGGCCGGCAGCGCGAAATCTTCTACATCATCATGCGCTGCATCGACGGCCCGTCGCTCGGCCAGCTGCTCGAGACACAGAAGAAGCTGCCGATCGGCGACGCGGCGCGGATCGCGCGGCAGGTGGCGGACGCGCTCGCCTACGCGCACAGCCAGGAAATCGTCCACCGCGACATCAAGCCCGACAACATCCTGCTCGACAAGAGCGGCCACGTCCTGGTGACGGACTTCGGCATCGCGAAGGCGGTGCAGGCCGCGAAGGAGCGCCGGAGCGGTCAGTCCACGCAGCTCACGAGCGAAGGCCTGGTCGTCGGCACGCCGCAGTACATGAGCCCCGAGCAAGCCTCCGGCGATCCGCTCGACGGCCGCTCGGACATCTACTCGCTCGGCGTCGTGCTCTACCAGATGCTCGCGGGCGCGCCGCCGTTCGACGGCCCGTCGTCGGCCGCGATCCTCGCGCAGCAACTGACCGAGCCGCCGCAACCCATCCGCGAGCTGCGTCCCGACGTCCCCGAAGAGATGGCCGTCGTGCTCGAGCGCATGATGGAGAAAGTGCGCGGCAAGCGGTTCCCCATGGCGAGCGACGTGAGCCGCGCACTGGTCGGCGCGCTGCCGACCGCGGCGAGCGACCGGGTGCGGCTGCCGTTACGCCGGCGGCTGCGCTCGATGTTCTATCGATCGCTGGTCGGGCTGGGCGTGGCGGGATGTCTGTTGTTCATCGCGTTTGCGGGCGGCGCCGCCGCGGTCGCCTACTACGTGTTCAGCAAGCCGCCGCGGATCGCCGCCCGCCCGCCCCTGCCGGACAGTCTGGCGCGCACATTGCGCGCGCGCCACGCGCTGCCGCCCAACGACGCGCCGCAGTTCGTCTACGAGCCGGCCGGCCAGGAAGACTCGACGCTGCTGCTGCTCACGCGCTATCACAACGTCGTCGTGACGCCGCACGAGGTTCGTGTCTACGCGCGCGACAGCGTGCGGCGCGACATGGACCTGATCCTGCACGGCGGACTCGCGTTTCGGTTGGTGTTGTACGGGCGGGATACGCCGCTGGCGGATACGGTCTACCGCAGTCTGTCATTCCGCGACATGGTGCAACTCAGGCCGCAGCTCAATCGCGTCGAACCGGCGGTCGCTCCGCGGCGCCGCGCTGCTCCGCCACCGCCTCCCCCGCCGGCCACACGACCGCGCTCGACGACCCCGACCAGACCCTCTCGACGTAGCCGCACGACAACTCGGCACCGCCCCTAGTGGTCGCGCGAGGGCTCGCGTGCCGTGAGCCCGTAGATGCTCGCATCGTCGATGCGGGACACGTCGCCGGGAGTGGTGACGACGGCACCGAACCGGTCCTGCCCACCGACCGAGATCCCAAACGCGAAGGCGCTGCGGCGAAAGCCACCGTCGGTATCGAGCCGCGCGAGGATCTCGATCGGCCAGCGCCGCTCGGTCCCGCCGGTGCGCCAAGTCAGGCCGAAGTTGTACGCCACAACGGAGTCCGGTGTGATGTGCGCCGCGGCGGAGACGCCCAGTGCGCTGAGGGGCGGTGGCTGCCAGGTGAAGCCGGGAAGGAAGGTCAGCCGCTGACGGAGTCCGCGCACGATCGGCTGTCCGATGTTGGTGGCGACGAATCCGAAGACGAGGCCTGGCCGCGCCATGTAGCGAGTGCCGAGATCCCAGCTGGTGGCGTTCGCGCCGGTGCCCCCGTAGCGGACGACGTCAAAGCCCGCCGCGAGTCCGGCGGCGCTTCCGCCGAGACCCAGGCGGTAGGTGCTGCCACGGACGCCGTTGGGCAGGATGTCGCGCTGGTACGCGAACCCCAGGCCACTCGAGTTGAAGCCGACGTTGAGCTGGTTGATCCGTCCCGCTGCGCCGGGGTCGCCGACGCCGAGCTCGCCGTAGATCGAGGCGTCGCGCCGCACGCCGAGGCCCGCGGGATTGATCCAGATGGCGCGAACATCCTCTGCGTTCGTCGGGAAGAGATAGGCGGTGGCGCGGTTGGAAGCGACGGACTGAGCGGTCAGGCGGTTCGGCGATCGGACGGTGAGCGCGACGGCGGCGATCATGGCCCAACCGCCGAGCCGCCGACCCGCCCAGCTGCCCATCAGGGCAGCACCGTCACCGTCGTCTTCGACACCTGGGTGCGCGGAATCGTCATCTGCTGAACCGTCAGCGTGATCGTCATATTCGTCGAATCGCGCGACTCACCGCCCATGTAGCGGCCGTCGACGGAAATGAAATCCGTCCCGCTGCGCACGCCCGTCCCCGCGACGTCGAACGGCTGACCCATTTGCTGGCCGGTGCCCTGAATCGTGAAGTCCGACGTGACGTCGACCCGTAATGCGCGGCTGCCGTTGCGATCGTCCCAGGCCGCCGCGTGCGAGCGGTTGACGCTTTTCACGGTCACCGACCCCGCGGCCCGGTCGTTCTCGCTCGTCGTGTCCGTCCAGCTGGTGCCGAGCGTCACCCCTGCGGGCGGCAGGCGCGGGAAGAAATTCTTGAAGGAGCCCACCACCGGCGCGAGCGACTGTGCGGCCGCGCTGTCGGACGGACTCTGATTCCGGAAATCGCCCTTGGGCGTCAGCCGGCCGACGAAGGACAGGCCCTTCGCGTTCCCGAGATTGATGCCCATCGGGACCGTGGTGCCTGAGTCGGCCGCGACGGAGTCGATGGTGATCGTCGTCGGATAGCCGACCGAATCCGCGGGCCCGGTAATCGTGACGGCAAAGTATGCGCGCAGCCCGAAGTCGAGCGGCTGATGCATGCCCTGGAATTCCTGATCGATATGCACGACCGAATGCATCACGTACCGCAACGCGCTGGGGCCCAGGCGAATGCTGCCGTCATTGCCGCGATTCACGGGAGGCTGCACCGCGGGCTGACCCACAGGCGGCTGCGTTGCGGGCGTGGGCGTCGTCGAAGGTTTGGCGTGAGAGCCGCACGCCACAGCGGCGAGCGTCACTGCCGTGAGACCGATTCGCATCGCTTATTCCTTGGTCTTGGTCCGTCCGAAAATCGCGACGACCTCGCTCTCCTCGCTCGTCACCTTGAGGAGCTTCCAGCCGCGCTTGCGCATGTCGGTTCGCCAGCCGATGAGCTTTTCCCACTCCCCGGCGCTCGTGCGGAAAACGCGCAGGTCGGCGACGTTCTCCCAGTGGGGCGGATACGGCGATCCGGTACCGGCAGGCGGCTTGGTGGTCACAGGGGAGGAAGTGGCGGGACCATAAGCCGAGTTCTGTTTACTCGTTGGTACGAGCAGATGGTCATCTCTCTGGGGTGACTGTCGCCAGCCACCTCGTGCGGCCTACCCGCAGCTCGAACGACCCGGGCCGGGTCTCGCTGCTTATTTGGCCTTGCTCCGACCGGGGGTTGCCGTGCCGTGCCTGTTACCAGACACGCGGTGGGCTCTTACCCCACCTTTTCACCCTTACCCTTTGGATACAAGGGCGGTCTGTTCTCTGTGGCCCTGTTCCGTCGCCTCACGGCGCCCAGGCGTTACCTGGCGGTCTGCCCTGTGGAGCTCGGACTTTCCTCGAATGGCCCCTTCAGCCGGCCACCCGCGACCATCGGCCCCACCACTTCCAGCCGACAAAATTACCGGGCGGCCCTCACCCCCGGCAAGCCTGTTACCGGACGAAGCGGCGCAGCCCGCGCCCCAGGCTGTCCGAAGGCGCCCCATCCAGCCAGAATCCGGCGTTGTCGCCGAACACCGTGGCGCGCAGGCGTGAAAGCGCCGCGGGCGCGAAGCCGGCCCGATCCGGTGCCAACGCTCGCGCCGACAGCGCGTAGATCTCGCGGCCGCGGTACTCGCGCAGCAGCGCGCGGGCGTTCTCACCGCCTTTCAGCCAGAGCAACGCCGGAACGTCGCGGCTCGACAGCCCGCGCAACAATCCGAGCGTGAACCAGTCGGCCGGGCGGTCGGTCGCGCGCACCGCAAAGTGGATCTCCGGGTTCAGTCGTCGCAGCTCGCCCCGCAGGAGGGCGGCGCGCTCGGCGACCGCGGCCGTGAGCGCATCGAAGTAGCGATTGAGCAGCCCGCGCTCGAGCAACGTGTCGTAACGCGCGATGGGCGGCAGCACGGCGAGCCGGACTGCTTCGGCGGAGTCGAGCCCGAGCGCAGCCAGACCGGCGCGGTAGTCCGCGTCGCAGAAACCGCTGCCCGAGTACTCCGTCATCGCGCTATCGAGATCGAGCGCGACCCCCGCGAGCACGTCGGGGCGCGCGCCGCCCAGTCGCACGAGCTCGCGAAACGTGGGACGCAGCGCGCCGCGCCAAAACGCCGTATCGAGCCCGCAGGCGATCGGGACGAGGTCCCCGTGGCGATCGACTTCGTCCGCTCCCTGTGACGCCACGGCGGCGAGCGAGATGGCGGGGAACCACTTGATGCTCGTCGCCTGGAGCCGCTCGGCGGTCACCTTCCAGAGGTTGCGGGTGCCGATCGTGTCGGCGAGCGCGGGGAACGGAATGAGCGTCGCGATCGTGTTCAGCGCGGCCACGTCGACGAATCGCAGCAGCGAGTCGAGACCCTGGGGCGTGAATCGCGCCCACAGGACGCGCATGCCCTGGCGCGCGACCCATAGTGGCGCGATGACGCTGTCCTCCCCGCGCGCGCTTACGGCCAGCGGGACCGGCGTCACCGCTGCGCCGGCCGGCGCCGCGAGCGGCGGCGGATGGACGCTCAGGCGTCGTGGAGCACTCGCCAGTCGCAGCGGAGCCGGCTGCGATGCCGCCGCCACGCTCGCCCACTCGGCGGGCCGGCGGGTCCAGCGCGCGAGCGCGACGAGGAAGTCGCGGGTTTTCGGGTCGACAGCGGCGGCGCTCAGCAGGCTCTTACTGGTCACCACGAGCATTCCGTCACCGACTCGACTCGCGGCGACGACGGCATTGCCGGGTCCAGCGCCGCGGGCCAGCGCCTGGCCGCGTCCGCGCACCGCGAGCGTTCGGTTTCGTCCAGCCGGGAACGGCTCGAAGCCCGCGTTGTCGAGCGCCGAGTGCGGCAGCGGCAGCGCCGGCGCGTCGCTGGGCTGCGGTCCGATCGCGATGCCCGCGCCCTGCGACGCGAGCCATTGATTCATCGTCCAACGATCGAGCGTGCCGTCCGTGTATCCCAGCACCACGACGCCGTCACGGCGGAGCCATTCTTCCAGCATGACGAGGTCGCCGATCGTCAGCGCGTCAGACAGCCCTTCGGGCTCGTGGCCCCCGAGCAGCACGATGGTGCGGTAGCGCGCGAGATCCGCGCGCGTGAGATGCGGATAGAACCTGCGGTACTCGACGTGATAGCCCGCGGCGTGCCACGGGGCGGCGGTCGCCTCGACCACCAGCGGATCTGCGGTGGTGAAATCGACGAGCAGCAAGCTGCGCGCGGGATTCTGGCAGGCCGCGAGAGCGCCCCCCAGCAGGGCGACGAGCATTGCACGGAGCCGCATACCCAAAATTACGACGCCAGCACGTACGGCAGCAGCGCCTGGCGCATGTCGGCGGCGGTCTGCCAGCGCTCTTCGCGCGGTTTCGCGAGCGCTTTCATGACCGCGTCGCTGAGGGCCCGTGGCACGTCGCGCCGCAGCTTCCGCAGGTCGGGCGGCGGCGCGTGCTGCTGCATGTCGAGCACCGCCGCCGCGCTCGCCGCGGCGAATGGCGGACGCCCGGAGAGCGCCTCGAACAAGACGACGCCGAGCGAATAGAGATCGGTTCGGCCGTCGATATCGGGTGAGCCGCTCGCCTGCTCGGGGCTCATGTACTCCTCGGTCCCGACGACAAAGCCGCTCCGAGTCAC
>DATDEZ010000083.1:0-13414 GCA_036522875.1 Gemmatimonadales bacterium | reverse complement strand
ATCGCCGGCTTCGTGATGGCGGCAATCGCATGGATCAGCGGCTCGCTCATTCCCGGGATGATCGCGCACGCGCTGATCGACATCGGCGGCGGCACGATTGGATATTGGTTACTGCGCGAGCAGAAGGTCGTGAACGCGCCGCTGCCGGCATGATCGCGTTTCCGTCGTGAGAAGCCAAGAACTAGCCCTGAAAGACATCGGGGCCTAAGCTGCGAACTACCCGCCGGGCCGAGAGTATCCCCCTGTAGAGCCATGAAAGCGATCCCAGTCCTCAAGCGCACGCTCCACGACTTTTCTGAGCACAAAGTCGTGCAGCTCAGCGCGGCGATGGCGTACAACGCCGTCTTCGCGCTCGCGCCATTCCTGCTCGTGATCGTCGGCGTGGCCGGCCTCGTCCTCGGTCAGGAGTCCGTGCGCCATCAGGTCGAGCAGGCGCTCCGCGGCATGATCGGCCAGCAATCCACCGGCGTCATCGACTCGATGATGACGGCGTCGGGGCATCACAGCCGATCGATCGTCGCGACCGTCCTCGGCACCGCCGCCCTGCTCCTCGGCGCCGGCGGACTGTTCGGCCAGCTGCAAAGCGCGCTCGACACCATCTGGCAGGTCAAACCGAAACCCGGCCGCGGCATCAAAGGCATGCTGCGCGACCGCTTCCTTTCGGTCGCGATGGTCTTCGGTATCTGCTTTCTGCTGCTCATCTCGATGATTCTGTCCACGGTCCTCGCCGCCTCGAGCGGCGCGATCGGGCGCGCGCTCTCGCTGCCCGTCTGGATCGGACACGCGGTCGACCTCCTGTTTTCGGTCGGCATGCTGACCGTGCTATTCGCGGCGATGTTCAAGTTTCTGCCCGATGTGAAGATCCCATGGCGCAACGTGTGGAGCGGCGCCGCGCTAACCGCGGCGCTGTTCAGTATCGGCAAATGGGGCCTGGCCATGTACCTCGGGCGCGCCAGCACGTCGTCGGCGTACGGCGCCGCCGGCAGCTTCGTCGTCATCCTGATGTGGATCTACTACGCCTCGGTGATCGTCTTTCTCGGCGCCGAGCTGACGCAGGTGGTCACGCGATCGTCAGGAGTGGAAGTGGCGCCGACGGAGAACGCGATTCCGATCAGCACGCAGGAGGCTCGAGGCGAGCAGCCGGCCGCCCCCGCCCTGGTGCGCTCGAGTGCGCGCCGCCAGCGGCGCTCGCTCATCGGAGCGGTCGTGTCGCTCGCGATCGTCGGGCGATGGGTGATCAACGTGATACGCGAATATCGCAAGCTGGCCGTCTAGCTGCGAAATCCGCGCTCGTGAGTTAGAATCGAGCCGGGACCGCCATGAGAGAACCGACCTTCCTCCTCGCGCTCGGGATCGCCGGGATGACGATGATCGTCATCGTCCGCACCATTGCCGGCGCGTTCACCAAAGGCCGGAGCAACCGGTCCGAGATCGCCGAGCTCAAGGAACAGCTGGATCAGCAGGCCGGCGAGCTGGAAGCGACGCAAGGCACCGTCGCCGAGCTGCAAAACCGGCTCGACTTCGCCGAGCGCCTGCTGGCGCAGAGCCGCGATCGTGGCGCGTTGGGGGCCGGCGACAAAGCGAAGTGACGGCCTCGAAGGCCGGCTACACCTCGATTTTCGAAAACCGCCACGCGCCCGCGATCACGAACAGAATTCCCACACCGACCAGCACACCGACGTCCAGCGGCACGCCGAAATGCGTGTTGCCGATCATCGTGCCGCGCACGCCGTCGACGCCATAGGTCAGCGGATCGATGCGCGTGAGCACCGCGAGCGCGGTGGGGAGTCCCTGCAACGGATACAGCGCCCCCGACAGGAACCACAGCGGCATCACCAGGAAGTTCATCACCATCTGAAATCCCTGAAACTCCTTGAGGCTCGATCCAATCGCGGTCGCGAGCGCGGCAAACACGACGGCGATCAGCGCGATCAGGAGAAACGCGACCGGCACCGCGACGACGCTCGCGGGGCGGAAGCCGAAGATCAACGTGACGGCGAAGATGATCAGCCCCTGAATCACGGCGACGGTCGCGCCGCCGAGCGTGCGGCCGATCATGATCTGCACGCGCGGCACGGGCGCGACGAGCGTTTCCTTCAAAAAGCCGAACTGGCGGTCCCACAGCATCGCAACGCCCGAGAACATCGCGGTGAACAGCACCGTCATCCCGATCACGCCCGGCGCCATGAACTGGAGATAGCTGCCCTCCCCCGCCCGCTGGAACACAGGGCCGAGCCCGAAGCCGAGCACCGCCAGGTACATGAGCGGCGTGCCGAGTGACGCGACGATTTGCGCGCGCGAGCGCAGGTATTTCTTCACCTCGCGCAGCCACAGGATGTAGATGACGTTCATCGGCTAGCGCCTCCAGACTCGCGAGATCTGTCGCATGCGATCCTGCGCGCTGAACTCCTCGTCGCGGATCGTCTCGCCGGTCAGCTTCAGGAACGCGGCCTCCAGCGTGTCGGTCCCCGTTTGCTGCTTCAGCTCGGCCGCCGATCCGGTGGCGACGATCTTGCCGTGATCGATGATCGCGATGCGATCGGCGACGCGATCGGCCTCGTCCATGTAGTGCGTCGTGAGAAACACGGTGACGCCCTCGGTCTGATTCAGATTCTTCACGATGTTCCACATCTGATTGCGACTCTGCGGATCGAGCCCCTGCGTCGGCTCGTCGAGGAACAGCACCTTCGGTGTGTGCAACAGACCGCGCGCGATTTCGAGTCGCCGCCGCATCCCGCCGGAGAAGTTCTTCACCAGGTCGTTCCGCCGGTCCCACAGCTCGAACAGCTTGAGCAGCGTCTCGCCGCGCTCGCGCCGCACTTTACGCGGCACGTGATACAGCACGCCGTGGATGTCGACGTTCTCCCAGGCCGTCAACTCGCTGTCGAGACTCGGATCCTGAAACACGACGCCGAAGCGTTTGCGGACTTCGGTCGCGTCCGTCATGGGACTCAGCCCGTCGAGCTCGAGCGTGCCGCTGGTCGGCTGCAGCACGGTCGTCAGCATCTTGATCGTCGTCGTCTTCCCGGCGCCGTTGGGGCCGAGGAATGCGAACGTCTCGCCCCGCTGCACATCGAACGTGACGTCGTTGACGGCCGTCAGGGTGCCGAATGTGCGCACCAGGTGCTGCACACGAATGATGTGGTTGTCGGTCAGATGTCCTCGCAACTTGCAGGTGGGAACTTGAAACCACTCGCAACTTGGCGTCTCGTACTTGCAACTTGGAAAAGGGGTGGCTGACGGGGATTGAACCCGCAACCTCCGGAGCCACAGTCCGGCGCTCTAACCAATTGAGCTACAGCCACCATGCTACCAGACGCACAGACGCGTAGGAAAACAACAACCTAATCGGGCCAAAACGTCCGGGAAAGCTCGGCGGTTCGGGGATCGGACGGAAGCGCGACGCCGTCGAGGCCCCGGATTTCGACCACCCCGCGCACCGCGTTGACCAGAAAGGCGCCGCGGCCCGCCATGCGCTGCAGCGGCGCCCGCTCCTCGTGGACGGGCAGCAGCTGCATGATCCGGCTGCGGCCGACTCCAGGCAGCACACCGAGCTCTTCGGCCGGCGTAACCAGCGTGCCGTTTTCCCACCAGAACATGTTCCACGCCGTCCCTTCGGCGACGCAGCCGTCGGCCGTGAGCAGCAGCGCGTCGTCGAATTTGCGGCGGCGCGCCTCGGCGAGTGCGCGGCCGAACTGCTCACGCCGCGTCGTCTTGTGCCGATAGGGTTGATGAACTTCCGCTGACACGCAGATGCCGATGGGGCCCGTCGGACCGACGTCGCGGGTCGAGATCTCGACGCGTCCCCCGTGCAGCTCCAGTCGGACGACACGGTCGCCCGACCCCGCCGCGATGCGCACGAGCTCGGACAGGTCGGCGGCCGGCTCGGCTAGCCCGAGCGACCGAATCGCGTTCCGCAGGCGCTCGAGATGCCAGGCGAGCCAGGGGACCCGCCCGTCTCTCGCCCGGATGGTCTCGACCAGTCCGATTTCGACCTCGGCACCCCCGCTCATGCCGCGAAATACTACATTTGGGCCGACCTTTTCGGAGGGGCTCATGCGGATCCGCGTGTTTGGCGTGCTCGTCGGGTTCTCGGCCACGATGGCCTGCAGCAGTACTCACCGGACCATCATCGTCGGGCCGAACCCCGAGGTGCGCTCGGGTAGTGCCGAGAGCCGCGGCGCACCCGGCGGGCCCAGCACTGCCGCGACACTGGGCGTCCCGCCCGGACACCTACCGAACCCCGGCGAGTGCCGCGTCTGGATTCCGGGCACACCGCCCGGCCGTCAGCCCAAGCCGAAGTCGCGCCCCTGCGCCGGCATCGCGCCCTATGCGCCCGCCGGCAGCTGGATCCTGTATCGGCCCGGCGACGACCGCAAAGTCGTGCACGTGCGGGAAGTGGACGCGCAACGCCCCGGCATCGTGACTCGCATACGCATCTTCGACATCGCAACCACTCGGCTCCTCCGGGAAGAGGCTCCATGAAACGTGTCGCTCTTGCCGCGCTCCCTGCCGTCGCCCTCGTCGCTGCCTGCGGCTCCAAACGGCCGCCGCCCGAGTTCGCGCCCGATCCCGGCCTCGTCGCCCAGATTCGCGAGATCCGCGTGTCCACCACGCCGAGCGCCTGTCCCGGTGAGTCGTTCGGCGCGACCTACACGGCGGTCTTGAAGGACGGCTCGCTCGTCCCGTTCGAGTCGCACTACGACAAGAAGCACCCGCCGCGGCTGCACGTGATCTTTCTGGAGCGCTCGAGCCCCGAGGCCACGCCGCTCGAAGACGGCAGCTGGAGCGCGGCACGCGATCCGCTGATGACCGCTCTCACCGGTTTTCGCCTCACGACGTCGCTCAAGGCGAATCCCAGCGTGACGACGTCCACGACGCTGACACCCGAGTACTCGTGCCTGCAGCACACGTTCGGGTTCTCGGGCTACGGCGCCGGCGCGAGCGGTCCGCAGGTGACGGTGCGCCTCGGGATTCTCCGGTCGCCTTACTACGACCGTCTCATCGTCGCCGGCATCGAGGTGGAGGAAGCGCCGACGATGTACGTGCTGGCGGACGCGCGCGCGGTGCCGCCATCGGACTGGCTCGTCGTCGAAGCGCGCGGCGGCCATGGATCGCGCGGCGCGGACGGACAGAGCGGCGTCGCCGGCACGAATGGGCAGGACGGCTGCCCCGGCGGCGCGGGCGGGCCGGGCGGGGCCGGCGGGAACGGCAGCGCCGGCGGGCCGGGAGGACGTGGCGGTCAGATCACCATCCTCGCGCCGGTCGAGGAGCCGTTTCTCGCCGGTCTCGTCGACGCGCGGACGCCCGGCGGTGAGGGTGGCGCGGGTGGTAATGGCGGCAAGGGCGGCAACGGCGGCAAAGGCGGCGCGGCGAATCCGGCGAACGACCCGCGTTGCGTCGCCGGGCAGAACGGCTCGGCCGGTCCAGCGGGCGCCAAGGGGCAAGACGGCCGCGAAGGCGCTCCCGGCACTCGGCCGCAGATCGTGCAAGTCCCGATGCGCGATGTGTGGGGTCAGCGAATTCCACCGTCGCTGGCGGACTTGATGAACTGGAGACCGTCGAGAGGACGGGAGTAGCAGGAGACGGTAGGGGACGGTAGGGGACGGTAGGAGCGTCTACCGTCTCCTACCGTCTCCTACCGTCTCCTACCGTCTTTTCTTCCAATAGAAATATCCCGGCAACCCAACCAGAATGATCCCCGCCCCCACCGCCGAATCCACGGGGGTCTCTCGTATCGTGTTGAAGACCAGCCACAACGCGAACGCAATGAACACGAGCGGCGTCAGCGGATAGCCCCACGTGCGATAGGGTCTCGGCACCTCCGGCTCCGTGCTGCGCAGGCGGATCACCGCGCCCGCCGAGAGCGCGTAGAACACGAACTGCGCAAAGACGACATAGGTGAACAGCTGATCGTACCTGCCGAGCGCCGTCAACACCGACGCGATGACACCCTGCGTGATGAGCGCGATCGTCGGCGTGCCGTAGCGCGAGTGCACTACGCCTTGCGACGGGAAGAAGACACCCGCGCGCGCCATCGCGTAGGGGATGCGCGCGGCGGTCAGCACGATGCCGTTGTTCGCGCCGAGCGTGGACACCAGAATCGCGATGACGACGAACGACGCGCCGAACCCGCCCATCGTGATCTTCGCCGCGTCGGATGCAACGAGCTGTGAGCCGATCATCGCGCCGGGTGAGAGCACGTACGTGTACGCGACGCTCGCCAGCACGTACAACCCGATCACGATCAGCGTCGAAAGAATGATCGAGCGCGGCAGATTCTTGCCGGGATCGATGATCTCGCTGCCGATGTAGGTCGTCTCGATCCATCCGTCATACGCCCACAGCACGGCGACCATCGCGACGCCGAACGGGCCGATCCAGTGTCCCGCGCCGATCGTCGCCGCCGGCCAGAGCGGCTGAAAGTGCGAGGCGGAGCCGCCCGGCAGGACGAACGACGTCAGGATCAATGCGCCGAGCGCGCCGATCTTGAGTGTAGTGAGGACGTTCTGCGTGGTGGCGCCGAGCCGGACGCCGCGGCAGTTGAGCACGGTGAGGGCGGCGATCGAGAGGATCGCGACGCCCCGAATGGCGGGCTCCGACAAGGGAACGAAAAACCCGACGTAGCGCGCGAACCCCACGGCGATCGCGGCGATCGATGCGGTATTGATCACCGCGAAGTTTGCCCAGCCGTACAAGAACGCGGGCATCGGACCGTACGCCTCGCGCAGATAGGCGTACTGCCCGCCCGCCTCGGGATATGCCGCCGCCAGCTCGGCGATCGAGAGCGCACCGAGCAGGGAGACGATGCCGCCGATGACCCAGACCAGCGTCATCATCGCCGTCCCCGGCACCGCGGCCGCGACGGCGGCGGGCACAATGAAGATCGCGGAAGCGATCATCGTGCCCACGTTGATCATGGTCGCGTCGAAGAGGCCGAGCTCGCGCTTAAGATCTGTGGCGGTGGCTGTCACGGGTGGCATAAGATGCCACGCGTGCGCCGTGCGCGGTAAGCCGTGCGCCGGGCTGCATTCCGGCGTACGGCGCACGGCTCACGGCGCACGCCCTTAGAGTGCAGCGTCCGTATACAAATCCAGGCGCCAACCGGTTGGAGAGCGCACCGCGCGCGACAGATCGAAGCGAATCAAGCCGTCGAGGACGCTCGCCCCGACCCCGACGCCGGCCAGCGATCGTGCGAGCGAGAGGTGGTCCCGCGGGCCCGCGCGGCCGACGTCGGTGAACAACACCACGCGCGCCGCGGGCCACTGGTTCGCGACTTCGAGGCGCGCGCGCCAGAACGCGTCTCCGGCGATCGCGCCGCCGGAGTAGCCGCGCAGCGTGCCCGGGCCGCCAAGGTACCAGAGGCTCTGCACCGGCACCGTGCCCGCGGAAGAGCCACCCGCCAGCTCGACGGCGCCGGCGACCTGTTTGCCAAGCGGCGCCGTGATCCGCAGCGCGCCGCTCGCGCGCACGAATCCGAACGTGCCGGCGCCGCCGTCGAGCGTGACGTCGGTCGAGACTTGCAGCTGCGACGGATCGATGCCGCGCTGCGCGCGCAGCGTCAACGCGGCCCCGACTTGATCGGCGGAATCGGCGGTGATGTCGGGACGGAAGACGTGATCGTCGTGCAGCAGATGCGGGAACGAGAAGTCCGTGCGCTTGCCCGCGAGACGTTGCTGCTCGGCGTACACGCGCAGCTCGAAGCGCTGCGGCAGCGTCACGGCCGGGCGGATCGTCAGCTCGGCGCCGGTCGCGCGGAAGTAGTCCCCGTCGTCGCGGCCGAGGACGAGCGCGCCCAGCGAGTTGCCGATGCTGAGCGAGTGCGCGTTGGGATCGACGGCCGCGAGGCGGTGATAGCCGGTCAGCCGCCACTCGGCTCCGGTGGTCGCGCGCAGGAGACCGGCCTGCAGGTCCAGCGCGCCGTCCGCCGTCGCGACGTAGCCCGCGCCGTCGAGCTTGAGGCGGCCGAGATCGATTTCGCCCTTCGCGCCGAGCGCCAAGCCCTCGACGCGATTGTAGCGCCCGAGTCCCCAGCTCGGCCGCCGCACGCGAAACTGCCACGGCGCCTGCGGGAGGTCACCGATGCCCTGTGTGAGCTCCCGAAGCTCCCCTTCGGAGATCATGGTGTCGTTCACCGCGCCGAACGGCGGCGGCAGCGCCGCGCTCGCGATCAGCGCCGCGGTGTCGGTGGGAATGATCACGCGGATCGCGCGGCACGCGCCGTTGTCGCAGCGGCACGAGACCTTTTCCGGCTTCTGGCGCTCGTGACACGCCGCCCGCGCCGTGGAATCCTCGGCGGCACTCGCGCGCGGCGGCCGCGGCGCCAGACGGACGGTCGTGTCGCCGACGACTTCGTAGTCGTCATAGATGCGCTCGTACCGAATCGGCATCTGCAGCACGGAGCCGGCGGTGCCGACGGCGTCCATGGCGATGAGGCGCGGCAGCCACCAGCGGCCGTGCGACAGGCCGTAGTCGATCGTGAGATAACGCACTTCGCCGCGAATCGGCTTCAGGAAGCCGGGGATGTCCTTGTCCGCATCGTCCTCGAGGTCTTGCTCGAAATCGAACGGGCGCGCCGGCCGAATCAGCGCGCGCACGACGCCGTGCGTATCCTCGTCGATCCAGAACGAGCCGGACATCAGCCGGAAGTCGAGCCGGCGCGGAATGATTTTCAGCTCGCGCAGGCGAATCGTGCGACCATTGGCGAAGGCCACGACGCTCGAGTCCCCGCTCGCAAAGCGGTAATCGCGCTCGCTGCCCGCCGCGAGCGGATGGCGGAATTCGATGTCGCCGCCGTGCCGCCGCGTCGAGTCGCTGGTCGAATCGCGACTGTCGTCCTCGTCGCCGCTCGACCAGCCGACCGTGAGCCGGTCGTTCGCGGGGTCGAAGGCATAGTCGGGCGCGTCGCTCTTCAAGTCTTCCGGGAGCGACGGCTTCGGAATGGCGACCGGAATCGTCTGGCGAGCGCCGACGACGGTGATCTGGGTGAGCGAATCACGACTCCAGTCGATCTTCACGGTGATCTCGCGTCGATAGAGCGTCCGATCGCGCCGCAGCGCGCGGATGCCGACGCCGATGCGCTCGCGCATCGTCACCTGGTACGCCGTGATCGAGCGGTCGATCGTCTCGCGCCGCGTGCGCGCGGCCGCGACCAGCCGGCGCGCCTCGGCATCGAGATACGCGTTCGACGTGTCGCCCGCGGGGGACTGCATGGCGAGGACGGCAGCAACGAGGAAGGTGACGGTCACGTAGGACTCTGTACGGAACCCCATGCGCGATAAGATTCAGTCATGATCGGCAATTACTGGCAGACGAGCCGAGCGCCGCGCTACAGCCTGCTGTTCGCGCTGCCGCTGCTCATCATGTACCAGACGCTCACCCTCGTGGTCCCCGCGGGCCCGACCGGCGGCGTCCGCAACGGCGCCGATATCATGCTGCAAACGCTGTTCGTCTGGATCGCCGGGGCCTGGGGACCGCGGATCTTCATGCTGCTGCTGATCGGCGTGGGCGCGTGGCTCATCGCTAGAGACATCAAGACCAACCGCTCGCTCAAGCCCGGCCTGCTCGGCCTCATGCTGATCGAGTCGCTGTTTCTGTCGCTCGTCTTCGGCATCGTCGTCGGCGGCCTCACCGCCGCGCTGCTGGGCAACCCGCCCGCGGCGATGGCGATCGGTCTCCAGCAACACCTCGGCCGCGGGACCCTGCTGATGCTGTCGATTGGCGCCGGCCTCTACGAGGAGCTGCTGTTTCGCGTCCTCCTCGTCGGCGCGCTCGCCTGGGGCGCCACGAAAGTGTTGGGCCTGCGACCGCTCCCCGCCGGCATCGCCGCGACCATCATCGGCGCGGTGATCTTCTCCGCCTTCCATTATATCGGCCCGTATGGCGACCGGCTGAACATCTACTCGTTCGTGTTCCGCGCGATCGCGGGGATGTTCTTCAGCGGCCTGTATCTCCTGCGGGGGTTCGGCATTACGGCGTGGACCCATTCGCTGTACGATGTGTTCCTGCTCCTTCGATAACTGCTATCTTAGGGCCTTATGAAATCCCAATTCCGAGCAACGAGCCTGTTGGTCGCGCTGATGGGAGCCGCGGCGTGCGGCAAGAAGCACGACCAGCGCAACGAAGTGGTCGAGTGCAGCAGCATTTCGCTCGACGCCAAGGGCACGACGCAGTGCCTCGTCACGCTCTATCACTGGAAGGTGGCGGACGCGACGAAGGCGGCGAACGCGCGCGTCGCGGAGCTCGATTCGCTAAAAAGTTGGCACGAGGATTCGCTGTGGTCGCTCGACGCGGCGAAGCATCGGCACGACCTGCAGACGTGCACGCGAGGCACCGACCCGCTCAAGGATTGCCTGCTCGTCGCCGGATGGCCGCTGCGGCGCGTCAGCAGCGCCGTCGATTCGGTCTGGAATTCGGAGCTGCCCAAGCACCGGCGCGAGCTGCAGACCTGCATGGCCAAGCGCGACTTCAATCTGTCGTCGTGTCTGACGCTCTACTACAAGTGGGATTCCGACCGCGCCCTCGCCACCGCCGACTCCGTCACGCGGGCTCGTCTGGGCAGGTAAAGGCGTACGCCTTCAGGGCTGAGTCACAATCCTGAAGACCGCGCCATCCCCCTGATCAGACGACACGTACAGTGATCCGTCTGGTCCTACCGCGAGCCCTGTCGGCCGATAGCGCGCGCCGTTCGGCGTGACCGTCGCGCCCGCGAAGCCGTCCGCAAAGACCTCGGCCGGACCGGTCGCCATGCCGCGCGCCATTGGAACGAACATGACCTTGTAGCCCCCCTGCGGCAGCGGCGCGCGGTTCCACGAGCCGTGGAAGGCGATGAACATCCCGCCGCGATATTTGTCGGGGAAGCGCCGGCTGTTGTAGAACGTGAGCCCGTCGGGCGCCCAGTGACCGGGGAACGCCACCACGGGGCGTGGCGCGCTCTCGCAGCGTCCCTGCGTCTTGCCGTCGCCGCCGTACTCCGGCATGAGGACGTTCTGGCGCCGGCGCCCGTCGTAGTAGCAATACGGCCAGCCGTAATCGCCACCCGCTTCCAGCCGGAACACCACTTCCGCCGGCAGCTCGGCGCTCGACGCGTCGTTGTAGAGCTTGGGCCAGTTGGCGGCGAGCTGATCGCGCCCGTGTTGCGTCGCGAACAACGCGCCGGTGCCCGGCTCGACGGCGAGGCCGACCGCGTTGCGCAGACCCGTCGCGTAGCGCTGCCCGTCCTGTTGCGTCTGCCCGCCGCGCCGCGGGTCAAAGCGCCAGATGCCGCCCGCATAGTCGAGGATCGGACAGGGATCGAGGCCGGGAGATTCCGGCGTGCGGTCGACCTTTTGACACGAGTTCGACGGCGCGCCGATGTTCACGTACAACTGGCCATCCGATCCGATCACGATGCTCTTGGCCGCGTGTTGGCGGCGATTGGTCAGACCGCTGACGACCGTATCGGGCGCACCGCTCGGCGTGAGCTGGCCGATGTTCCAGTGCCAGCGCACGACGGCGTCGTTCGTCGCGAAGTAGAGGTACTCGCCGGCGAACGCGATGCCGTTGCCCCCGCCGACGTTGTCGCCGAAGGAGCTGACGACGTCGGCCTTGCCGTCGCCCGTCGTGTCGCGCAGCACGCGGACGCCGCCGCGCCCGCCGCCGACCGCGACGAGGATGTCGCCGTTCTCCAGGACGACGAGGTGGCGCGCCGAGCCGATGGATTCCGCGACAATGAGCGCGCAGAAACCGGCCGGCACGGTCAGCCCGGCGTTATCAGTGGCGCAGACCGGTTTGGCGGCTTGCGCCGTCGCGGAGCTCGCGACGGCAAGCGAGAGCGTGACAGCGAGTATGGGAGTGCGCATAGGGCCGATAATATATCGGGACTCCGCGAGCGGCGCGTGTCGTCTCGTAACGCCCTGCCACCACGGTCGATGCTCAAACCGCCTCCGCAAAGCGCCGCACGATCACACCCGCCGGCTCGATCCGCTCGATCCCGGCGACGCTCTTCCCCGCTTGCCAGTAGTCTTTGGACGTCGCCTCACGCGCGCCGCCGGCCAGGGACGCGCGCTTGAGCTGCCACGCCGAGCGCAGCGCGTAGAACGCGCGCATCCAGTGCTTGGTCTTGCGGCCGCGCAGCAGCCAGCGCGCGATCGGGCCCGCCCTCGTGCCGATTCGCTGGACGTAGGGCGTGTTGATCACGGCGAGCGGCACGCCGGTGACGCGCTCGGTGAGGACGATGTCGTCCGCGCTCGCCGCGACGATCGCCTGCTTGTAGTCGGGATGCGCGCCGCACTCGTCGGTCGCGATGAAGCGCGTACCGAGCTGGGCGCCGGCGTAGCCGAGCCGCAGCGCCCGCGCGAAGTCCCGCTCGTCGCCGATGCCGCCCGCGCACACGAGCGGCACGCCGAGATCTTCGAGCTGTTCGTACAGCTGCTCGGCGCTGTGCGGGCCCGCGTGTCCCCCGGCCCGATCGTTCACCGCGATCAGGCCGTGCACGCCGCCGGCGAGTCCCTTCTCCGCCCATTTGCGCTCGGTGACGTCGTGGTAGACGATGCCGCCACTCGCCGTGACTCGGTCGACGACCCAGCGCGGATTGCCGAGCGACGTCACGTAGAAGCGCACGCCTTCCTCGACGGCGATGTCGACATACTTCCGCATGCGCTCGAGGTAGAGCTTCGAGCTCCGCTCGATCAGCACATTCATGCCGATCGGCTTGTCGGTCAGGCGCCGGATGAGCCGCAATCCCTCGCGCAGGTCGTGCCCGTACACGTAGATCATCGAGAGCGGCTGCACGACGCCGATGCCGCCGGCGGCGGAGACGGCGGCGACGAGCTCGGGGTTGGTGCAGGGGTACATCGCGCCGCAGATCAGCGGCACCTCGATGCCGAGCTGCTGCGTCAGCGCCGTGTTCACGTCGTCGCTGGATTCGGAATGGGCCGCAAACGCCACCGTGCGGTCGCGCGCGCGACGACGTCGCCTCCCGCGTCGGTGATGCTGACGTCGGCCTCGTAGTCCTGCGGCGCGGTGACCTCGAGCCGGTCGGCGCGGCATTCGGCGACCAGCGGTCCGCGCGCTTTCTTGAGATACGTGATCGAGAAGCCGGTGACGATGCCCTGCACCGTGGCCGGCAGTCCGACGAGCACGGCAAGCCCACTCGCCATCTCGGCGAGGTTGGCGAGCGCCATCGCGTGGATCGAGCCGAGGTGATTGCGGACGCGGCGCCGGTCTCGCAGCGCCACACGGCAGAAGCCCGGCTCGAGCTGCTCGACGCGCGCGCCGATCGAGCTCGAGTACGGCGTCATCCGGCCGAGCAGGAACGTGAACAGCCATGTGCCGGCGGGGAGCGGGGCGAGACGGCGCCAGAGTTGGCGCAGGCGGGCGCCAGGGGCGGATAGCGAGGAGGTAGCCACGCCCAGAATGTAGCCTCCTGACCCGT
>DATDEZ010000082.1:0-2757 GCA_036522875.1 Gemmatimonadales bacterium | reverse complement strand
TCTGGCAGGCGCGGCGCGGGCCGTGGTACATGAGCAGCGGGGGAGTGGGGAGTGGTCTTTTCAAGACCACTGACGGCGGGGATACCTGGAAGGAGCTCACGCACAACGAAGGCCTGCCCAGGACGACGCTCGGCAAGATCGGCGTGACGGTTTCCGCCAATCACGACCGCATCTACGCGATCGTCGAAGCCGACTCGGGCGGTGTGTTCCGCTCCGACGACGGGGGCGAGACGTGGCGCCGCACCAACGACGAGCGCAATCTGCGCCAGCGCGCCTGGTACTACTCGCACATCCACGCCGATCCCAAGAGCCCGGACGTCGTCTATGTGCTGAACACGTCGCTGTATCGCTCGGTCGATGCGGGGCGGACGTTCACGGCGCTGCGCGCGCCCCACGGCGATCATCACGGCCTCTGGATCGCGCCGAACGATCCGAATCGGATGATCAACAGCAACGACGGTGGCGCGACGGTCAGCTTCAACGGCGGCGTCACCTGGACGACGCAGAACAACCAGCCGACGGCGCAGTTCTATCACGTGATCGCGACGACGCACGTGCCGTACCGGATCTGCGGCAGCCAGCAGGACAACAGCACCGTGTGCATCGCGAGCCGCACCGACGGCGGGACGATCGGCGAGAAAGACTGGTACGAGGTGGGCGGCGGCGAGAGCGGCTGGATCGCGGCGCGCGCCGACGATCCCGACGTCGTGTACGCCGGCAGTTACAGCTACCTGTCGCGGCTGGACGTGAAGACCGGCCAGGAGCGCAACATCTTCCCGTGGCCCGACAACCCGATGGGCTGGGGCGCCGCGGACCTCAAGTACCGCTTCCAGTGGACGTTTCCGGTCGTGCTGTCGCCGTTCAATCCGAACGTGCTGTACGTCGGCGCGCAGGTCGTCTTCAAGAGCACCGACGAGGGCCAGAGCTGGCAGGCGATCTCGGGCGATCTGACGCGCAACGACAAGTCGAAGCAGGGGCCATCGGGCGGGCCGGTCACCAAGGACAACACGAGCGTCGAGTACTACAACACGGTGTTCGTGATCGCGCCGAGTGCCAGGGATTCGGGAGTGATCTGGGCGGGGAGCGACGACGGGCTGGTGCACGTCACGCGGGACGGCGGCAAGACCTGGGCGAACGTGACACCGCCGGCGGCGATGCTCCCCGACTGGTCCTTGATCTCGTCGATCGAGCCGTCGCCGTTCGACGCGGGCGTGGCGTACGTCGCGGCGACGCGTTACAAGCTCGACGACTTCAAGCCGTACATCTTCAAGACGACCGACTACGGCAAGACGTGGCGCGCGCTGACCGGCGGCATCCCGGCCGATCACTTCATCCGCGTCGTGCGCGAAGATCCGGCTCGGCGCGGCCTGCTGTACGCGGGCGGCGAGTTCGGCGTGTACGTGTCGTTCGACGACGGCGCGAGCTGGCAGTCGCTGCAACGCAATCTGCCCGTCGTGCCGATTCACGATCTCCTGGTCAAGGACAACGATCTCGTCGCGGCGACGCACGGCCGCGCGTTCTGGATTCTCGACGATCTCACGCCGCTCGAGCAGATGGCGGACTCTATCGCGCGTGCGCCGCGGTATGTGTACACGCCGCGCACGGCCTATCGGATGGGTCTTGGTGGCGGCTTTGGGGGCGGCGGCGGCGGACCGGTCGGCGTGGGCCGCAATCCGCCGGGTGGGGCGGTGGTCTTCTTCTATCTCAAGACTGCGCCGGACTCACTGACGAACGTGCGGCTCGACTTCCTCGACAGCCGCGACTCCGTGGTGCGCAGCTACTCACCTAGACCTAAGTCGCCGACGGATTCGCTCAAGGTGAAGGCCGGCATGAACCGGTTCGCGTGGAACCTGCGCTACTCCGACGCCAGCCGCTTTCAGGGCATGATCTATTGGGCGGGCGGGACGGCGGGGCCGGTCGCGGTGCCGGGCGACTACAAAGTGCGGCTCACGGTGGGCGACTGGTCCGAGACGAGAAGCTTCGCGGTGCGCGGCGATCCGCGGCTCAAGACCACGCAGGCCGATTATCAGGCGCAGTTCGACCTGCTGATGAAGATCCGCGACCGTGTGACGGCGGCGAACGACGCGGTGCGGCGGATTCGCGAGGTGCGCGACCAGATCGACGGCGCGGCGACGCGGGCGCGCGGCCTGGGAGACGCCGGCAAGCGGATCAGCCAGCAGGCGGACTCCATCAAGGGCCGGCTCGGCGCGGTGGAGCAGGCGATTTATCAGACCCAGAACCGCGCGAGCCAGGATCCGCTCAACTATCCGATCCGGCTGAACAACAAGATCGCGGCGTTGGCCGGCGTGGTGTCGAGCTCGGAGTCCGCGCCGACGGCGCAGACCGTGCAGGTGTTCGACGAGCTATCGAGCGCGCTGCAGGTGCAGCTCGACAAGCTGAAGGCGATTTTCGACACCGACGTGCCGGCGTTCAACAAACTGGTGCACGACAGCGACGTCCCGGCGATCATCCTCCGCTGATTCGGTAGCGGAGGCCGAGTCCCACGCCGTAGCGCCACGTGGCGTGCCGCTCGAATTCGGGCGGCACGTCCGCGGCGTCGAACCACGACGGCGACAGCATTCCTTCCAGTCGTATGGCGCCGGTGAGCTTTCGCACGACCGGCCACTCGTAGAGCAGCGCAGCCGTTGCTCCAATCCGTTTCCGATACTCGCCGTCGAAATCCCACAGGTGGAGGGCGGGCCCGACTTCCATCCACACCGCTCCGCTCGGCCCGATCCCTCCGACCCGGGTGCTCAC
>DATDEZ010000081.1:0-34937 GCA_036522875.1 Gemmatimonadales bacterium | reverse complement strand
CGCGACGCCGGCACGCAGAGCATCCCGCAGACCGAGCTCGACTTCTACGCGCAGGACACGTGGAAGCCGAACTCCAACTGGACGTTCAACTACGGCGTGCGCTGGTCGGCGCAGATCGAGCCGAGCCTCCTGTCGCCGAAGGATTCGACGGCGTACGCCTCGCTGTACGGCACCACCGTCACCAACGCGAAGGGCAGCTTCGCCTTCCCGTCGGACGGCACGATTCCGTCGGACAAGAAGATGTTCCAGCCGCGCCTCGGCATCGCGTGGGATCCGCACGCGGACGGCCGGCAGGTCGTGCGCGCGAGCGCCGGGCTCTATTTCGCCCGCATCCCGGGCCTGAACCTCGCGTCGACGCGCAGCACCGACGGCTACCGCGGCGTCACGCTGTTCGGCTCGAGCGGCACGATTCCGTTCGGACTGCCCGCGCCGTCGTTCCCGAACCTGTTCCCGTCGACGGTGCCGCTGAGCGCGGTGTTCGCGCCGTCGGTGTTCGTCTTCGACAAGAACTTCCGCAATCCGCGGACCCTCAACGTGTCGCTCGGATACGAGAAGCAGATCGGCGCCGACCTCGGCCTGACGCTGACCTACACGCACTCGCGCACCGACTTCGTCACGCGCTTCATCAACCGCAATGACAGCCTGTTCGGCGTCGCCAACGCCGGCCCCTTCGCCGGGATCGGCACGCTGACGACGGTGGAGTCGAGCGCCAAGTCGCGCTACAACGGCATCACGATCGGGCTGAAGCGCGTGCTCGATCCGAACTTCCAGTTCCAGGTCAATTACACGCTCTCATGGGACAAGTCGGACGACGACAACGAGCGGGATCCGTTCACGTTCCGCTACGCGCGCGCCGACAACCTGGCACCGGAATACGGCTACAGCGACCGCGACCAGCGTCACCGCTTCAACGGCTGGATGGTCGCGCGCATCGGCGGCTCGCTCTATCTGAACAACCGCCTCAGCATCTACTCGGCGCAGCCGACGTCGATGAGCTGCGGGCCGACGCCCCTCAGCCCCTTCGCGCCGCCGAAGGGTCAACGCGCCACGTCACCGGCGGACCGGAACTGCGCGGACGGCTCGGTGCTGGAGCGCAACACGCTGCGGAAGGACAACAGCTACTTCTCCTGGGACGTGGGCGTGACCTGGCCGTTCAGCGTGGGCAAGGGGACGGTCGAGCTGGTCGCGCAGATGTTCAACGTGCTGGGCTCGGAAAACTTCCGCGATCCGGCGGCGACGAGCCTCCTCTTCAACTTCGACGGCACGCTGCGCTCGGGGTACGGCGACCCGCAGCAGACGCAGGTCGGCTTGCACTGGATGTTCTAGACAGAAGACGGTAGAGGACGGTAGGGGACGGTAGCAGCCTCTACCGTCTCCTACCGTCTCTTCAGTAACACGACCCCCGAAAACTTCTTGTACTGCTCCCGCCGCCGCTTTGAGGCGAACAGCGCGAGCACCCGCCACACCCACGCCATCTTCGGCGCGCGCTGCAAGCGCAGCGCTTCATCGAGAATCGAATGGTATTCGGCTTCATCCCATCCGGCGGGCGCGAAGAACGCCGTCCCCGCCTCCGGCGCGAACAGCATCGGCGCGTTGCCGGAGCGCAGCTGCGTGCCCCAGGTGCGCTTCAGGAACTCGAGCAGCGCGGGCGAGCCAAGGTCGATCATCCACCAGCGGAACGCGCGCTGCGCGGCGAGGTCGCGCGCCAGCGACTCGACCTCGTCCGGTTGGAGGTAGACGAGCAGTCCTTCGGCGATGACGAGCGCGCGCTGCGACGCCGCGCCCACGCGCTCGAACAGCGCCCGACGCGCGGCGCGATCGGTGAGGTCGACGCGAACGAATTCCACGTGACAGCGCGGGCGCTCACGGGCGAGCGCGGCCTCCTTGTAGGAGAGAATCCCCTCGAAATCCGCGTCGATCCAGCGGAGGTGCGCGGGCAGATCGAGCCGGTACGGACGCGCATCGAGCCCCGCCGCGAGATTGAGGACGGTGTCGATGCCCGATTCGGCCACGAGCCGCATGACGATGTCGTCCATCACCCGGGTCCTGACGATCATCGGCCACGCCCAGCGGCGGCCCTGCGGCATGGTCGCGAGAATGTGCTCTCCGGCCGGGCCGGCGAGCTGCCGGGCGTACGGATCGCGGAACAGGGCGTCCGGCCGCTCGCTTTCCATGGCCCGGTACATGGCCACCCAGCGGGCGGTGTCGGAAACGCTGCTGATCGGACTGCCGGAAGACGAATTGGTCATGGCACGGCAAAACGTAACGACGGCGACTATCTTTCGCCGACTTGGTTGACGAGCCGGTAGCTCAGTTGGTAGAGCAACGGACTTTTAATCCGTAGGTCCCGGGTTCGATCCCCGGCCGGCTCATAGAGTTACAAAATTGACTGCTAATGTTTGCTAATCTTTTTGGAAATGGTGCACATGTGCACCATTTGCTATCAGAAAACTTTTGGTCAACCTATGACGCGATGTCATAGGTAGGTGCGTTCCTTGTTTGAGAAGGCGACAGCATGCTGGCGCCTTGCAAAGGACACGAACGATGACGCTTTTGAAACCGGGGATGACCGCGCAATTCGAATTGCCGGACGGATCGGTCTACGAGGTCGAAGTTCCGAAAGTTGGTGCGGTGAAGGAGGACGAACAACCGCCACCAGTAAAACCGGCTTAGGCTCACCTGAGCCTAAGCAATTGGGAGTTTCCCCTTTCAACCGATGCCCAGTCCGCTCGCGACTGCAAGCCATTTCTGCGCGGTCTCCGCCGCCCAGAGGGCGACGCGCTGGACGTAGACAGCACTCGTCCAATCGACCCCATCAGTTTCATCAACGGGGATTGTTTTTTCGGCGATACAGTTATAGCGCGTCAACTGCTCAGGCCACTCACCTAATCTCAAGTGTCGTGCACCGCGATGCGCCACGAGGTCGCGGAGCACAAACAGACAGCGGAGTGCTTTGAACTCGTGACTGTTCTCACAATCGAAGGTGGAAGCGCGGTTCGCCAGAAGTAAGCGCCACTGTTTCGCCGCGTCCCCGCGATCGCGGCTGGGCCGGCGTATCTCATCAACGGCGGCTGCTCCGATCGACGTCTCGTGCGTACTCACGAACTCTGACAAGCGGGCTTCGCAGGCCGCCGTGGCCAGTAGCACGGCTGCACCCGTGGCGCCCGCTACCCCTGGTGCGTCGCTCGCCTTCATCGCTTCCGTGGCGCGATCTGCTGCCCGCAAGGATTCAGCGAGAAAAACCTCATCAAACCCTTCGATCAGGATTCGGACGTCAGGGGTCCACTCGTCGACCTCGAATTCATCCTCGTCATGGACGTCGAAGTGCTCTGATCCCATGAGAAGGAATGTACCAAGCTTGTTTGCCCAAGAAACCCGTTGGCCAAATGCACTAGCTTCAGGTGACGCTAGTGCACTCCCGCGCACTCGCGGACTAGCAGAGAAGTATTCGCGGTCGTTAAATTGTATGTCAGTCACACGACGGCCACGATGCGGGAGCGCGCTTGAGCCGTCGATCCCGGGAACCTCCCTGATCCAACGCCCGACCAAGTACCACGGCTGACGCCGCGTGGACCTTGGTCTTTTGTTTTAGGCGATCAGACGGACCGCCCGTGAAGTCTCCATCCTCTTTAGAAGTGCTCGACGCCATCCCTCCGGAGTCCATCCCGGCCGCGATCGCGCGCCTTGCCGCGCGGGCTATGGTGGCTGCCCCCGTGGCGCCGCCGGCGGCCGCCCAGGCTGACGAGCTGCTCGGCCCGGACGCCGCCGCCAAGCTCCTGCACGTCAGTCGCCGGTACGTGTACGTCCACGCGCACGAGCTGGGCGCGATCCGACTGGGGAAGGGCACGCGCGGCCGTCTCCGCTTCAGCCGGGCGAAGCTCCTGGCTCGCGTGGCCAAGTAAAGGCAACGGCTAGAACTAGGCTCACGTGAGCCTAGGCACCCTACCCTCACGTGAGGGTACCCTAGCCTCACCTGAGGCGAGGGTGGCCTCAATCGAGGGAACCTGAACCGTTATGCGCTGAGCACCCTACTCTCACGTGAGAGCAGGGTACGTCCGGCGACAGCACCCTAGGCTCACATGAGCCTAGGCTAGCGTCACCTGACGCTAGCGTATCTTCCTGGTTCTTAAAGAGCACTAGCGTCATGTGACGCTAGTCCCGGCTGCACCACCCTAGTGCCTCCTGGCACTAGGGTCTCAAGAACACTGGCCTCACGTGAGGCCAGTCCCCGGCTACCCCACTCGCCTCAAGGTGAGGCGAGTCACTCAAGAAGCCTTGCGCACAGTGCTAGCACTAGGCTAGCTTCCTAGTATGAAAAAGACCTCCCATGAGACCGTGTTTCTGCGGCTCAACCCCAAGCTTGTCCAAGCGATGAAGCAGGCAGCCAAACGCGAACAGCCGCCCGTCTCGCTCAACTACCTGATTGAGCGTGACCTGACGGCGCTGTACCTCAAGAAAGGGAAGTCCCAATGACTGCGACAAAGCGCAAACCGCGCGGGCTGAGTGATGGCCTGATTCTTCGGGGCAAAATCTGGTACGCCGTGATTCGGCAAAAGGGCCGTTCGGTCTGGGTCAGCTCCCATAGCTCCGTCAAGGCGGACGCCGAAGCGATCCGCAACCGGCTTCGCGTGAAGCGGGACGAAGGTGGATTCAATCCCGACGCGCGGCACATCATGCTCGCCGATCTGCAGCGCCTCGCCGAGGACAAGTACGCGGCGAAAGGCAACCGCTCGATCAAACGCCTGAAGCTCGCCTGGAAGCAGCTCCGAGATGAAAACACGGGACTGCCAGAGCGGGCGCTCGACGTCACGACGGCCGCTGTGACCGCGTACGAGGGCCGCCGGCGCGACGCGGGCCGCGCGCGGTCCTCGATCAATTACGAGTTGGCCATGCTGCGGTTCGCGTGGCGCGCGGCGATCAAGGCGAGGCTCTTGCCGGCCGACTCTCTGCCCGTGATCGAAACGCCTGACCCCAAGAATCGCCGAACGGGGGTCGTCACGGCTGAGGACCTAGGCAAGATCGCGCAGCACCTGCCCGAGTGGGCCGCGCCGATCGCGCAGTTCTTGTTTCTCACGGGATGGCGAGTTTCGGAGGCGCTCGCACTCACGTGGCGGGCCAACGTGGATCAGCGCCGCAAGCTCCTCCGGCTCGAAGCGGACGAGACCAAGGGCGGCTCTGCACGGACGTTTCCATTCGGCTCCCTGCCCGTGCTCGAAACGTTGCTGACGCGGCAGCGGGCGACGCCGACGCCGTCGGACTTTGTGTTCCACCAGGATGGCCGGCCAGTGATCTACAAGAAGCTGCGCAAGGCGTGGCGGGCCGCGTGCCGCAAGGCCAAGGTTGCAAAGTTCATCCTTCACGACTTGCGCCGCAGCGCGGCAACGAATCTTGTTGACGCTGGCGTTGATCGGGGAGCGATCAAAGAGCTGTGCGGCTGGGAAACCGATTCGATGTTCGCTCGCTATCACATCGTGCGCGAGGACGCCAAACGCCTCGCCGTCGCCAAGCTCGCCAAGGCGTTGGAGCCCGCAGCCGCCGAGTAGTGCCGCAACAAAAGACCCTAGGTTCACCGTGAACCTAGGGTCTTGCCTCTCGATGCCTGATTCGTGCTCAGCTAAAGCTAGATCATGCATAAATATGTACCGATAGCACTGTGCTATCGGTACTCATCAAGAACCATGCCACCTCTAACGCAGCGTTAGAGGTGGCCACCAAGAACCCTTCCATCACAACGAGGAATCCGTGGAGCCTTGGCAGCAGCAAGATCACGCAACCGCACCGGCGTATGATCCGGTTGGTTGGGAGCCCAACAACATCATTGCCGCGCTGCGGGGACTCGGCGTCTTGAAGAATGGCGAGCAGCCGCGCGTGTTGCATCAACATGCCTGCCCGTTTCCGAAAAATCCCATGGCGCGTTGTTCGTGCACCGGTGGTCCCGAAATTCAGTGGCCGGATCACGATGAGTTGACGCCGATTCGCAACTACCAAATCCCGAAAAGGTTCGCCGCGACAGTCTAAGCATTCCCCGTCTCCCTCACTTAAAGGGGAGACGACCGCAGTTCAACCACCAAGAGCCGGGCGCGGCGCGTCTCCCGCCCCATTCGCTGCAGACGAGTGCTCACATCCGGTGAGGCTCGGTCCTTGGTCCTTCAGGAGATTTTCCAGATGAATACGACAGCGCAGCTCGAAGCAGTCCACACCCCAACCAGCACCGCACCGCCGGCGCCCCGTGACGTCCAGCCTCGAATTGAGGGGTTCGATTGGATTTTCGTTGGATGGCGAAGCGTGGGGCCTCGCATCGACAACAGTCCACCTAGGGACATTCGTGTCACCGATGAAGCAGAGTTAAACGGCGTCATAGACGTCTACGTTACACGCGATGCCGCTAACGAACGCTACCCGTACCTCTTTATCACGCCGGCGCTGGCGTCGTTGTTCGAGGATCGCGCAGTAGCAGCTTTGTTTGCACGCGCCCAGGTCGCCGGCGTGCAGGCTGACGTGTCACAGATACGAAAGGAAGTCCATGCGTCGTTGCTCCCTGCCGAGAAGATGCCAGGATGGGGAATCATCCTCCTAGGCGCTCCGAGTCAGATACACAGCGCTCCGAGCGGGCGACGGCTGGTTGAAGCGGATCAGTACGAGCGCGTGAAGACAGAGCTTGACGAGATAAAAGCCCCACCCATTCCGATTCTTCCTGAGCGGGAACGGGAGATTGTCAGGCAGGCGCACGATACGCTGGAACGAGCATGGCGCGACACCCAAGCCGAAGGTGAAGAATGGTCCTGGCCCGGTCCGTTTCTGTTGAGCCAATGGATTGCTAAACGATATGGCCAGGGGCCGAGCGCGACGGACACGTCAAATGAACGAGAAGAGGCGCCCGATCCGAAGCTCGCCGCCCGCGTCGAATCCATCATCGTGAAGTTCTACGACGACAAGGGTCACGGGCCGCGCCGCCTCGACATCGAGAATAGG
The DNA here is from genome assembly GCA_036522875.1 of Gemmatimonadales bacterium. Taxonomy (GTDB): domain Bacteria; phylum Gemmatimonadota; class Gemmatimonadetes; order Gemmatimonadales; family GWC2-71-9; genus 20CM-2-65-7. The sequence continues at coordinate 27,965 of DATDEZ010000081.1, read as the reverse complement.
GTATCAGCCCGGCACGACCGACTCACCGATGCTCTGGCATGGCTCACACGGCCGAGCGGGTCGATTATCAAGCGACGGCGGAACCGAGCCGACGAGTACCTGCCGGCCGATGAAGCTTGAAGGCTCGGTGGGTTCGCTATGTACTCACGTGTGTAACGTCGTAACCGTCCCAGCCCCCGGGGACCCTCTCTAAAGAGGTCCCGGGGGCGGCTACGGGGAAGGACGACCCCGACAGACCTTAAGCCTGTGTACTGCCATCATATCGAGCCCGCCCCGAGAACGACCCGGGGATGCTCTCGGGGATGCTCTGGGGATGCTCTCGGGGTCGTGCAACGGGGACGTTCTCGAATGTTCACTTAGGCCCTCCGAGTGACACCATCGTGACAGTAGTTCGGGTCCTCCATTCGCGAGCGCGAAGCGAGCCGCCCCCGCGTGGCGCGAAGGACCTAGGGTCATGTATAATGTTGCACTCATACGCATAACTATGCATCGCCCCGAGTACCTGCCAACGCAGCGCCATACACGCCGGCGCGATCGCCGCGACGAAACACGCCATGACCTCGCCCTGGAGATTAGCAGATTTTAGCACGCCCCTGAGAAAAGCCTTGTAGAATGGGCACTATCTCTGTATCGCCCATGAATCGCAAATCCATTTCCCCACAGAAGTGCCAGAGGCGCAAGGACCTAGGACCACGTATCGCGCTCCTCGATCGCTCGACCCCCGGGGGCGGGGCAGGGGGCGGGCGCCTGCATAATATGCACCCGGCCAGGGGCTCCCCCGGGGGTGCCAGCGGCGCGGCTAGTCGTCCGAAACGCATGGGGAATTTTGCATAATTCTCGGGCCGATATGGGCCCTCGAAAACCCTCATAGAATGGGCATAAAAGTGCATACCGACAGCATAGCGACACAAGAATCCCGGACCGTGCACCGCTGCGAAGCGCTCCGCACGACCAATGACCCGAAGACCGGCGCGAAGGCGGGCGAGCCGTGCAATTACTACGTTGGCGCCAAGCTCTATGACGGCCGTTGGCTCTGCCATTGGCACAAGCCGGCCGACGCAACGCCCGCGCCTGAGCCCGAGAAGCCCGCACCACGGCCGCCGAAGGGCGGCAAGATCGACAGTCCCGATGACGCCCAACGCTTGGCGGCCTGGGGCGCGCAGCAGGTCGCGCTCGGCCACCTTCCGCACCAACGCGGCAACTCGATTGCAAACCTCTGCCGTGAGTTCAGGCGCGCCTTCGCCGAGTCCGGCACGCTAGCCAAGTGGATGATGAGTGCCAACCTTCTCCGCCGCTCGGCCGAAGCCGCCCGGCGCGGCGATCGCGCGCGGTCCGACCACTGGTGGCAAAAGCTGGTGGAGTTTGAGAACAACGACGGCGCACGGTTCGATGACCTCCTTGCCGCGCTCAAGGCTGACATGGAAAAGAACCCATGACCCGCCACCCGCGCCCCGCGCTCGATCCGAACACCGTCCAAGCGAAGGAAGCCCTGCGGCGCCGCCTCGAAGGCGTGACCGCCGCCCACGCCGACGCCGTGACCCGTGGCGACGCCGCCGCCGTCGAGCGCTACGAACGCTTGATCGCCTCGATGACGCAATGTCTCGACACCGGAACGCAGTTCTATTCGCTCCACCGCCACCGCCGGCCAACGACGGACGGTGAACCATGAAACTTCTTGAGCAGTTTCCCGCCGTCGCGGCGCGCTACGTCGTACTGATGCACGCGCGGCCGTGCACCGTGCTCTGGCTGCGGCACATCAAGAATTGGCAACTCGGCGTGTGGCCCGGTCGGCGGCTCGCGATCCTTGGGCCGTTCGTCCTGGTGTGGTCGCGATGAACCGCGCGCGTATCGAGCAGCTCGGCGGTATCCCGGTGTCCGTGCGGGCATGGCTCCGTGACGCGCCCGCTGATCTTTGGGAACAGGTCGGTCGCTGGACGGCCGTGCGCATTGGCTCGTGGCTCTTGCGTCAGGCCGCGCGGGCGGCGGAGGATGATCGCCCGCTCGCGGACGCGTTACGCGTGCCGGTCGAGCTGGCGCGCTTCAGTGACCCGGCTTTCGGTGCCATGGTCGCGAGCCTTACGAAAACCCGTGTCTGGCGCCCGCACACCGTGGCCGGCCCCGTCTGCGAGCTGCTCGACTTGAACGGCGCGGCGGACGACGTCGCCGCACGCTTGCGAATTTGGGAATCTCCCAAAATCGCCCAGGCAGCGACGGAAAAATGACAGATTGAAGTGTGACGTATGACGGAGAGTGATACGTCACAGCAACGCGACCGCGCCCGGTCTGGTTGGGACCGGGCCGGTTTTTCTTTTCACCATTCTGAAGGGATCACATGAGCAACGTAGAAGCCGCCCGTGCGGCGCTCGAAGCCGTCAAGGCAAAACAGAACGCGATCGATAACGAGCTATTCGATCTCGGGCGCGAAGAGCAGCGCCTCCAGGACGCGCACGGCGCCGCGATCGCACTCGGCGAGGACAGCGACGCGAGCCGGGCCCAGCTCGACAGCGTGCGCTCCGCGATCGAGGACAAGAAGCTCGGCCGGAAGTATTTGGATGTCGCCGTGGGACAAGCCAGCGCCAATTACAACACGGCCGTACGCGAAGCCGCAGAAGCCACGATCGCGGAATCTGGCGCCGTACTCAAACGATGGGCGGACAGCCTGGACTTGCTGCTCCTCCATGTGCTCGAACACCGTGCGATGATCGTCGAGGCCGGCGTAAGAATGGCGGCAGCAGCGCAATCCGTGAACGATTCGAACCCGAGCCGCTTCGCGAAAGCCAAAGACCTCGTGTCTGACACGATCCGGGCCGTCGCCGACGGCAAGCTGGACGTGCCGTTCTCGCTGCTGATCGCGTCGAACATTCCCGAGGCTCTATGACCAAGACCGCCGATGAATTGATTTTCATCCCGGCGCGCACGGACGGCGCAACGAAGTCCGGTGACATGCCGGCAGCGCCCGACGTGCAGCACACCATTGTACCGATTCGTGAACCGATCGAACAACCGCCCACGCTTGGACTCTCGGGCGACATGGTGACCGGCTCCGGCTCGTTCTTGCCGCAGCCCGAAGGCGCGATTGAAAAAGTCGTTGACTCCTGCTGCGAGCTGCCGCGCTCGGAGTCGGTATGACGTTCGGCAATCGCGACGTCGTCCGGAATTGGGGCAAGGAAGGTCTCGCGATCGTGACCGACTTAGCCGAGCACAACGGCTACGAGCGGCTTCCCGATCCCGTGAACGGTGAAACGCTCGCCGATTATGTGACACGGTGCGCCCGCTCCGGCCTGTGTTACGTGGCCGGCGACATGCACGTGCTACAAGATGTGCAGGCGCGGAAGAAGGCCGAGGCACGCGGGTTGCCCGTGTATGAACTCGACGCGATCGAACCGCATTTCGTCGGCGAGCATCTGCGCGAGCTGCCGATTAACGAACGGTTCGAAGTCTACAAGACGGCCTCGATCACGCCCGTGGAACCGCTACCCGAGTGGGCGCGGGCCAGTCAACTACGCGGGACAGATGTGCCGCTCAGCCCCGGCGCGGCGGCGCGCTTCGAGTCCTACCAGCGCGACAAAAACACGCCCGACACGACCGTGTCGGACTTCCAAGAGGAGTAGCAACTAATGACGGATAACTGTTACGTCGATTCGATCCCGAACGACATTCTTACCAATCAACAGGCGAACACGGGCGAGACGCCTGTCGACGTGAACGCGAAACCGCAGCAAGCATTTGTCACGGCCAATGACTTGATCCAAAATCCCGCCGATGCACGCGGCGACCTATCACATGCGCCCCGCCTCGACCGTCAAGCGATCGACGTGCAGGCGAGCGGCGACATGGCGGCCGGCGAGTACTCAGGCGGCCAAGAGAGAACGCCCCGCATTAAGGGTCTCCTCGGGGCACACACCGTGCGCGCTCTACAGGTTCGCTAAACCAATTTGTCCCCGGTCCGCGCGGGGCGATGCTCCTCGTCTCGCCGGCGTAAGCGGGTCCGAGAGCCCCGGCCGGGGGCTTTTCCTTTTTCCTCGAAACGAAAACCAAATGACTGAAACACAAACCGCTGACGTCGAGGCGTTGATCGATAATTGGACCGTGCTGGAGCCGATCGTCACCGAAGTGGTGCGCCGGACGCGACTGACACGGACCGAAGCAATGATTCTTTGGCTCATCACGAGTCAGGAAAATGACGACGCGGAGCCCGAACCGTGGCAAACCACGTGACCGAACGTCCGTCGCCGAGCGTCCGAGTCCAATCGACGCCGCGCGGCGCGCCAGTGCCGCGTTATGTCAACCCATTTGTCGATTCCTGACACGCCTATGTCAACCCGTTTGTCGATTCCTGACACGCCGTTGCTGTTGATGGGCCGCCCATGGGACGGCTACGGTGATGCCATCGAAGCCGCTCGGTATGTGCCGCTTCTTTCGCCCCACATCGGAGCGCGGACGCTGGTTGTTGGCTCGCAACTCGCACGCTTGTTTGGGGGGCTCGGACTTTCAACGCTGAGCTATGACGCGCTGGATATGAGCGGCGCACAACGCGAAATAGAGGCGCTCGCTGACGTTCTGCTCCTGAGCAACAATAATTGTGGTGCGCCGAGGCTCTTCCGAAATCCCGGTTGGGGCCACGACCCGGTGACAACGCCGGAAATGCCTTACCCGATCAACCCAGCCAGCTTGTGGATCGATTCGCGAATCACGCTGCCACCCACGGATGCACGGCGTGTGGGGCTGTGCTGGAGTGGTGCATCATGCCGCGTAGGGTGCGCGTACAGTCCACGTGATCTGTTGCCCGAACATCTGGCGCCGCTGCTCCGTGTGTCCGACCTGCGCTTTGTGGCTCTTCACTACTTTGATCCGATCCACCGCTGGGTCGATCACGGCCCGGCGTTGCGGAACCTTCCGGAGTGTCGTGCACGGTGGGTGCCGTCGCTGACGGAACTTGGCGTGACCGATTGGGCCGACACGGCAGGGGTTGTCCAACAGTTGGACCTTGTCATCACCACGGACACCGCGATTGCGCACCTCGCGGGGTCGCTTGGCGTCCGTACGTGGCTCCTGCTGTGCTTCGCCCACGATCCGCGGTGGGGCACCGGTGACACCACGCCACTCTATCCCACCGTTCGCATCTTCCGCCAAGTCAAGCCGGGCGACTGGGGCTCGGTGATCGATCGCGTCCGCGTGGCGCTCGAAGCATTTGCCAAATAACGAAAGTCCCTCGCAGTAAACCTTCCTTTCCTCTTTCGAAGTTCTCCCAAATGAAAATGTTCTTGTCATGGCCGCCGAATCGGTGGTCGTTTCGGCTGGCAATCGATGTGCTGACTTGCGGCGAAGCAACATTGCGACGCGTCTACCGCCTGGACCTTGGTCCGTTGGTGCTGGTGCGTGAGGAGTTCGCGACCTGGAACCCAATGGCGGAGGCGGCCATGCGCCTGCTCGCCGAAAAAGGCGTCGCTTGGTCGCCGGGTTGGGCGCGATTGCGCGTGCGATACAGCCACGCGTGGCCACATGTCGAGGCGTTAGAGGCGCTCAAGGCGCGAGCCCCCATCGTAGAGGTTGGTGCGGGGACCGGGTATTGGGCGTGGATGCTGCGAAACGGCGGCGTCACGGTGTTCGCTTCGGATATTCGCCCCCCCCGTCGTGCATGGACGCACATTGACGTATTAGACGCAGCTCAGGCAGCCGCGCAGCATCCTGAGGCGACGCTGTTCCTGTGCTGGCCGCCCCCAGCCGATTCCATGGCGCTGCGGGCGCTCACGGCGTACCACGGCCGTCGGGTCGTCGTCGCGGGGGACTATAAGAACATCGCCGACGCGCAGTTTTTTACGGCGCTCGCGCGTGATTGGGTAGAGGAACGTGAGCCGGAACGCCTGAGTCTGATGCGATTCTATAAGCGAGGAGCGCCAGAGCCCCGCTTACGTTGACCCCTTCAGCCCGTGTACATGAGGCCGTTGCTCTTGATGGGCCACGGTTCATCCCGGCTATCCCGCGCGAGTTTGGAAAGCTGACCATCGAGCTGGAGCCCATTAGTCGCGTAGTTCCTTCCTTTCTTATTCCCTCCCGAAGATGACCATGAACGTTCGCCGTGGTATCCATCAGCGCCGCCTCTCTTTCGGTGTAGAGCGCCTCGCGATTGGGGTACCCTGAAGGCCGCATGATTGGCTACAAACGTTACCGCTCCTCTGAGGGCTTTGGCCCCGGCGTAGAGATGTGCCGACGGGCGGGAGCGACTACCGGCAAATAAGTTTCGGTTACCATGACCCCTGAAGAAACCGAACTACGCGCGGCGGTCGAGCGAATTCTAAAGTCGCCAAGCCAGCGGAAACTTGTGGTCGCCGGTCCTGGCACAGGCAAGACCAGAGTGTTCAAAGAACTCTTAAAGGTGAGCAGCGGTGGTCGTGACGATCACTTGGTTCTCACTTTTATAAACACGCTTTGCAATGATCTCGAAGAACAACTGCAGGATTTGGCCCAGGTTTCCACGCTCCACGGCTACTGCTTAGGGCTGCTCCATAACACACCTGAACTTCTAGGTGGCCTATCTGCGAGGTTCAAGTGCGTCCCAGGCTTGGCGACTCTTATCAAGGCCGATTGGGAGTACCTGAATGGACCAGTGGCGCCCCCTTTTGTCGGATTGATGCGTGCGCTTGGCGATGAAACGCAAATAGCCCCCTACCTTGAGCGCGGTAACTACTACGACGCCGTTGACTTTGACGACATCGTGTACCGGGCCCACAGCGGACTCTCTGATCACGCCGACGCGATTCCGACATTTCAACTTGTCCTAATCGATGAATACCAGGACTTCAACACGCTGGAGGCTGGTTTCATCGAAGTCCTCGCAAGGCACAGTCCCATCCTGATCGCTGGCGACGATGACCAAGCCCTCTACGAGAACCTTCGCAATTCAAGTACGAAGCACATTCGCCAGCTGTATCGCGGCGGTGTCTACGAAGTATTCGAATTGCCCTTCTGCATGCGCTGTCCCAAGGTGATCGTCGATGCTGTCAACGACGTGATCAAACGGGCCGAGGAACTTCGCAAGCTGAACGGCCGGATTCGGAAACCTTACAAGCACTTCCCACTCGTTAAGGGCGACGACAGCAAGCGTTATCCGACTATCGCCGTAGTGGCGACCTCAGTGCAGAGCAGTAGGGCGAACTACCTTGGCAAATACATTGACCGCGCCATTGCCGCTATACCGAGCGACGAGATCGCGGAGGCTGTGAAGGAGGGGTTCCCACCGGTACTCGTCATTGTCGCGAAACCATATCGGGCACAGATCATCGCTTACTTAACGAAGCAAGGCTTTCTGGTCGATACGAGACGGGATGCTACAGTCTCACTCAAGCGCGACACCGGTCTGCATCTGTTGGCCGAGGATCACGCATCGAACGTCGGTTGGCGCATTGTCCTTGCGTCAGAGCCACAACTCTTCGTATCCGGCATCATCGCGGCAACGGAAGATGGAACACCAATTGTCAACGCGTTGCCCACCGACTATCGCCAACGCATACTAGATGAAGTGGCAGCGCTCGCGACGGCTCCCGAACCAGAAGCGCCTCCCGCTGAAGAAGTACCTATGGAGCGCGTGCCAGTGAGAGTAACGTCCTTCGAGGGGGCCAAGGGGCTCTCCGCGCAACACGTGTTCATTGCTGGTCTGCATGCCCACGAGATACCGCGCAACGCGGCGGACCCTCACGACCTAGAGATTTGTAAGTTCGTGGTCGGCCTAACGCGAACCCGCAAGAAATGCTCGCTCTTGTACACGAAGCGCTTTGCCAACAAGCCGAGGCAACCCTCCGTGTTTCTCACTTGGATCGACGGGTCGCGCCTAGAGCGGACGACAGTAGACGCGCGGTATTGGAAAAAGAGCTTATAACAGCTCTTGCGGGCCCGAATCGAGGTTGGAGGACCGCACCCACTCATCCTGGCCCTTGGGGTCCGTTTTCTGTACGGCGGGAAGCTTAATCAGGCGGAAGCCCCCAAAAAAGCTTCTCTGTATCGTAATGGCACTCATGCGCGGGGTTCACTTGATCGAGCGCCACGTACATGCCTTGCGCGTAGGCGCGCAGCTCGACGCATTCGGCACAGGCCGGCGACTTGATCGCGCAACGTGCCGCGTGTTCTTGGTATTGCCGCTCCGTGATGTTCTGATATTGCCATGCCAGCCGCAGCGCTTCGCGATTCATCGAGGCTCCCGGTAGGAGTCGGACCGCGCAACAAGGGCGGGAGCCAAGGTAGTAACCCCCATTCAGCGGTCAAGCACCGAAAGAGAAAACCCCGATTCTGACATCAGAACCGGGGTTTTTCAGCATCAAGAAAGCTGCACGTGCTGTACGGCAAAGTGGAGCAGCTCGCGCTGGCGGGCCTTCACTCGCTTCTAGTGAGCGCGCTCCCGAGCGCGATCGACACCCCGTCACGAAGCATGATCGCTTCGTCGTCGTGCCAAGTCCCCGGGTTATTGGCGAAGAGCACGGCTGTGCGCGGCTTGGCGTTCGAGGCGGCGATCTCCAGGGTAATGCGATACTCTCCCTTGGGGAGGAGGTGGCTGCGCCGGAGTGGCCTCGGGCGTACGTCGAGGCTCAGGAGCGTTTGATCTTCCGGTACCTGCTCGTCGTTCTCGATAGGGTCCAGGTTCCGTCGATGCTTCGGATTTACGACGTGCCCCACGTCGCAGTGTCGCGACGCGCCGGGCGGGATGATCGGTAGCTGAATCGTCTCTAGAAGAGACCAGTTGAGGTACTGTGGGATGAAACGCTCGACGCGCTGCCATTCTCCGGTGCTCGTCCGCCTTTCGACGTTCGTTGCATACACCTCGACGATGTGCGCTGCCGCCCACCCAGTGTTCGTGACACGCAGGCGATAGTAGAAGCACGGTGCCTCGGAGTAGTTAGGTGCGACTCCGTAGTAAGCGCTCGTCTTATGACAGTCGGGTGGTCGCGACTCTATGGTCGCCTTCAGCGTCGGGTGCCAGATCAGCGAGCGCACCCAATCCTGAAAGAGCGCGAGAATGGTGGCAACGGCAAGGACGCCGGTGAAGACAACTAGCAGCGTCTCATTGATGCTTGATGGCGCGGAGACGGCGAGTACGGAGTCCATGCCCATTAAACTGTCGTGGGATGCCCGCGCCGCCACCCCCCCACAAAAAGGATGTTTACCTGCGCCAGGTGGGGCCAGCTTTTCTCTCACTGCATGCGGAGCTTGGTCTCTTTCCGTTGCTCGGTGCCGTCCGAATCAGTCCACGTGAGGATGACTCGAACGGTGGCCACCGGCCCGACGCCAACGCCACGAGCATCTGCACGTGATCGTCGGCGGGAAGCTCGGCAATCGGGAGGTGCCGCTCCCGTTCGTCTGCGGGGAACATCGTTTCGTCTACGGGATTCACAAACTCGATGTTGACGTTCGCGGCCATGGCGCTGGGGCTTCTGTTCTCGATAAGCAGACGATGCGCGAATTGGCCCGCGGAATAGATCGACGCGCGGACATCGGCCTTGGACTCTGAGACCTGGGCGCGTTTCTTGGCGGCCAGCTCCAGCGCCGCGAGCCGTGTCTGCATTTCCGTGAGTGGTTTAGATCGCCGGAATGCGCGCAGCGAAACGACAACCGCGACCACGCTCAACAGAAAGCCACCGACCTTGAGCAGCACATCGAGCCACGCGGGCATGAGGCCAAATCTATCGGCCAATGCCGCCTTCCACCGATGACTGCTAATCTTCTGCTAATGTTTGCGAGGCAATCGACGGTAAATCCGGGTATTCGTTAGGCGGAAAAGGGCCGCGTTTGTGCTCGGGACAGGATGGGAGTGACTCGGATCGCTCCCCCACGCGACGACTTTTAATCCGTAGGTCCCGGGTTCGATCCCCGGCCGGCTCATGCGCTTCCTCCCGCGGTGCTCCATCACGACGTCATACCCCCCGGTTGTCAGGGGAGGGCATCGGAGCGAGATTCCTTCCCGATGCCTTCAGTCGTTTGGATCGACGGAACCTGGCACGACCGCAGCGACGCGGTCGTTTCTGTATTCGACCACGGCTTGCTGTACGGCGACGGCGTCTTCGAAGGTATCCGCTCCTACGGCGGCCGCGTCTTCCGCCTCGACGAACACATCCAGCGCCTGTACGACTCGGCGAAGGCCATCTGGCTCGAGATTCCCGTCGCCCGAGACGCCATGGCCCGCATGGTCGAGGAAGGCGTCAAGCGCAGTCAGCTCAAGGACTCCTACATTCGCCTGGTCGTGACGCGCGGCGTCGGCGATTTGGGACTCGATCCGCGGAAATGCGAGAAGCCGACGGTGTTCTGCATTTTCGACACGATGCGACTGTGGCCCAACGATCGCTATGACAAGGGCCTCGTCGCCATCACGGCCGCCACCCCGATTCATCATCGCGAAGCGCTCTCGCCGCGCGTCAAATCGCTGAACTACCTCTCGCACATCCTGGCCAAGGTCGAAGGCATCGCCGCCGGCGTCGACGAGGTCATCATGCTCGACGCCGCCGGCTACATCGCCGAAGCGAGCGGCATGAACCTCTTCGCCGTGTCGAACAGCACCCTGCGCACGCCGCCGCCCTATGCCGGCATTCTCCGCGGCGTCACCCGCGACACCATCATCGAGCTCGGTCGCGACGCCGGCTACGCCATCGAAGAAGTGCCCATGAACCGCTACGACCTGTACACCGCCGATGAGGTCTTCTTGACCGGGACGGCGGCCGAAGTCGTGGCCATCTCCAAACTGGACGGTCGCGCGATCGGCAACGGCGTTGCCGGACCGGTCACGCGAGACCTGGCGACCCGCTTCCGCGCATTCGTGACCCGCGGCGACTGATTTCGTAGTCCCAGCCGTCGAAAAAGAGCTAACCCATTGCATCGCCATGAGCTAACCCACATATTGGGGGCCCTTTGCGCTCCTTCCCCGCTCGAGGTGAGCCATGTCATGGCGAGTGATTGCGCACGGGGATCAGGTTTGGCATGTGGATGCGGTTGCCGAGCGCCGCGCCAATACGGCAGCATGGCAGCTGGTTTTGGCGTTTCGCGCCGCGTCTGAGCCCGCGTCAGGGGCAGAAGAGGGTAAGGGCCGGGTGCAGGGTCGCCGCTCGTTTTGGAAACCATACCCTCTGGAGGCCACCTCGAAGTCGTCGCTGTTCATCCAGGCAGAGCGGATACCGGATGCGGCGCTGTCGCAGGTGCTCGCCGAGTGTCTGAGCTGAGCACGGCCGACCTGCAGGATCTGCGGCGCGTCGTGAACGCGGTGACGCGGCTCAAAGGGGAGTCGGTCAAACACGTGACCGTGCGCTCGGACGTTCGGCACGTGAAAGTCGAGTTCGAGAGCGGCTTGATCTTGCTCATTTCGGCGGAGCGCGACGCGCAGGGGCGTCCCCGTCTGGAAGTCGATGTCGTGGAAGCGATGCAGGACGCCGGGCTGAAGCAGCAAATCGAAGTCCGATTCGACTGAGGCGTGCCGAGTGCCCGACGAGCGACTGCGATTTCAGGAGTTCGGATTCCAGCGCCTGGCGAACGGGCGCTGCCGCGCCAAGGTGGTGCTCACCTGGTCGGACGGCCGCCGGTTTGAGGGATCGTCCGACGGTGTGACGTCGCAAACAGGTGAGCTGCGGTGCTGTGCCGTGGCGGCGGTGAATGCGCTCGAGCAGGCCGTGCAGCCGCAGTTGACGTTCGAGCTGCTCGGTGTGAAAGCAGTCCGTGCGTTCGACGCGACGGTCGTCATCGTCTCGCTGTCCGCGCGGGCAGAACAAGCGACTCGGCTGGTGGGGTCGTGCCTAACCGAAACGGATCCGCCGCGTGGCGCGGCGCTTGCGGTCTTGAATGCGACAAACCGTCTACTTGGGAATTACCTGGCGACACGATGACACGCTTCACGGCTTTCGCGATTGCGACGATGAGCGCTGCCGCGCTGCTTTCCGGCTGCGCTGGTGGACATACGCGCCCGGCTTCCCAGCCGGCGCCGCAGGCTGCCGCCGCGGCGGCCACTGACAGCTCCGCGGTTCAGCTCGGCGCGGCCCTCGCGACGGCGGAGCAGGATTCCGCCGCCGATCAGTCGGCCCTCGACAGTCTGCACGGTCACGACGCAGACGCCGCGGCCGCTCCTCGTACCAACCAGCCTCTCGCCGGCGAGGACGCGCGCCACGAGGCCGAGCAAATCTTCGGCACGCGGGAAGCCACGGGCTTCGACATCGACGTCTCGAGCTTTGCGGGCAACCGGCGCGTGCTCGAGTACCTCGAGTTCTTCCAGCTGGACGCCCGCGATCGTTTCGAGATCTGGCTCTCGCGACTGGGCCGCTATGAGGGAATGATCCGTGAGCGGCTTCGCGCCAAGGGCCTTCCCGAAGATCTCGTCTACCTGACGCTCATCGAGAGCGGATTGTCGAACACCGCGGTCAGCCGGGCCCGCGCCGTCGGGATGTGGCAGTTCATGGCCTCGACCGGCAAGGGCTACGGGCTGGAGATCGACCCCTGGGTGGATGAGCGGCGCGATCCGTTCAAGGCGACCGATGCGGCCGTGGCGCACCTCTCGGATCTGGTGGAGCGGCTGGGCAGCGTGTATCTGGCGGCGGCCGCCTATAACGCCGGTGCCGGCCGCATCGAGCGCGAGATCGCGCGTCTCCCCGGCGAGCAGGATACGGTGGACGACGCGACGTTCTTTGAGATCGCCGACCGCCGGAATCTGCGCCGCGAGACCCGTGACTACGTCCCGAAGCTGATCGCCGCGGCGTTGATCGCCAAGCAGCCGGACCGCTACGGGTTCACCGACGTGCAGCGCATGCCGCCGCTCGTGTTCGACGAGGTGTCGGTGCCTGACGCGACCGGCCTCGACGTCATTGCGCGGCTCGCCGATACGTCAGTGGCGGCCATTCTGGAGCTCAATCCGCAGTACGTCCGAGGTATCACGCCCCCGGGGAAGGACGCCGTCGTCCGCGTTCCGCGCGGCAGCGGCGCGCAGGTGGCGCAGCGGTACGCCGATCTGCCCGTCAACGAGCGGGTCACATTCGTCGATCACTATGTCACGGCCGGGCAGACGTTGTCGGGTATCGCGCAGCGCTATCAGGTGACCGTGACGATGATTCAGGCGGCCAACCCCCGTCTCAAGTCGCACGCCCTGAAGGTCGGGCAGCGCGTCATCGTGCCGATGAGCGGTCGTGTCGTGCCGCGCGGCGCCTGGAGCGTGCCGCCGGAGCCCCGCGTTCGCCGGGTCCGGGCGCGCTACGTCTCGGACAACAGTGCCACGCGGCATCGCGTCGCACCGGGTGAGACGGCCAGCGCCATCGCCCGCCAGCACGGCATCGGGCTGATGGCGTTACTCGAAGCGAATGATCTGACGATGCGGAGTGTGATCCGGCCCGGTGACGTCCTGCGTATCCCGAGCCGGTAACGCCCTCGGAATGACCAATGATCATTGATCAATGATCATTGGTCATTCGTTTTACTGGTGCCGGAATCCCTTCATGACTTCAGTTTCGTAGCCGTTCGCGGGATTGCGACCGACGCCCAGCAGCTGCTCCACCTTGGCGGGGCCGCGGTTATACGCGAGTAGCGCGAGCTGCATGTTCGCGGGATAGCGGTCCAGCAGGTCCCGCAGGTATCGGAACCCGATCCGCAGGTTGGTATCCCGGTCATAGAGCTGCGCCGTCGTCAGCCCCGGCTCGTAGAGACGCGCGGTGCTGGGCATGACCTGCGTGAGCCCGATCGCGCCGACGTGACTGATGGCGCGCGGGTTGAATCCGGACTCGACCTTCACGAGACGGAACGCCAGGCCGGGATCGATCCCCTCGCTGAGCGCGACGTCATAGACCGCCGTCGCCATGTCGGCCGGCAGGCGGTAGTGGGTCGAGTACTGCATGATCGCGTTCACGCGGTCGAGCTGCAGCCGGGCGACTTCCAGCTCGCCCTGCTTGGCGTCGAGCTCCTGACGCAGCGAGCGCAGCTCACCGAGCAGCTCCGTGCCCGAAGCGGGCGCGCGCTCGGTGTCAGCGGTCGTGCCTCCAGCCCAGCCGCCTACCGTACTGACGAGCAGAGCGGCCAGCACGATCATCCCGCCGCGGATCATCAGACGTTGAGTTCTCGTATGCATACTCCTCTCCTGTTCGACTGCTGGTGAATCAAGGTGCCGCAGTTGCTTCAAGGCCCCCTCAAGCATCGGCCGGAGCCTTTTTCTTCTCTATCAACTGCACATCGCCGATCACCATGCCGGCATCGGCGGCTTTCACCATGTCGTAGACGGTCAAGAGCGCGACCGTCACTGCCGTCAACGCTTCCATTTCTACACCGGTCCGCCCGACTGCCCGCACTCGAGCCTGGACCCGCACTCCCGGCAGCGATTCCGCCAGCGTTGCCTCGACTTCCACATGGTCGAGGCCCAGCGGATGGCAGAGCGGGATGAGCTCCGCCGTCTTCTTTGCCGCGAGCGTTCCGGCGACTTCACTCACCGCCAGGACGTCGCCCTTGGCGACCGCGTGATCGGCGACCTGCTGGAACGCCTCGCGCGACATCCGGATCGTGCCCGTCGCGACCGCCGAACGATCCATCAGCGGCTTGTCGCCCACGTCGACCATGCGGGCTCGGCCCGCCTGGTCCAGATGGGACAACTTCATGTCCGCCGCACCGCTTGCAGGTCCTCGGCCAGTACGGCCGCGAGGAGCTGCGGGTTCACGTTGCCCTGCGCGAGATCTCGCGCGTCCATCACGGCGGCGATCGCTTCCACGACCTTGCTCGTGTCGCCGCCTCGCTGGGCCTCGCGGCGGAGCTGCTCCGCCAACGAGTCGAGCATGGCGGTGAACCCGCCGCGCGCCTGAAACGGTACCTGGCCGAGCGCGAACAGCAGTGGTGCTTCCCAGAACCGCTGCGTCTGGTCTGCCTGGCCGGTACGGGCGGCATCCGTTGCAAAGAGCTTGCCAATACAGCCTTCCGCGGCAGTAACTCGTTGTGCCGCCTCAGGTTTAGCACCCAATTGCAGTACTTGCTGCGCGAATGCTGTCACGGCACTGTCGGCGATTCGCGCCACACGAACCAGCACAACACGCGACAAAATCGTCGGAAGCAGGGCACCAGGATCGGCCGCGGTCAGAATGAGCACGGAATCGGCCGGCGGCTCCTCAAGCGCCTTCAGCAACGCATTTGCCGCGACCTCAGTCCCTAGCTGCGGAATGAGGCGTTCCGCGTCTCCGACGATGAAGACCTTTCGTTGTCCCATCGCCGGCGTCAGCACCAGACGCTTCAGCAGCAGCCGGACCGACGCCACCGGGTGGCTCGCGAGTCCCGCGACCGGCGCGTACAGCGGTTGCTCGCGCCGCGCGGCCATTTCCTCAGCCAACGCCTCCGCGACCAGCTCGACCTGCTTGTCCGCGTCCGTCCCACCGCCACGCTTGCTCAGCTCGGTCGGGACGAACCAGTGCACGTCGGGATGCTGCAGCGAGAGCACCAGGCGGCACGCGCGGCAGTTGCCGCAGGGCTCGGTGCCGCGATTGCCGGGCGCTTCACAGTGGATCAACTGGGCCAGCCACAGCGCAAGACGCTGTTTACCGACCCCGCGGGGTCCGGTGAGCAGCAACGACTGCGGCAGCTTTCCGGAGGCGTGGGCGCCCGCCAGTCTCGACTTAACCCCTTCGTGCCCAAAGATGGGCGGTAAAGGCATGCGCAAATCTAGCTGGAGGGGCGGTGCGCGGCACTACGTTGCTCTGTAACTCATTATCCTGCAGGCTAGTACAGATCCAACGTCGGCCTTGCGCTGATCTAAACCATACGCCTAAAGTAACTTATGACGCAAAGTGAGCGCGCACTCGCGAGTTAATGCTGATTTTGTCGATTTTTTCGGTGTAGTTTCGGTGATTCCTTACTGCGGCGGATGGTTCAGCAACAGCCAGTAGAGTCCGACGTCGGAGACAGCGCGGGCGAACGCCTCGAAGTCGACCGGTTTGACGATGTAGCTGTTCGCGCCGAGCTCATAGGCGCGCTCGATATCGGGCTCCTCGCGCGAGGACGTGAGGACAACGACGGGAATGGATTTCGTGCGCACGTCGCTCTTCAGGTGCCGTAAGACTTCGAGCCCGTCGACTTTGGGAAGCTTCAAGTCCAGCAACACGACCTTTGGCACTTGCCCGCTCCCATCCCCCCCGGAGAAGAACTGCAAGGCCTCGGCGCCGTCGCGGCACAAGAGCACCTGGTTCGCGAGATTCCGCTGTTTCAGGGCCCGCAGCGTCAGCTCGGCATCGGTCGGGTTGTCTTCGACGAGCAGGATCTCGACGGGCGATTCCATCAGGCTCCCGTGGTAGGGTGGGGCAGAGTGAAATAGAACGTTGCTCCCGCATCGACCTGGCCTTCGGCCCAGACGCGGCCGCCGTGCCGCTGCACGATGCGCTTCACGATCGCGAGCCCGACACCGGTTCCTTCGAACTCCTCGACCGGGTGGAGGCGCTGGAAAACGCCGAACAGCTTATCCATGTAGCGCGGGTCGAAGCCCGCGCCATTGTCCTTCACGAAGTACGCGTTCTGCTCGCCATCGGGCTGCGTGCCCACTTCGATCACGGGTTGGGTCCGGCCACGGGTGAACTTGGCGGCGTTCTGCAGCAGATTGCTCATCACTTGTCGTAGCAAGGCGCGATCTCCCTGCGCTGCAGGCAACGCGGCGATCCGGATGTCCGGCGGGTGGGCTCGCTCGGGGTCGGCGCGACGGACCTCCTCGGCCACGCTGCGCGCCAGCTCTTCCATGTTCACTCGACTGGCGCTGATTTCCTGGCGACCGAGCCGCGAAAACGACAGCAGGTCGTCGATGAGCTGCCCCATCCGGCGGGTGTTCTGGTCGATCACGCCCAGCAGGCGTTGCGCTTCCGGATCGAGCTGGGCTTTGTGGTCCTCCACCAGGATGCGCGCGAAGCCGTGAATGGCGCGCAGCGGTGCCCGCAAGTCGTGCGACACGGAATACGAGAATGACTCGAGCTCCGCGTTCGTCGCTTGCAGCGCCTGAGTGCGTTGCGCGACCTGCCCCTCGAGCTCGTGGTGCGCCCGCCCCACCTGTTCCGCCATGGAATTGAACGACCGCCCCAAGAGGCCGAGTTCGTCGTCGCCGCGGACCGGGACGCGCTGGGTCAGATCGCCTGTGGCGATCGCCGCTGCCGCCCGCGTGACGTCGCCGAGGGGCCGGATCAGCCAGCGGCTGCCCCACCAGGCCGCGAGCGCGCCGATCACGACGATCACGAGCGCCATGGGCGTCATTTTCAGCAGGTATTCGCGCGCCGGCGCCGCGATCAGGCGGCTCGGTAGCTCGGCCACGACCATCCACGGTGTGCCCGGCACGGGCGCGGCGCGCGCGCGCTGCATCTCGCCGCGGACATAGCGGACCGACACGTGGCTGGTACGAACGCTCTCGGGCGGAGCGGGGACGATGGTCGCGAAGTCGGTCCAGGGATCTCCAGCGGCGTTGCCGAACAGGAGCGCGACGTCGCCGCCCGCGAGCCCGGTCAATGCGGTGCGCGTGCGGGTGTTCAGTCCGAGGCGCGCGACCTGCTGCACGATCCCGCCGCCGCCTTCCGTGTGTCCCGTGGCCGCCGCGACCGCGAAGTAGAGCGTCGTGTCGCGCCGCAGCAGCGGGCTGAATTGCGCCGAATCGATCCCCGGCGAGACCAGGACGCTGTCGGGACCCACGAAGCGGCCGGTGTGCAGCAGCAGCCGGCCGCTGAAATCGCGCAGCTCGAGCCCCGCGTTGGTGGCGGTGTCGGACGTGACGCGATGCATGGCTGCCAACGCCCGGTCGCGCCCCGCGCGCCCGCCCGACCGCAGAAACGCGACGATCGCCGGATCCTTGGCGAGTGCCGTGATTCGCCCGCGCGTCGGCGACGTCTGGAGCAGATCCGCGAGCACGCGCGTCGTCAGCGGCAGCCGATTGTCGGCCAGCAAGCGAGAGGCACGCCGGACCTCGAAATAGCCGGTCGTGAGCTGCGCCACTCCTACTGCGAGGAGCAGCACCACGACGAGAAGCGGCAGCCTGCGTTCGATGGACCGGGTCATGGCGCGTCGAGCACTTCCCGCACCTTGGCGATGATCCCGTCGGTCGTGAACGGTTTGGCGAGGTAGGCGACGCCGGACTCCAGAATGCCCTGGCTGGCGATCGCCCCGTCGGGGTAGCCGGACATGTACAACACGCGGAGGCCCGGCCGTGTCGCCCGAATCGTGTCCGCGAGCTTGCGGCCGTTCATGTCGGGCATGACGATGTCGGTCAGGAGCAGATCGAGCGGGCCCTTGTGCCGGCGGGCCAGGTCGATCGCGGTGCTGCCCCGGTCGGCCTCGAGCACCTCATAGCCTCGCGACGCGAGGGCGCGATGCGTCAGGCGGCGCAACTGGTCGTCGTCTTCGACGACCAGCACGGTCCCACCGCCGCCATGGGCGGCGCGCGGTGGCGACGTCTTCTCGAGATCTTCCGGCAGCGCCTCCACCGCGGGCAGATAGATCTTGAACGTCGTGCCCTTATCGGGCTCGCTGTAGATCCAGATGTTGCCGCCGCTTTGCTTCACGATGCCGTACACGGTGGAGAGACCGAGGCCCGTGCCTCGGCCGACCGGCTTGGTCGTGAAGAACGGCTCGAACATTCTCGCCTTCGTCGCTTCGTCCATTCCACAGCCCGTATCGGTGACGGCCAGCATGACGTAATCGCCGGGGATGACGGCGACGTGCTGCGCGGCGTACGTCTGGTCAAGGGTCGCGTTTTTCGTTTCGATCGTCAGCGTGCCGCCGTCGGGCATCGCGTCGCGCGCGTTGATCGCGAGGTTCATGATGACCTGCTCGACCTGATTGGGGTCGGCGCGCGTGGCCGCGAGGTCGGGGGCGAGGCTCGTCTTTAACTCGATGTTCTCGGAGATCAACGACCGGAGCATCTTGTCGAGGTTGAGCACGACGTCGTTGAGATCGATGAGACGCGGCTCGAGCACCTGTTTGCGCGAGAAGGCGAGGAGCTGCCGCGTGAGCGCGGCGGCGCGCCGGGCCGCCTTGCGGATCTCCTCGAGGTCTTCCATCTGGCGCGTGTTGCCGCTGAACTCGGCCGTCAGGAGGTCGGTGTACCCGACGATCGCCGTCAGGATGTTGTTGAAGTCGTGCGCGACACCGCCGGCGAGCTGCCCCACCGCTTCCATCTTCTGCGACTGCAGCAGCTGCTCTTCGAGCCGCTTGCGCTCCGTGATCTCGGTGGCGACGCCGAGCATCGTTGGCGTCGTCTCGTCGGCGAGCTGCAGCGGGATCTTGATCGTCTGAAACCAGCGCGTCTCCTGAGTGCTCGGATTCGTGACGGGCTCTTCGGAGATGAACTTGGGGCGGCCGGAGGACATGACCTCACGGTCGTCGCGCAGAAAGTGCGCGATTTCATCGGGATTCGGGTTGAAATCGGCATCGGTCTTGCCCAGCAATCCCGCGGGCGTGGTGCCGTAGATCTCGGCGATCGCCTGGTTGACCAGAATGAAGCGCCCATTCCAGTCCTTTACGAAGATCAAGTTCGGATTCGCGTCGATGATCTGATGGAGCAGCCGCTCGTGGCGGCGCAACGCCGCGCGCTCGCGCGCGCGCTCGAGCGCCTCCAGCAGCGCCGGTCCAAGTCGCACGATGCGATCTTTGAGGATGTAGTCGGCCGCGCCCGTCTTGAGGTAATTGACGGCCGTCTCCTCGTCGAGCGAGCCGGTGACTAAAATGAAAGGCACGTCCGGCGCCAGCTGCTTCGCCAACGCGAGCGCGCGCGGGCCGCCGAAGCCCGGCATGTTGTGATCACACAGGATGATGTCGGGACGGAAGGAAGCCAGTGCTGCGGTGAAGCTGGACTCGCTGCCGACCTGCTCGATGACCGCCGGTACGTTCGACCGGCCGAGCTCGCGGCGCACGAGCTCCGCGTCGTTATCGTCGTCCTCGGCCATGAGGACGCGCACCGGTTCCATGCTGCACAGTTTTGGCTGCTTCTTTAAAGATGTCTGTCGGCGGGCGAGAAGCTGCTGGGTAGGGATTTGCCTACGTCGATCTAGGGAGTCGCCCGGAGCGCGGCCGGGCTGACCAAGCCGTGTTGTGTGGCGTAAAACGTCAGCTCGGCGTTCGACTTCATCTTGAGCTTGTGCAGCAGGCGCGCGCGATACGTCGTCACCGTTTTTGGCGAAAGGCCGAGCTGCCGGCTGATCGCCGTAATCGGCCGGCCGGCCGCGAGCATCCGCAGGACCTCGAGCTCGCGGTCGGAGAGCTGGTCGTGTGGTGCGGGCCCCGGTCCGCCCAGGCCGTCCGCAACCGCCTGCGTCATCGCGGGACTCAGGTACTTGTGGCCCGACATGACGCGCTGGAGGGCGCGGACCAGCTCTTCGGGCGCGGACTCCTTGGTGAGATAGCCGGAAGCGCCGAGCTCGAGCACGCGTAGCGCGAGCTGATCCTCGGGAAACATCGTGAGAATCAATACCGGCAGCGTGGGCCGGGCTTGGTGCAGCTCGCGCAACACGTCGAGGCCGTGGCGATCGGGCAGGCCGAGATCGAGCAGTACGACGTCCCAGGGAGCACCGAGCGCAAGCACCAGCGCCTCGGCGGCGCTGCCGGCTTCGCCGAACTCGAGCCCGTCGGGAAGGCTTTGGAGAATTTCGATCAGTCCGCGGCGGACGAGGGCGTGGTCGTCGACGACGAGGATGCGATTCATCGCGGCGGAAACCACGCGGTGACCCGCGTACCCCCGCGCTCGCGGGGCGCGACTTCCAGCACACCACCGAGTGCCGCCGCCCGCTCCCGCATGCCCAGGATGCCGAGCGAGCCGGGTCCCGACGTCGCGGCTTCGGTGATTCCGCGGCCGTCGTCGAAGATCTCGAGCGTGACGCATTCGCCGTTGAGCCCGAGCCGGATTTCTACCTGCGCGGCACCGGCGTGGCGGGAAATGTTCGTCAGCCCTTCCTGCACGATGCGGAACAGAGCCGTCGCGAGGTCCTGCGAGATCGCGCCGTCCGTGGCGCCGATCAGCGCCTGACACCGGATGCCGGTGCGCCGGGCAAAGTCTTGCGCGAGCCAGTCGAGCGCCGCCGGCAGCCCGAGCTGGTCCAGAATGGGCGGCCGGAGCTCCGTGGCGATCCGCCGGACCATCTTGACGAGGTCATCCACCATCGCGGCGGTCTCGGCCACGCGATGGCCGAGTGCGGGCGCGGCGTCGCGCGCCGCTTCCTGGGCGGCCGCGAGATGCAGCTTCAGCGCGGTGAGCGCCTGGCCCAGCGAATCGTGAATCTCGCGCGCGATGCGCGTGCGCTCGTCCTCGCGAATATCCTGTTGCCGCGTGGCGAGACTGCGGAGCGCCGCGCGCGAGGCGCGAAGCTGCTCCTCGGCTCGCCGCGTCTCGGTGATGTCGCGCGTGATGCCGAGCAGCGCCTGGACCGCGCCGGAGCCATCGCGCAGCGGCACGGCCTGCGTCGCGAGCAGCCGGCGCTTGCCCTTCAATCCGATGATCTCGAACTCGAGGGTGCCGGACTCGCCCGCGAACACGCGGCGGTGGAGATCGATGAAGCTCGCCCGGTACTCGGGAGCGACGAGCTCGATGATCGCGGCCCCGCGCACCGCCTCGAGCGATTCGGCTTCGACCATCGCGAGGCCTGCGGGATTCATCTCCAGGAGCCGCCCCTGCGCATCCACGAGCTTCACGCATTCGGGCTCGCTCTCGATGATCGTGCGCAGCCGGTGCTCGGTGCGGCGCCAGTCCGTGACGTCGAACGCGAATCCGACGACGCCCGTGACTTCACCGCCGACCTCCACGATCGGCTCGACGCGCGCATTGTACGTGCGGCCCTGGAAGTGCGTCTCATACGACGCGGATTCGCCGCGGAGCGCGGCCCGGTGGGCGGCGATGACCGTCTCGCGATCGGCCGGGTCGACGAATGCCCCGACCGGCGTCGCCTCGATTGGCCCTTCGCTGTGGCCGAACACTTTGATCGCTCCACCCCAGCGGGACGTAATCAACAGGTCGCTGTCGGTGGACCACATCAGCGCCGGCAACTGACTCAACAGCTTGGCGAAGTGCTCGGCACCGATCTGCGTTCCGGCTTGCCACATGATGCTACGGTACTCTGTTCATGCTCAAGCGTCCAGCACGTCCCGCACTTTCCGGGCGAGCCCGTCCGGCGAGAACGGCTTTTGGAGAAATGCGGTACCCGAAGGCAAGGCGCCATGCTGCACGACGGCATCGCCCGGATAGCCGGACATGTAGAGGACGCGAATGCCGGGGCGCTTGACCGTCAAGCGGTCGGCCAGCTCGCGGCCCGAGAGACCGGGCATGACGACGTCGGTGAGCAGCAGGTGGATGGTGCCGCCGTGACGCTCGACGATGCGCTGGGCGGTTTCCGCGTCCGTGGCCCTGAGCACGACGTAGCCCTGGGCCTCGAGCGCGCGGCAGCTGAGCGACAGTACCGCCGGCTCGTCTTCGACGACGAGCACCGTCTCGCTTCCGCGCGCGGGACCGCCACGGGACGGCGTGGCGGAATGATCGGCCGCCGTTTCGATGCGGGGCAGGTACACCTTGAAGCTCGAGCCACGTCCGGTCTCGGAGTACACCGAGATGTACCCGCCCGATTGCTTGACGATGCCGTATACGGTCGCGAGGCCGAGTCCGGTGCCTTTGCCGACCTCCTTGGTCGTGAAGAACGGCTCGAACAGGTGTGCGCGGACGGTGGCGTCCATGCCGTGGCCGGTGTCGGTGACCGCGAGCATCGCGTACGACCCGGGGACGGCGCCGAGGTGGGCCTGCGCGAACGCGTCGTCGAGCTCCACGTTCGCCGTCTCGATCGTCAGCTTGCCGCCGGCCTCCATCGCGTCGCGCGCGTTGACGGCGAGGTTGACGATGACCTGCTCGATCTGGTTGGGGTCGGCGCGCACGCGGCCGAGATCGGACGCGAGCACCGTGGCGAGCGTGATGTGCTCGCCGATCAGACGGCGGAGCATCTTGTCCATTTCCACGACGACGACGTTCAGGTCGAGGATCTCCGGCTGCAGCATCTGCCGGCGGCTGTAGGCGAGCAGCTGCCGGGTCAGCGAGGCGGCGCGCTCTGAAGCTTTCCGGATCTCTTCGACGTCACCGCGCTTCGCGTCGCCGGGCGGCAAGTCGCGCAACAGGAGTTGCGTGTTCCCCAAGATCGCCGTCAGCAGGTTGTTGAAGTCGTGCGCGATGCCGCCGGCGAGCTGGCCGACCGCTTCCATCTTTTGTGATTGCCGGAACTGCTCCTCGAGGTGCCGCTGCTCGGTCACGTCGCGCTGCGTCCCCCACACCCGCACGAGGTGCCCGTCCTCGAGAAAGCCGACGACGTTATTCAGGAAGACGCGCGAGCGCCCGTCGCGATCGTGCTCGCGCGTCTCCGAATCGGCCACGCGGTATCCGGCGCGAATGAACGCGCGAATCTGCTCGCGGTTGGTCGAGTCCGTGACGTTGTGCAGCTGGGACAGCGGCACGCCAATCATTTCCTTGGCTTCTTTGTAGCCGTACATCCGCGCCATCGCGTCGTTGCATTCGGCGATGCGGGCGCGGGCGTACACCTGATCGATCTGCTCTTCTTCCGGCAGGTTGACCGGTACAGGGGGATCGATCTCCAGGCGCGAGACCCCTTCGGAGCTCTGGGCGATGAAGGACCGATACCGCTCCTCCGCCCGACGGCGGTCGGAAACGTCCATGCCGATGGCGAGCCAGCCGCCGCCGGTCAGCGGGGCATTGGCCCAGATGGTGTCGAGCATGGCGCCCGCGCGGGTTCGCGTCCGGAAATCGGTCCACGTGCCTACGGGCTGGCCGATCGATTGTTGGACGCGACGGCGCTCGGCGGCGTCGGGGTAGAGCTCGGCGAAGATGTCGCGCTCGCGCGCTTCGGCGATCTCGTAGCCCAGCACCCGCGACCACTCGCGGTTGCCCCACTGAATGCGGCCCTGCTCGTCCAGGAAGACCAGCATCACGGGAATGTTGTCCACGATGCGCTGCAGCAGCTCACTCTGCTCGCGCCAGGCGTCGGCGACGCGCTTGCGCTCGATCGCCATCGCCATCTGCGACGACACGAACGTCAGGATGTCGAGCTCGCTCGGCCCGTAGCGGACGCCCTGCGAATAGGTCTGCGTCACCACGACGCCGATCGTGCGATCCTTCACCTTGAGCGGCACCCCCAGCCAGTCGATCGACGGCGCGCCGATGAGCTCGGCTTCGCCCGCCGCGACGAGCCGCTCGTAGACCTCGGGTGTGGCAAGCAGCGGCTGGCCGGTGCGCAGTACGTATTCGGTCAGCCCCTTCCTCAGTTTGCGGGGCGGCACGTCGCGCGCCGTGTCGTACTCGTCGACGAAGTAGGGAAACTCGAGGCGGTCGTGCGCCGGGTCGTACAACGAGACGTAGAAGTTCTTCGCGGGCATGAGCTCGCCCACGATCGCGTGAATCGCGCGCAGCAGGTCCTGGAGATTGTCCACGACGTGCGACGTGTGCGAAATCCGATACACCGCCTCCTGGACGCACTCCGCGCGGCGCCGCGCCGTGACGTCGCGGAAGCTCCACACGCGCCCCACCGCCCGCGCTTCCAGGCGCAATGGAATCGAGTAGCGCTCGAAGACTCGGCCGTCCTTGAACGCCAGGACGTCGAAGCTGTCGGCGTCGGGATCGGCATACCGGTCCCGAATCCCGTCTACGAACGTCTGGGGGTTGAGCAGCTGCTCCGAGACGTGGGCGATGAGGCGGTGGCGGCCCTTCTCATTGTCGTTCTCGGCGATGAGCGACGCCGGCAGGTTCCACATCTCCTCGAAGCGGCGATTGTGCGCGAGAATCTGGCCGTGGAGATCGACCACGAGGATGCCGTCGGCGGTGGACTCGAGCGTCGCCTGCAGCACCGAAACGGTGAGCGAGTCTTCGACCCTACGGGGTTTGTTCGCCCTCGGCTTGGGGGACGGCTTCCGGCGCGTGGCCATGAGCCCCGAATGTACGAATGGCGGTCTCGTTGGCCATGGAGGTGGGTGACTCGGGTCACGGGCCTACCCGCGTATCGCACCTAGCTTTCGAACCCCTTACCGACATTGGGAGCCGGGTTGCCACCCAAGCGCTTTCGCTGGCTGGGCGTCGAGGACTCGACGCGTGCCGAGCGTCAGCTGCGCGCGGCGGCGCGTCAGCAGGAGGCGGTGGCGCACCTGGGCCAGCAGGCGCTGGCCGGAGCGCTGCGGACCGACCTGTTCCACACGGCGGCCACGCTGGTGGCGCGCGGTCTCGACGTCGAGTTCAGCGAGGTGCTGGAGCTGAAGCCGGAGCGTCGCAGCCTGGTGCTGCGCGCGGGGCAGGGGTGGCGCGACGGCCAGGTCGGCAAGACGCTCGTGAGCGCCGAAGCGGGGGCGCTGGCGAGCTACGCGCTCGCCGCCCCCGGTCCCGTCGTCATCGACGATCTCGCCCGCGAAACCCGCTTCACCAGCCCCTCGCACCTCGAAGACCACCACGTCGTCAGCGGCGTCTGCGTCGTCGTGCAAGGACGGGAGCGTCCCTGGGGAGTGCTGGGGGCGTACAGCGCGCAGCCGCGGGAATTCAGCGGGCCGGACGTGCTGTTCATTCAGGCGCTCGGGCACGTGCTCGCGACGGCGCTCGAGCGCGCGCGCGTCGAAGAGGCGCTGCGCACGAGCGAAGAGCACTTCCGCTCGCTGACGGAAAATGCGTCGGACATCGTGACGATCTTGAGCGACGACGCGATCCTGCGGTACGTCAGCCCGTCGGTCGAACGACTGCTCGGCTACAGAGCGAGCGATCTGCTGGGGCGCACGTCGTTCGAGTTCATGCACCCCGACGACCTGACGCCCGTGATGGAAGCGCTGGCGAACGCGATCGAGAAGCCGGGCACGCCGCAGACCGCGACGTTCCGGTTCCGCCATGCCGACGGCAGCTGGCGCGTGCTCGAGTCGATCGGTCAGGCGAAGCTCGACCGGCCGAACGCCTACAGCGTGATCGTCAACTCCCGCGACATCACCGAGCGCGTGCGGCAGGAGGAAGTGCTGCAGGCCAGTAAGCAGCGGCTCCGCACCGTCGTCGCCGGCTCTCCCGTCATTCTGTTCTCACTCGATCCCAAAGGCGTGTTCACGCTCGCCGAAGGGAAGGGGCTGCACTCGCTCGGCGTCCGGCCCGGCATGCTGATGGGCAAGTCGTTCTTCGAGCTGCTCGGCGACGTGCCGCAGGCGGTTGCCGACGTGCGGCGGGCGCTCGCCGGCGAGTCGGTGACCGCGAGCGTGGAGCTGTTCGGGTTCGAGTTCGAGGCGCAGTACTCGCCGGTGCGCGAGAAGGACGGCACGATCACCGGCGTCGTCGGCGTCGCGACCGACATCACGGAGCGCCGGCGCGCCGAAGAGGCGCTGCGCCGCGTCGACGCGGCCAGCCGCACCATGGTGCAGCAGGCCCCGTTCGGCATCTTCCGCGCGGCACCCGACGGGACGTTGCTGTCGGTGAATCCGGCGCTCATCGAAATGCTGGGATACGAGAGCGAAGCGGATCTGCTCGCGCGCCATTTGGAGCGCGACGTCTTCAAAGACCCCGCGGCGCGCGGCCGCTATATCGCCCTCATGAACGAGGCGAGTGGCGCAGTCGAGACGCAGGTGCAGTGGCGCAAGAAGGACGGCGAGTTGATGACGGTGCGTCTGTACGGACGGACGGTGCGCCACGAAGACGGCCGAGTGGACTGCCATGAGGTGTTCGCGGAAGACGTGAGCGAGCGCCGCGGGCTCGAGGAGCAGCTCCGCCAGGCGCAGAAGATGGAAGCGATCGGGCAGCTCACCGGCGGCATCGCGCACGACTTCAACAACCTGCTCACCATCATCCTCGCCAATGCCGAGCTGCTCGCGCGCGGCCCGGACGACGCGTCGCTGCGCGATATCGTCTCGGCCGCCGTCAGCGGCCGTCTGATGGTGAACCAGCTGCTCGGCTTCGCGCGCAAGTCGACCCTGTCGCTCGAGCCGATGCATCTCGGCCAGCTCGTGACCGATCTCGCGACGGTGCTCCGCCGCGTGCTGCCGGCCAACATCGAAATGCTCGTGTTCGCCGACGAGGACTTGCCGGAAGTTTCCGCGGATGGGCACGCCATCGAACAGATCCTCATCAACCTCGTCAACAACGCGCGCGACGCCATGCCGGACGGCGGCGTGCTGCGGCTCGAGACGAGCTGCTCCTGGATCAGCGACGCGCAGCGCGAAGTGCTCGGCCCCGGATCGGCGCAGGAATTTGTCTGTCTCGCCGTGGACGACACGGGCGCCGGAATGGACGAAGCCACGCGCCAGCGCGCGTTCGAGCCGTTCTTCACGACCAAAGCCGTGGGGAAGGGCACTGGTCTCGGGCTCGCGACCGTGTACGGTCTCGTGAAGCAGCACGGCGGTTTCGTGCAGATCGACTCGGCGCCCGGCGCCGGCACGCGGCTGCGCATCTACTTCCCGGTCGCGGAAGAGATCACGCGGCGGCGCGCGTCAGGGGCCATGCAGATGCCGGTGCTCGACGAGGCGCGCGGTCGAGAGACGGTGCTGGTCGTGGAGGATCAGGCGCAGCTGCGGCGGGCGTCGGTGCAGACGCTCGAGCGCGCCGGATACAAGGTTCTCGCCGCCAGCGACGGCCTGGAAGCGCTCGAGATCCTGCGGACCACCGCCGAGCCGATTCATCTCGTCTTCACCGACGTCGTGATGGGCCGGCTCGGCGGCCCGGGACTGCATCAGCTCAGTCGCCAGGACGGCCGCACGATGCCCTTCTTGTTCACGAGCGGCTACGCGTCCGGACGGGACGCGGAGCCGCTCGATCCTTCATTGCCATTCCTTCCCAAGCCGTGGACCAGCGCCGACCTGTTGGCGCGGGTCCGGCAGGTGCTCGACGCCGCTACGCGCTAGTGGCAGACTCCGTGGCCGCTGTCCTGGATGTGTGAGTACTTGGTGTTGAGGAATTCCCACGAATACTCGCCGTTCCCCAGAACCAGTTTCAGTACACCGTTACCGCCGCTGCGGTACTTGCTCGACGGCAG